>JABDJX010000096.1 GCA_013003245.1 Silicimonas sp. | reverse complement strand
GATCTGATGATCTTCAATTCGCTTCTGGCGCATGGGGTGCGGCCAAATTTCTCTGACGGCCGCGTGCGCATGGCGCAGTACATCTCGATGTATCCAGCTGATCATGACAATGCGGAAGAACGCACTGAGCGTGTGCGGTTGTGGCGCGAGATGGAGCCGCCCAATCGCCCCGATTTTCCCGGTGATCCAAGGGGATGGGAAAAGGCCAACAACGGCGGGCCTGCAAAGCTTTCGCCGCTGGGGCGAAAGCTTTTGGGTCTGGATGATTGGTAGCGTTAGAACAGGCTGACGGGGCGCAGTGCCGGGGCGCGGGTGAAGAAATTGACACGTCCGACACCGTCATCGATCGGCGTGCCGTCACGCCGGGTCGTCTCGCTGATATAGCCATCGGGGCCGTTGCGATAATAGCGCGTGCAGACCTCGCCTTCCTTGACCATCTCTTGTCTCAGGCCTTGGGCAAGACTGGCTGCCACCTCGGCAGGCACGCCGGTGACCCGGTAACGCGCGTTGTTGAACCGGCCGCAGTAAGCGTTTCCCTGTACCTTGAATGCGGCCTGTACGTTGATCTTTGCGCGCCCCGGAATGCCTGGAAGTTTTGGCATCAGGAGCGTCATGTCATAGGCCACGCTGTCGCGGCGCAGCGCGCGTTTCGCCAGCGCCTCGCAGGTTTGCGCGGAGGCATCGTAATTGGCGCATTCCCAAAGCTTGCCCTGATTTTCGGCATAGACCGTTTTGATTGGCACAGGCGGCCCTTTGGGTGTGGGCGCGCAGGCGGCAAGAAACAGGGTGATCAGGCAAAATATGCGTTTCATTGGCTCTCTCTCAAATGGTTTTGAAAGAAGCGATAATCGTGAATTACGGCAAAAAACCGGCGAATTGCGCACGTTTTGCGCGACAGTCACATGTCATTCAGCGCATTTTGCGTGGCTTCAAAGAACTGGCCGACCTGAAGCCCGTCAACCAGCGCGTGGTGCACCTGAATGGTCATCGCCATGTCAAAGCCATCGCCCTTGGGCACGATCTTGCCCCAGCTGACGCGCGGTATGCAGTCGTCGGGGCCGGGCAGGGCGTTGTCGAGCGAAGTGTAATCGAGCCAGGGCAGGCACGACAGATAGGCCACATCCTGGATCGTGCCATCGTTGGCGTTGAGAGGGGCACCTGCGCGAACCTCTTCGATCTTTGCCTGCGTGTGGGCATCAAACGCGGCACGATCTGGATTAAAGCTAAGATAGGTGTAACGGAAATCGCCATTGTCGAGCGGGATTGTCGGCGAAAGCATCAGGCGGTCGTAGCGCGTGACGACATCGCCGCGAAACCGCATGCGCAACTCGGGCACCGTGTGCAGGCCCGCCCCGATGGCATAGAGTGCGTGGCGGAAGGGCGAGAGGTTTTGCACCTTGCGCGCGGCCATAAGGCAAGAGACATCGACCCGGACGGTCGTGGCGTAGTGCGGACGGTCAAACGTGCGGAAGAACCGGAACTGTTCGGCACGCGGCCAAGCGTCAAGGTCGACCGGTGTGCCCGTCATGCGACAGCGTCCGCAAAGCTGCTTCGGTAAAGCGCGCTCAACTCAGTAAGCGTAGCGGTGTCGCCTCCAAATGTGACTGTATCACCTCCAAAGCGGCCGACTTGCTTGATCGAAACGCCTGCTTGCCCCGCAGCTGTCATCAGCGCCTCGGCCTGATCAAATCCGCAGGCCACAAGATAGCGCGCCTGATCTTCGCCGAAAAGCTGGGCGATGTCGGTGTCATCAAGCGTGACGCCCAGACCCGCCGTATCGGCCATTTCAAAAGCGGCAAGGGCGAGACCGCCGTCAGAGAGATCGCTTGCCGCATGAACCATTGCACCATTGGTGCGCAGGAAATCTCCGTTGCGCCGTTCAGCGGTCAGGTCAACTTGTGGTGCGTCTCCTGCCTCAAGCCCATTCGCTTCGGCAAGAAGCGCGGATTGGCCAAGGTGCCCCGTGGTTTCCCCGATCAAAAGCGCGTAATCGCCTTCCTGCGCGGTGCCCGCGATCAGATCATCGGGGTTCGCGATTAATCCGACCGCGCCGATGGTGGGCGTGGGCAAAATCGGCTCGCCGTCGGTTTCGTTGTAAAGCGAGACGTTGCCGGAGACGATGGGTGTATCGAGAGCCAGACAGGCCTCGCCAATTCCTTGGATGGCACCCACAAGCTGGCCCATGATCTGGGGCTTTTCGGGGTTGCCGAAGTTCAGATTGTCGGTCGTTGCCAGCGGTTTGGCCCCAACGGCGCAAAGGTTGCGGAACGCCTCGGCTACCGCCTGCTTGCCACCTTCATGTGGATTTGCTTTTACATACCGCGGGGTGACGTCAGATGTGAAGGCAAGCATCTTGGCGGTGCCATGCACGCGCACGATGCCAGCCCCAAGCCCTGGAGGCTGAATTGTGTCGGCCATCACCTGACTGTCGTATTGCTGCCAGACCCAGTGTTTGCGCGCGTAATTGGGCGAGGCGATCAGGGCCTTCAAAGCGGCTATAGGGGTAGTGTCGATACTGACATTGTAGGGGGCTGCAAGCGGCGTCGGCACATGCGGGCGATCGTATTCGGGCGCCGTGGACGACAGTTTTGAGAGCGGCAGATCGGCGACGATTTGGCCCTTGTGTTCGATTACGAAGTGATCGTCTGCCAGCGTTTCTCCGACGATGGCAAAGTCGAGGTCCCATTTATCAAAGATCGCCTTGGCCTGCGCCTCAAGCTCGGGGTTGAGCACCATGAGCATGCGTTCCTGAGATTCTGAAAGCATCATCTCGTAAGGCGTCATGTTCTCTTCGCGCTGCGGGACGGCATCGAGGTTGAGCTTAACGCCAAGCCCGCCCTTATCGCCCATTTCTACCGCGGAACAAGTCAGGCCCGCGGCCCCCATGTCCTGGATCGAGATCACGGCACCGGTTGCCATCAACTCCAGACAGGCCTCAAGCAGGCGCTTTTCGGTGAACGGGTCGCCGACCTGCACGGTGGGCCGTTTCTCTTCGATGCTATCGTCAAATTCGGCCGACGCCATGGTCGCACCACCAACGCCGTCGCGCCCGGTTTTGGCTCCTAGATAAACGACCGGCATCCCGATGCCTGAGGCAGCGGAATAGAAAATCTTGTCAGCATCGGCCAGTCCTGCGGCAAACGCATTGACCAGACAGTTGCCGTTATACGCGGGATGAAAGCGCACCTCGCCGCCCACCGTGGGCACGCCGAAGGCGTTGCCATAACCGCCGACGCCTTCAACAACACCCGCCACCAAACGTTTGGTTTTGGGGTGAGAGACCTCACCAAAGCTAAGTGCATTCATCGCCGCAATTGGACGCGCACCCATCGTGAAAACGTCGCGCAGAATGCCTCCCACACCGGTTGCAGCACCTTGGTAAGGCTCAATGTAGGAGGGGTGATTGTGACTTTCCATTTTGAAAACAACCGCTTGACCGTCTCCGATGTCGACGATGCCTGCGTTCTCACCGGGGCCGCAAATAACCTGGGGTCCTGTCGTGGGCAGGGTACGCAGCCATTTTTTTGAGGACTTGTAGGAGCAATGCTCGTTCCACATCGCCGAGAAAATGCCCATCTCGGTAAAGTTTGGCTCGCGGCCTAAAATAGAGAGGACTTCGGCCCATTCGTCGGGCGTAAACCCGTGCGCTGCAATGATGTCTTCGGTGATTGCTGGATCGTTCATCTTGTCCCCTTTGGCCTGCGCGTCTGCTTCTTAAAAGAGGCCGCACTTGGGGGAAAGAGGGGAAAACTCTTTGGAAGAGCTTTCTAAATTTTCGTTCAACGAAAATTCCCCTATTGCCTGAGCGAAACGATATGCCGAACAGTCAGAAGGGCGAGCCACGCAGCCCCGACAGCGGCCAGCACGCCCGGAGTTGTCGAAAAGCCTTGCTTTACCACCACGGCCACAAGTGCCCAAATGACAGCCACACCAAATTCAGGGATTGCAGGCAGCCGTAACAAGACACCAGTGCTAAGCGCAGTTGCAGCCACGATAATGATGATTGCCCAAGTCGTGGCGTCAAAGAGAACGCCAAAGCCAGCGCCAACAAGTGCCACCGATACCCAACTGGCGGCGCCCAGCCATCCGGCATAAAGGCCCAGCGGAGCGCGAAAGGCCCAGCGATTTTCCTTGGGAGCGCGCGCAAGGGCCAAAAGTGCCGTGATCAGCATGAACCAGATTAGAAACGTTGCAGCAATCGGGTTGGATTCCGCCACCGGCAGCCATGCGACACCTGCAAGCAGCGACATCAAAAGCGGGATACGCGCCCGATACCACGTTCGGGTCGGTAGCTGTCGTGTCATTCCTATAACGCCAGAGACGATCAGCCAGATGTAAATCACGCCCCAGATCGAAAAGGCATAGCCCGCCGGTTGCGCGGGTGGGTCAATTTGCGGGATGGGGAAGGCGTCCGGTCCATAGCCGTTGAAGCTGGTGAAAAACGGGACCACAGCAAAGGCGATGGCGGCCAGAAGGACGGCGAATGACAGTGTCTTATCCGTCATCTTTCTTCGGCGCGCGCCTGTTCCTGTAAGGCGCGCAGGGTTCTGATCGCCGTGTCGGCATGTTTTGACGGCACAAAGATATGGTCGTGATGGGTCGCCGCCACAATGTTTGCTGAAATGCGTTCTTTGGCCAATGCCTTGGCCACAGCCGCGGTCAGACCTACGCCCGAGACGGAAGAGAACACCATCAAGGTGATCTGCCGCATCTTTTGGTCGTATGTAAGACCAAGTGCATCGGCGTCAGACTTAGGCAGGATCAACGAAAGGCCCTCGTCCTCGATGAACATCGCTTTGGCCTTGCTCATCGCATGCCCCGTGTCATCGCGATTGAGCATAGCACAAAAGACGAAAACGCCCGGCTGAAGCACCGGGGTCATATTGGCAATCATCTTGCGCGTGCCTTTGACAGGCCGTGTGCCGCTTTCCATTTTCGGTGCTCCTGCAGAAGCGTGAGAGCTTGAAACAAAAGGCCCGCCGCAAGAGCGCGCCTTTTAAGAGCATGGGTGATGTGTCGCCTTACATACGGCTTGCGACGTTTTCCCAGTTGACCAGATTGTCGAGAAAGTTGGTCAGGTAAGCAGGGCGCTTGTTGCGGAAATCGATGTAGTAGGAGTGCTCCCACACATCGCAACCTAGCAGGGCGGTTTGGCCAAAGCAGACCGGGTTGACGCCATTTTCTGTCTTTGTCACCGCCAGCGAGCCGTCAGCATTTTTCACCAGCCAGGCCCAGCCAGAGCCGAACTGACCAGCGCCTGCGGCAGAGAACTGTGATTTGAACTCATCGACCGAGCCAAAGCTCTCGGTCAGCGCCTTTTCCAACTCACCCGGCATGCCAGCATCGCCGGGGCCCATCATCTCCCAGAACTGGTTGTGGTTCCAAAGCTGGCTGATGTTGTTGAAAATGCCGTTTTGCGCAACAGCACCGCTGTCATATGTGCCGGTGATGATGTCTTCGAGCGATTTGCCGTCCCACTCGGTGCCAGCAATCAGCTTATTGCCGTTGTCGACATAGGCCTTGTGGTGCAGGTCGTGGTGGTACTCAAGCGTCTCCGCGCTCATACCTTTACCGGCAAGTGCATCGTGTGCGTAAGGAAGGTCTGGAAGTTCGAAAGCCATTGGCGTGCCCCTCTCAGGTTTGTTGGGAATGTCTGTCGCACTACCTGAGGCGAAGGGACGGGCAGGTCAAGGGATAGTGCTGTTTTTCCGCCTAATCCTGAGTGATCGAGGCCTCCCAATTGCGCAGGAAACTGTCGCGCTTTAGCCGATCCAGAAACACCAAAAGACCGGGGCCAAGACGTATGGGGCGCAAGGCAATGTCATCTTGCAGCGCTACGTTATCGATCGGAGGCAGGCCTGAAGCTTTGACCAGATCGTCACGCTGGCGCAAGCGGGTCAGGAAATCTATCATAGTTTCAGCGTCTTGCGCGTTTTGGGCGGAATTTGTTATTAACGCAGTGCGCAGCATTATGTTGGCGAAGTCGCGCATTACAACGATTTCGACGCCATCATTCGGGCTTGCTTGTGCCTCGGCATATGACCCCAGCACATTATAGGCCAGCGCGAGTTTGCCCTCGCGCACATCGCGCAGCATATCCCCAGAACAACAATATAGTTTCGCTTCTAGTCGACCCATTGCTTCCAAAAGGCGCCAAAAGGTTTCTGAGATGCGCGCGTCCTGGGTTGCCATCAGGTAGCCGAAACCAGACGTGCGCACATCATAGGTTCCGATGCGGCCACGGAAACGTTCGGGGGCATCACGCAGCAAAGCGATCAAATCACCGCGTGAGGTGGGGATGTTGCCGTCCGGAAAGGCCTTTTTTGAGACGATAAGAACCGCAGGCTCCTGCGTGAAAGCAAAAAGTTGATCTCGCCATTTTGCCCAATCAGGCAGCGCCTGGGTTGCCGGCGAGCTATAGCTGCGGGCAAAGCCGTCATTGGCCAGTTTGGTTTGCAGATCCATCGCCGAGGAAATAACCAAATCGAATTGGGCCTTCTCTTCCGAGATGGCTTTCATCAACTCGGTTGTGCCGGTGATTGTGTAGTCAACGCTGATTGTTTGGTTTTGCTTTTGGAAGGCCAGAATGATTGGTTCAAACACATCGCGATCGGCCGTGGAAATGATGGTCAGAAGACTACCCTGCGGCGATGCTTCGTAGAGGACTTGTTCCTCTATTTCAAAGGCATGAGCGGAGAAGCATAACCAAACTAATGCAACGGTAAGACAAGTGAGACGCATGCGCCGCCCCTTTCGTTTGTTCCAATTTCCAGATTGCCGCCATGGGCGCGTGCAACCTCGTCTGCGATAGTGAGACCAAGGCCTGAGCCCACGATGTCATCGACATTTGCACCACGCGCAAAGCGGGTTTTCAGTGTATCGACATCCGCATCACCAAAGCCCCGGCCATGGTCATTTACGGAAAGATGAATGGCGTCTGATTGGGTAAGCATGATCTCAATCGCGCTGTCGTCAGGCGAATATTTGATCGCGTTGTCGAGGATATTTTGCAGCGCACTTTGCAAAAGCAAACGGTCGCCTTGAATGGAAACGCCGGACTTTGGGACGACGGCGCGCAGTGTTACATCACGCAATTCCGCTGCAGGTTCCAGTCGCGCGCTGGTCTCGCGGACAAGATCGCGCAGGTCGACGGTTTCCTGCGTCAGGCTGTCGGTGCGAAATGTCACCATCGCATGGTCCAAAAGCTGACCTGCAGAACGTGAGCTTTCGTCGATGGCGCGGATCATCTCGCGAATGGTTTGCTTGTGTTCGGGTTTTTGCAGTTTGCGGTGCGTGACTTCAGCCTTGGCGCGCACTGTGGCCAGGGGGGTGCGCACGCGGTGTGCGGCTTCAGCGATCAGGTCTTCAGAGCGCAAAAGCGAGGCACGCAGGCGGGAGATGAAGTTGTTAAGCGCATCGACAAACGGCGAAAGTTCGGTCGGTGTATCGACCACAAGCGGGCGCAGGTCAGCAGGCCCGCGGCGAGTGACCGATTGGGTCAGGTGATCAAGTGGACTGAGAGCAGAGCGTGCAGCCAGTTGGCTAAGCGCCGTTGCCAGCAGGAAAAACCCAAGACCAGCGGCGGTCGCGATGGCGCTGATCCGACGCGAAATGGCGGCCAGACCCAGCCGGGTTTGTGCCACCGAGATCAGCACGTTTTGTGGCGCGCCACCTGCGCTTACCGTGCGCGAGACAGAGGCCATGCGCACCTCGTCGCCGCGATACTCAAAGGTTGAAAAGCTGTGTTCCGAGATGCTTGGCAGCTCTCGCGGCGCGGGCAAATCGTTGTAGCCGGTGAGTGTTTCGCCATTGACGATAACGCGGTAAAAAACACGGTCCTCGTTTATAGATCCCAGCATCGAGAGTGCCGAGTAGGGCAGATCAAGCGTAATCTGCCCGTCTGCCGAGCCAAGCGCGTCGGCGATGGATGTGGCCGAAGCGGCGAGGATGCCGTCTTGGGTTTCTGCTGCAGCGGTTTCAGCCAAGGCGCGAACAACGAAGAACAAGGTGACCGACAATAGTGCTGCGATGGCGACCAGTTGAACAAAAAGCCGTCTGCGGATCGATCCTGTGGTCGTGGTCGTCACGTCTGTTCTACCAAGCGGTAGCCAAGGCCGCGCACGGTCTCGATGCGTGCATCTGAGCCTTCCAGCTTCTTACGGATGCGGCCCACGTAGACCTCGATCGCGTTCTCGCCGACTTCGTCGGAGAACGAGAAAAGACGGTCCATCAGGTGCGCTTTGGAAAAGACTTGCCGCGGGGTGGCGAAAAAGACTTCTAAAAGTCGTAGCTCGCGATTGCGCAAGCTCAGCGTTTCGCCCGCGACTTCCAGCGTTCCAGACGACGAATCAAGGGTTGCACCCGCAAAGGCCCGGCGGTTGGCAGCAACCCCGCCACGGCGGCGTAAAACGGCGCGACAGCGCGCTTCCAACTCGGAGAAGTCAAAAGGTTTGGTGATGTAATCATCCGCGCCGAGGTCCAATAGACTGACCCTGTCGGACACCTCGGACCGGGCTGTTGTGACAATAATCGGTGTGCTTTTACGCGCGTTACGGTGCGACTGTAAAAAGCTGCGACCGTCGCCATCCGGCAGCATAATATCCAACAATATCAAGTCGTAGTCCGCCGCTTCTACACACGCGCTGGCGTCGTCCAGGGTGCCGGCATGATCCACCGCATGGCCATCAAGCTGCAGGCGCTCCACGACGGCACCGGCAAGGTTGGCATTATCTTCTATCAACAAAAAGCGCATGAGCGTCCAGAAACTTGACCCGTGACAGGTTTGTGTCAGGTGCGTAAAGTTTTCTGACAATGAGCGGCGTAGACCGCCGTGTCAAATGGGAGGAATACCAATGAAAATCGACCTTAGGGCCGTAAGCCTGTCGGCTGCGCTTTGCCTTGTAGGCGGCGTGGCGTCTGCCGCCGAATGCATCGCACCCGCCAACCCGGGCGGTGGCTGGGACTTTACCTGCCGCCAGATCGGCAAAATCCTTTACGACATCGGTCAGGTGGACAAACCTGTTCAGGTGACAAACATGGCCGGTGGCGGCGGTGGCTTGGCGTATACCCACGTGGTCAGCGAACGCGCTGACGATGCTGATCTGATCGTGGCAGCCTCTCAGGCAACCGCGACACGTCTGGCACAGAACGCTTATGCGGGCATGACAGCGGATCAGGTACGCTTTGTCGGTGCTATCGGTGCTGATCCCGGCGTTATCGTTGTGGGCGCTGACAGCGAGCTTAACTCGCTGGGCGATTTGATGGATGCGATGAAGAACAATCCGGGATCGGTTTCTTTTGCCGGCGGTTCTGCCGCTGGTGGTTTTGACCACCTCAAAGTGCTGATGCTGGCCAAAGAGCACGGCATCGATGACATCCGCTCGATCAAGTACATCGGTGTCGACGGCGGCGCAGATGCGATCACTCAGACTGTTGGTGGTTTTACCACCGGCATGACTGGCGACATGTCAGAAATTGTCGGCTTCTTGCAGTCTGGTGAGGTCAAAGCACTTGCCGTTCTCACGGAAGAGCGCGTGCCGGGCTTTGACGACATCCCAACCGCAAAAGAGCAAGGTTTTGATGTTGTCGCCGTGAACTGGCGTGGTCTTTATGTGCCGAAGAATATCTCGGACGAGGACTTTGAAGCATGGGGTGCCAAGCTGCAGGCCGTTGCTGACAGCGCCGAATGGAAAGAAGCCATGGCCGCAAACGGTCTGGCACCGTTCACCAAAGTTGGTGGCGATTTCCAAAGCTGGGTGGATGGCGTGATTGCTGACACCGTGACGCTTTCCAAAGAGATCGGCGTAATCCAGTGACGTCGGACCGCATCTTTGGTGCGGTGATGATTGTCGTGGCGCTGGGGTATATCCTTAGCGCCCGCACAATTCAGGTGCCGCTTTTTCCTGACCCTATGGGGCCAAAACTCTTCCCCTACATCATCGCGGTTGGCGTCATGCTGTGCTCGGTCGTGATGATCTTGCGGCCTGACCCGGAAGCAGACTGGCCTCCGTTTACAGCACTTTTGACCATCGGTTTTGCAGTGATCGTGCTGGTCGCTTACGCATACGCTTTAAAGCCCTTGGGCTTTTTGATTCCGACGGCTATCGCGGCGAGCATTCTAAGCTGGCAGCTTTCCGGCAAGCCGCTGAAGGCCGCCGTAACCGGTGTTGGACTTTCAATCGGGCTTTTCATTCTGTTCCGCTATGCGCTTGATCTTGGGTTGCAGCCCGTGCCGAAAGGGTGGCTATAAATGGCGGACCTTCTTAACAATCTGGCCATCGGCTTTGGTGTGGCGCTGTCGCCATACACGCTGATGCTTGCCGTGATCGGCTGTTTTCTGGGCACAATTATTGGCGCGCTTCCGGGCCTTGGCCCGTCGAACGGCGTGGCGATCCTTATTCCTATCACATTCTCGCTTGGCCTTGATGCAACATCGGCCTTGGTGTTGATGACGTCCGTCTACTATGGCGCAATGTACGGCGGGCGGATCAGCTCGATCCTCCTTAACATCCCTGGCGATGAGCCCGCGCTAATGACAACGCTGGATGGCTACCCGATGGCCAAGCAAGGTCGCGCGGGTGATGCGCTTGTGATCTCGGGTGTGGCCTCTTTCGTCGGTGCATTTCTTGCAACTATCGGGCTGATGCTGCTGGCGCCTTACCTTGCGCGGCTGGCGTATCAGTTTGGTCCTGCTGAATATTTCGCGCTTTATCTGCTGGCGTTTTCAACGCTGGGCGGCATGGCGTCGAACAATCAGGCGAAGGCGGCTTTGGCGTCGTTGATCGGCCTAGGCATTGCAATGATCGGGCAGGATGGCTCGGGCGTGCCGCGGTTCAGCCATGGCAATCTGCACCTGCTGGACGGCATCGATTTTCTTGTGGCGATCGTGGGCCTGTTCGCTGTTGCTGAGGTTTTTGTGTTCCTGGAAAGCCGTGGCAAGGAAAGTTCGATTGGCGTGAAACTCGACAAAGTGACCATTCCGTTCAAGGATATCGCGGCGTCGTTCTGGACGATGATCCGTGCGTCTGGCGTCGGTTTCGTAGCTGGTGTTTTGCCGGGGGCAGGGGCCTCGCTTGGCTCATTCCTGGCCTATATGTCCGAAAAGGCAGTAGCAGGGGAGAAGGGCGGTTTCGGCACAGGGGTGCCACGCGGTGTCGCGGCCCCCGAGGCTGGCAATAACGCGGCAGCCGGCGGTGCGCTGGTGCCGATGCTGACACTTGGTGTGCCGGGATCTGGGACCACAGCGGTTTTGCTGGCACTTTTGATGACGCTGAACATCACGCCGGGACCAACGTTGTTCACTGATAGACCCGATGTGGTGTGGGGCCTGATCGCAACGCTGCTGATCGCCAACTTCGTGCTGTTGGCGATGAACGTGCCGATGGTGAAAATCTTTGTGCGCGTCTTGATGGTGCCACCAGCGATTTTGCTGCCTGGTGTGACGATGATCTCTTTTGTGGGCATCTACTCGCTCTCGGGCAGCTATTTTGACCTTCTTTTGATGATCGCCTTTGGCGTTCTGGGCTGGCTATTGCGCAAGATGGACATCCCTACGGTGCCGATTATTCTGGGCATCTTGCTGGGCGGCAACATGGAAGACGCATTACGGCGCGCGATGACACTGTCTGACGGCAACGTGAGCTATCTCTTCTCTTCACCGATCGCGATTGGGCTCTGGATCTTTGCGGTGCTCGGTTTTGTTGCGCCGATGTTCTTGCGCAAGGTTCTGACCAAACCGCAGCGGATCACCGACTGATGGTGCGCGTGCTTGTTCCATCCGGTGCCCTCGGCCTCGGGTGGGATGCCGATGCCCTTGAGAAAGGGATTGCCAACAAACCTGACCTGATCGCCATTGACGGTGGATCAACCGACAGCGGGCCGCATTATCTTGGCACTGGCACGTCGAAGTATGCCCGCGCCTCGACCAAGCTTGAGTGGGGGACTTTGATCGAAGCGGCACGGCGTGCGGGGTGTCCTTTGGTCATTGGTACGGCGGGCACTTGCGGTGCGGGGACTGCCGTGGATTGGCTTTTGGAGATTACACACGAATGTCTCGCCGAGCAGGGGGCAGAAGCGAAAATCGCGGTTCTGAAGTCTGATCAATCAGCGGCCACGGTGATTGAGGCGATGGGAAATAGTGGCATTCGACCGCTGGATCCGGCCCCACCAATTGATGTCGCGCTTTTGGAAAGCTGCACCAACATTGTCGCTTTGGCGGGTGCCGAGCAGATCAACACGGCCTTGGAGACAGGCGCTGACATCGTGATTGCCGGGCGCACAACCGACACGGCGATTATCGCAGCGTTGCCATTGGCGCGCGGCTGTCACGCAGGTGCGGCTTGGCACGGGGCGAAGATCGGCGAGTGCGGCGCGCTATGTGCGTCGAACCCGCAATCGGGCGTTTTACAGTTGGATTTCGACGAAAGCGGATGCGTGGTAACGCCCTTGGCGGCAACATCTGAGGCAACGCCGCATACCGTGTCGGCGCATATGCTTTACGAGAACTCCGATCCATTCTTGCTCTATGAACCGGGTGGCTATCTGGATGTGAGCGGTGCAACTTACATACAGCTGGATGCGGGGGCTGTCAGGATCGAAGGGGCCGAATGGGTGGCTCAGGACTATTCGGTCAAGCTGGAGGGCGCGCGCGTCTCGGGATACCAGACGATCCTGATCTCGCTGCTGCGCGACCCGCGCTATGTGGCGGCGGCAAAGGAATGGGCCAAGGATATCGAGGTTTTGGCAACCAAGAAGGCAGCCGCACGCACCGGCGCGCCGCGCGACAGCTTCCGCATCGAGATCAGGCTGATCGGGCAAAATGCGACACTCGGGGCTTTGGAGAGCCAGACGGGTCAGCCGGTTGAAATCGGCGCAATGGGGATTGTGACGGCAGACAATCAGTCGCTAGCCAACGAGATCGGGCGGATCCTGAACCCCTATCTGCTGCACCATCCGCTGACGAAGGCAGAGGAACAGCCGACATTTGCCTTTCCGTTCTCGCCGGCTGAGATCGACCGTGGTCCGGTCTACATGTTTTGTCTCAACCACGTGATGGCGCTGGACGATCCAATGAGTGCATTCACTCTGGAGGTAATCGATGCCTGAGGTGCGCGAGATTGTCCAAAAGGTGCGGTCCAAGAATGCCGGACCGTTCTGGATCACCATAGATATTTTCTGCGGCTCGCACGCGGCATTTCAGCAGGTCTCGCAAGGTTTGGCGACGGGCAAGGTGGCGCAGGTTCTGGACGTGCCATCCCAGACGTTGAAGCGGTTCGACATCCCCGATCTCGGCGTTGTCAAATTGTCGCTGCCAAGGCGCGAAATTCAAGGCACGGTGGATGATCGCGATATGCATGGGGC
>JABDJX010000065.1 GCA_013003245.1 Silicimonas sp. | reverse complement strand
GTGCAAAGGACGCGTGCCGTTCTGGGGACGCCAGACAATCCGATGAGCGAGGCGCAAGTCGAGGAAAAGGCGCGCGACCTGATGGAGCCGATCCTTGGGCGTCAGCGCTGCGCCGATCTCGTTGAATGTGTGCGAAAGGTAGAGACCCTTGCGGACATCGGTGAATTGCTTGCGCTGACAGTGCCAGAGTAACGCCCGCCTATGGCATATAGAGGCCACCCGAGACATGAACCGACTGCCCTGTCATGAAGCGCGAATGGGGCAAGCACATGGAGACGATCACGCCAGCGGCCTCGTCGATTGTCCCCTCGCGACCAAGTGGAATGGCGGACGCCTTGATCGGAGACGCTCCGGAAGAGACTGATCTTTCACCACCAATTTTTCCCGGCACGACGCAGTTCGCCGTGATGCCGCGATCGGCAAACTCGCGCGCGATCGCTTTTGTCAGCCCGACAAGCCCGGCTTTGGCAGCGCAGACATGCGCACGTTCTGAAACACCAATATGCGCCGTAACACCGCCGATGTTGATCACCGTGCCGCCACCGCTTTCGATCATGATCGGCAGAACCTCTCGGGTCATCAGGAACGCACCGTCAAGAATGACCGCGTTAATCTCACGCCATTCCTGAAGCGACATCTCGAGAAATTTCGCCTGCTTGCGAATAGCGGCATTGTTCACCAGCACATCGATGCGGCGAAAGGTTTCGGACGCTTGTGCAACCACCTTCTTTACGTCCTCTTCCTTGGTCACATCGGCCATACAGACCTTGGCCTTAACGCCAAGACCACGGATTTCTTCTGCAACCGCCTCGATTTCATCTTGGGCCGAGCGTGCTGTCACCACCACGTCAGCTCCGTGTCGCGCAAGGCCCAGAGCCGTCGCGCGACCGATTCTGCGGGACGCGCCGGTCACCACCGCGACTTTCCCCTCAAGGCTTTCCATCGGCGAGATCGCGGTCATTTGAAATCCTGTCACGAAGTTGGAACGCGATCACGTTTAGCCATCGCGCGGAAAATCGTCAATTGTTGACAGTTTGCCGGTGCGGTGAAAATGTCGGTTCGGGTGAGGAAACCGTATGGCACAAGAAACATCGAAACCCCAAACAGTGTCAGAGACCTTTGCTGCGTTTCTTGCTGACATCAGTGTTGAAGACTTGCCTGCAGACGTGATTGCGATTGCCCGACGCGATATTGTCGATGCGCTTGGCAACGCTGTGTCTGCACGCCAGACAGACTATGTCAGGCAGGTCTTGCGATCATGCGACAGCGAAGGCCCCTGCACCGCCTTGGGGCATCCACGCGGGCTTGATGCGGCGGGAGCAGCACTCGTGAACGGCGTCGCTATTCACGGCGAAGACTTCGACGACACACTCGAAGGTGCGCCCATTCGCGTCGGCTCAATGGTGATCCCGGCTGTTCTTGCGGCAGGAGAGAGGTTCGACCTGAGCGGCGAGCGGGTATTTGCCGGGGTTGTGGCAGGATTGGAGGCGGTTTGCCGGTTGAACTATGTTGCTGCCGGCCACATGCACCGCGCGGGATTTCATCCGGTCAGCGTTGTCGGAACTCTTGGCGCTGCAGCAGGCGTAAGCGTGGCACTTGAGCTAGACCGGGACCGAATTGCAGCGACATTTGGCGTTGCGGCCAGCTTTTCGTCGGGCATCATAGAGTATCTGACAGACGGTGCCTGGACCAAGCGGCTGCATCCGGGATGGGCAGCCCAATCAGGGTTGAAGGCGGCTTTGATCGCGCGCGAAGGGTTCTTTGCACCGCGCACCGTGTTTGAGGGCGGGCACAATTTCTTCAAGTCGTTCGCGCCGACCGCTACGCCAGATTTTTCCCATCTGCTTGAGGGACTGGGGGCGGATTGGTACATGACCAAGATTGTCTTCAAGCCCTATGCCTGCGGGACGATGATCCATCCCTACATCGATTGTGCCAGACGCTTGGGCAAGGAAGTCTCGGCGGATGACATTATCTCGATCGTTTGCGATACCGGAGAGGGTTTGGTCCACCGCCTTTGGGAGCCTTTGGTGGCCAAACACCGGCCGCCGTCGGGCTATGCAGCAAAGTTTTCGATGCCTTTTTGCATGGCACTTGGGTTTTACGAAGACGACGCCGGGCATGCTCAGTTTACCGATGAGGCTATTCACGATCCCAAGCTTCAGAGATTGGCCGAAAAAATCTCCTATCGGATCGACCCCGATAACGAGTACCCAAAGAACTACTCCGGCCACCTTTTGGTGACGCTGACGTCAGGCGAGGTGCGGTCCTATCATCAGCCCCACATGCGCGGTAGTCCGAAAGAGCCTCTGAGCGACGACGAGATTATCGCCAAGTTCTACGCCAATGTGGCGCACGGTGGGTGGAGCCGTGAGAAGGCCGAGGCGCTGTTGGCCTTTTGCGGCGCGCTGGAAACTCACCCGTCGGTTTCTGCACTGGCGAATTTCCGAAACTGAGGAGAGCGACATGAGCAAGGACGAGCAGAGCTGTTCGGACATTCTGGCAGAGTGGATCGCAACGTTGTCGCCTGGCGATGTGCCCGATGATGCGCGCATTGCAGCCGAAGACACGATCATCGACACGGTGGCGCTGACGGTTGCAGCACTTGATACCGACTATGGTCTTGCGGTGCGCAAGGCGTTCAACGCGCGTGGAAACTGCACTGTTTGGGGCCTTTCAGAGACATTCGATTTTGCCAGCGCTGCCGTGATAAACGGGACCTGCGGGCATGGAGAGGATTACGACAACACATTTGAGGGGTGCCCGGTGCACTCTGGCGTCGTCATCGTACCTGCGGTTTTCGCGGCTGCGGAGGCGATGGAGCTTTCGAATGCCGATGCAGCGAAGGGTCTGGTCGTTGGAATCGAGGTCGCAAATCGTCTGGGTGTTATTTCGGGAAAAGGCATCCACTCGGCTGGGTTTCATCCCACGGCCATCCTTGGAACGATGGGAGCTGCAGCGGGTGTTGCAGCAGCGATGGGACAGTCACAAAAAGAAATTCGGGATACACTGGGCGTTGCAGGGTCCATGGCCGCCGGCATCATCGAATACCTTGCTGACGGAAGCTGGACCAAACGCATGCATGCCGGGTGGGCGGCGCAATCTGGCATCCGCGCGGCCATGATGGGGGCAGCGGGGTTTTCCGGCCCAAGAACCGTTTTCGAGGGGTCGCATGGCCTTTACGCATCCTTCGCGCCGTCAATAACAGCAGACTTCGCGCCGCTGACAGAAGGTTTGGGCGAAACATGGCAAGCCGCACGCGTCGCGTTCAAGCCTTATGCCTGCGGAACCATGACGCAGCCCTTTATCGACTGCGCCGTTCGTCTGAAAGAAAAGAACATCAACCCCGATGTGATCGCCAACATCATCTGCGACGTCGGCGAAGGCACGGTGCACCGTCTTTGGGAGCCGCTTGCCTTGAAGAAAGCGCCGCCCACATCGTATGCGGCCAAGTTCTCGTCGCCTTACACCATTGCCGCCGGTCTAATCCGCGGTCGTGCAGGGCTGGCAGAATTCACTGACGAAGCTGTGCGCGACCCTGACCTTTTGGCAGTGGCATCCAAGGTCAGCTATGTCATTGATCCTGACGACGAGTATCCGCGAAATTATACCGGCCATGTCAGGGTTGAAATGAAAGATGGTACTGTTTTCGAAGAAAGACAGGGACAGTTGCGCGGTGGCGTAAAGGACCCCTTGATGCGAGAAGAAATCGTCGAAAAAGCAGCTGCGAACCTGAGCTTTGCAAATCGCCCAGAAGGGGCCGCAGAAGTGCTCCGCAGCTTCTCTTCTTCTCTATTTGCGAATGACGGTGCCTTTGACGCTCGAAGTCTCAGGTCTCTTGGCACTTGAGTGGAACTCGCGCTTTCTTCAATCGACCCACTGACCGCGCTGGCGGGCGTTGGTGTCTGCTTTGCAGCCGCAGCCATTGGCAGCGTAGCGGGCATGGGAGCGGGGATGATCGTGACACTCTTTCTAACTCCCGTCATTGGGGCAAAGGCTGTTATTCCGGTCGTGTCGGTCCTGATGCTGATCAACAATTTCAGCAGGGCCTGGGTGTATCGCGACGCGCTTGTACCCGGTCGCATTGCACTGATCGCAGGGGTCGCCATTCCGATGTCGGCCTTGGGCGCACTTGTTTACGTCAGGCTCGACGGCGCATTTATCCAAGTCATTCTTGGACTGGCTCTGATTGCTTCGGTGCCGTTGCGCCGCGTGTCGGCGCGAAGAAAAATTGCACCGACGCGTGTGCAGGTTGTCGTCGTGTCCGGCATATTCGGATTTTTGTCTTCAATCGTCGTTGGCGCAGGAATGCTAGTTATTCCGATATTGATGGGGTTTGGCCTTGCAGGGCCCGCACTTTTGGCAACGGACGCCGCAATTGCGGTTTTGATAAACTTGGCAAAAGTCGTCATTTTCGGGACCTTGGACGTGCTTTCTCTTCAACTGTTTATTCTGGCCGTGGTCATGGGGCTTTGCACCGTTCCGGGAACATGGGTTGGCGCGTGGTGGGTGCGACGGACATCGATAGAACTGCACACCTCAATCATCGAGACATTGCTTGTCGTCGGAGGGGTGTTTCTGATCTGGGGTGCGCTGTCCGCCTAGGCCGAAGAAGACATTGGGGGCACGTTTGGTAAAAGAGATCACACCAGCAGAGGCAAAGCGACACCTTCACCAGGACGGTGAGATCGCGTTTTTCGACGTGCGGGATGCCGGGCCCTTTTCGATGGGCCACCCGCTTTTTGCGGTCCCGCTGCCGCTTCGTGATCTTGCCGAAAAGGTCGGTGCGCTCGCGCCGCGAAAAACCGTGCCCGTTCTATTGATCGATGACGACGGATCGGCTTGTGCGACTGCCGCGCGCCTGTTGGAGACCATGGGGTATGGGTACGTTCGGGTTCTGGCAGGCGGCGTGGCGGCATGGCAGGCTGCGGGCTATACGCTTTTTCAAGGGGTGCATGTTCCGTCAAAAACCCTTGGCGAACTGGCCGAGGTCGTCAGCCATCCTAAAACCGTCACGCCAGAAACGCTCTTGGATTGGCAGACAGAGAAGCGCGATTTTCATTTCTTTGACTGCCGACCACCTGCAGAATTTCGCGAAATGACCGTGCCCGGCGCGCGGTGTGTCCCAAACGGCGAAATAGCCCACAGGCTACCAGCCATAGGAGACGACAAGCCCATCGTATTGACCTGCGCGGGCCGTACGCGCGGATTGATCGGTGCGGTCAGCTTGTCGATGGTGGCGGACCGAGACGTCTATGCGTTGGAAGACGGCACGCAAGGCTGGGTTCTGGCAGGCTTCGAGTTGGCGCGAGACAATGAACTGGAAGAATTTCCCACGCTCAGCCCTATGCAAGCACAGCAGACCCATGCGGTGGCGCAGCGTGTTCTGGCTGATCAGTCCATTGCAACCATCAATGCAAAAGACGTGGCCAGGTATCTTCAGGATGAGACTCGCACGACCTTCCTCATTGACGTCCGATCCGATGACGAATTTGGCAACGATCCGCTTCCCGGCTTTGATCACGCGCTGTCAGGCCAGTTGGTGCAGGCGACGGACAAATGGATCGGTGTGCGTCGCGCGCGCGTGATTCTGGGCGACGATCTTGGATTGCGCGCCGCGATTGCGGCCTGGTGGTTGCGGATGATGGGCTTTGAGACCTTCGTGGTCTTGATCGACGATACCTTGAGGTCGGTGGACTTGCAGCAGGTTACCACTGAGCAACTCCCGACAAGCCGCCCAGATTTTGAAACACAAGAAGACAGCGGCAACGGTTTACCCGCGCATGTGACATGGTTTGCACATGGACGCCATCAGGGAAACCGCGATGCATCGCGCCTGTACCTGTCTTGGGAAAAAGGCCTTGTCGCTCAGCTTGATGATCAAGAACGGGCGGAGTTTCTTCTTTAATTGACCGACAATGCGATCGGCAGGCGGCTTCACCGAAGCGACGCCGACTCGGTCTTGCTTGTTGCGATTGCCTGCACGGGCTATGGTGAAGCCTGTTCACAATCTTCGAGCGCCATGAATTCTGCATCGGAAAATCTCGCCATTCTTCAAACGGCATCGCTGACATCAGTCCTTGAGCAACAGCTCGAGACACTTATTATCGAGGGCGCTTTGGCGCCCGGAGATCGTATAAACGAAAATAAACTGGCGGCCCGTTTCGGTACGTCTCGGGGTCCGCTTCGCGAGGCGACACGTGCTCTGGAAGCGAAAGGATTTGTTGAGGTCATTCGCAACCGCGGGGTTTTTGTCAGGCAGCTCAGTGTCGAAGACGTTTGCGAACTCTATGATGTTCGCGGCACGCTCTTCGGGCTTGCCGGGCGATTGGTCTCGCAGAGGGTTACAGATGAGTTACTGAACAAACTCAGTGATATATTGGATAAACTGGACGCATTCTCAGATGCAGATAATTTCGAGTCCTATTACCCGCTGAACTTGACGTTTCATCAAATCATCCTGGAGGCTTCCGGCAACAAGACGCTTGTCGCCGAATACGGACGTCTCGCCAACAAAATGCATTTGTTCCGCGCAAAAGGTCTTGTTCAGGGCGGTGGAATGTCGGTGTCCAATAGCGAACATCGTGAAATGTTCGAGGCGCTGAAGGACCGCGATCCTGATCGTGCCTACGTGACCCACTGGGAACATGTTGAACGCTCCAAATATCGCGTTATGTCGGCCTTTGAGAAACGTAGCCATGAAGAGTAGCCGCTGAAAAGCAGCCAGTTTGGCGTGCGCTGCACTTTTATCCCAACTTCTTGTGCTGTTCGACGCGGTTTTTTAAGCACGCACAAGCCCCTTGGTCGTGTCCATTGGCCACGTGCTTGAACCAGACGAAGATGCCCTGAACCATTGTTGGATCGTCTGAGTTTATTTATGAGGCAGCACTTTGAAAAGACGTTGCATAGGCGTCCCGCAATATGTTCTTTTGAACCTTGCCCATGGTATTGCGGGGCAAGCTTTCGACAATTTCTATCCTGCGCGGGCGCTTGAACCCGGCAAGGTTTTTTTTGACCTTAGATTCAATGGTGGAACGGTCCAGCGTGCGGCCCGGCTCGGGCACAAGAACGGCAACAACACTTTCGCCAAAGTCCGGATGCGGCGCACCGATAACAGCGCTTTCCAACACGCCATCAAGATCGTCAAG
>JABDJX010000053.1 GCA_013003245.1 Silicimonas sp. | reverse complement strand
GGGTTACAGTGGGGCACAGGTCCGCCCAGTCGCGCCCATCCGCGCGTTCCAGATGTGCGCGTAAATGTGACGGTCCATCAATGCCATGCGACACCAGCCAAGCCGCCGCAAAGCCAGCCTCTTCAGCCATGCCCCAACTCATGCCAGCGCCGCGCGCGGCTTTCATGCACAAGGATGCGGCCTCGTTACACGACAGCGGCGCGGGCTGAGTGTCGCTAAAGAACAGGGTGGAATCGCCGCGAGTCTGGTCCTGAGGTTCAATGCTCATACGGCACCTCCCGCTTTGATGTCATCGGGGAAGGGCGCGCCTGCAAACAGGCTGATGCGCACCCAGCGATCCGATCGTGGGTCGAACTGGCTCGCGCCGAAAAAGGCGAGTTTGCAACGCAAAAGATCGATTGGCAGCATGTCGGCGGCGATGAGGTTGTCTTGCACTTCGGCGTAGGGGTGGTGCTTTGTGATCTGCACGCGCCGCACCGCAAAGCGGTGTTCAGGGTGCGCCAACATCAGCGCTGCGACGGATTGCGTACCGTTAAAATTTCGCACCGTTGCATGAAGCTCTGACATCAGGCGCGCGATGCAAAGCGGCTGTTCCAATGTCGCGCCGTCCTCAGTAGCGCGCTCGCCCAAACGAGGCTCAAGCTTTTCTTCGGAGACATACCAGAACCGTGCGACATTTTCGGGTGTGGTGAAATCGATCGCAAGAGCCCACGCGTAATCGGTTTCCAGAATGCGGCGCAACTCGGCCACGGGCATCGCGCCGTTAATCCTGAAACTGGCCGCTTCATCAGCCCCCATGTGGTCGGCCAGATCATCGACAAGCGCGCCGTGAGGCTCCAGCATAAGCGACAAAAGCGCCTCCTGTCCCTCAAGCGTCAGGGTTTGGGCGCCCCACATCCAAAGAGCATCCCAAGGATGGGCGGCGTTCCAGTCCCACGTGTTCAGTGTCGCCGAAAGCAAGGCCAGATCACGGCGCAGGTCATGCAGTTTGCGGACCTGAACGGGATGTTCGGAGTGCCAGCCCTCGGCGTTGGTCACTGCTGCAGCCAGCGCGGCGTTCAGGTCGGAAATCGCCAGCGGCTGCGTTGTGGGCTGCGCACGAACGCGGGCCAGTGCCTCTTCACGGGCCATCATCCAGTTGTTGAGCAAAACAGGATGACGCACGATAAACGGAGCCATCCCAAGGCCGGTGGAATTGCCGACGCCGAGGCTGCGGCGCAGGGCAGGGCCAAGCCTCACCGCCGTGTCGCCCCCTTTAGCGGCTGCGATATGTTCAACGATATCGACGGTAAAGGCGCGGATCAGCCAAACCGTCAGCATTTCGACCTGAAAGGGTGCCGCGAGTTCAGGGCGTTCTGCGATGTCAGCGCGATCAGACGCGCCAAACTTGCCAGAGCCATAGACGGCTGTGGTGCGCATCAGGTATCCTACGGCGGCTATTTCCGCCACGTCAGGCTGGCGGCCTTGCGATAGGGCGGTGACCACATGTTCGAATAAGCGCACCGAGCGATTGGCACGGGCGAGTGTCAACTCCGATGGGCTGATGCGCCCGGCTTCCTGAACAGGAACATTGTCCGCCAGTCGCGCGATATCCCCATCCGTTGGATCACCATCGAACAAGGTAAATGTCGCGTCCCACGCGGTCGCAATCACACGGTCGGATCGCATTTCTGGCGGCAGGTCGTGGGCAAAGGCCACGAGGCTATATGTGCGCTCAGCGCTTTTGACTCGGTAGACGCCGTGGCCGACGCCGGTCGCGTCAACGTTCCACACGGGACGGTCAATTTGCCAATCGGACGACGCCAGTCGCCGCAAGAGAACGCGCAGAAATGACAGGCGTGTCGGGTGGCTACTTCCCATGCGGGCAAGGTGCATGACCTCAGTTGCCGGACGCATGTAGCGGGCCGTTTCGTGAGCCAGACTTGAGGTTTTCACAGACATGGCAGATCTTCCCAAAGCACCAGATTTGTGGTTCACGTGGCGCACCGATGGCGCGCCACGTTATTGGCCTATGCAAGCTCAGCTTTATGTTCGCGTCCCAGCATCAATGTGATCCGTAAAGCATCCCAAAGGGACGGCAGCAGAATTAGCGATACTGGCACCGCCGTCACCACGATGAAACTTTGCAATTTGCCGATACCCCCCGATCCGGTTGAGATCAGGATCAAGGCCATAACACCCATTGCCAAGCCCCAGAAGGCGCGCATGGCGACCGACGGTTCACCTGACGTCATGGTGGTCGAGATCACGTAGCTCATCGAGTCGCTTGTAGTGGCGACAAAGCACATCGTCAGAACCAGAAACAGGACTGACAAGATCATGCCCATGGGCATGGCTTGTGTGATCGCCAACAGACCAGCTGGCAGGTTGAAGCCCTCAAAAGGGCCCGACACGATGCCTGGCTCTGCGATCTCAAAGAAGATGCCGGAGCCGCCGATAATGGTGAACCAGAAATTCGTGATCAGCGGTGCCAGAACGGACAGGGGCAGGATGATCTGGCGGATCGAACGCCCCCTGCTGATGCGTGCGATAAACAC
>JABDJX010000037.1 GCA_013003245.1 Silicimonas sp. | reverse complement strand
GCCCCTCGCGCTCCCCGGAGTATTTCAAATAGATGAAGACCATGCCCACGTCCGAGCTTAAGCCGCTTGGTTCCCGTCCGCCGCTTTTGACGATGAGCCACGTCGAAAAGACATTCAACGGCGATGTTGTGGCGTTGAAGGACATGCACCTGACCGTGAACGACGGGGATTTCGTCTCGCTTTTGGGCCCATCGGGGTGCGGGAAATCGACTGCGCTGCGTTTGATTTCTGGCCTTATCCACCCCACCCGCGGCAAGATTGCTTGGGAAGGGGGCCAGGGTAAAGACGATCTGGGCGTCGTCTTTCAGGAACCAACTTTAATGCCTTGGGCAACCGTTGCGGAAAACGTCTGGTTACCGTTTCGCCTGAAGGGCGTTCCTTTTGCACAGGTCAAGGACGATGTGGCCGAAACGTTAGCGCTGGTGGGCCTGGAGAAGTTTCAGGACTCTTACCCGCGTGAGCTTTCAGGAGGCATGAAAATGCGCGTTTCCATTGCCCGCGCGATGGTGACCAAACCGCGGCTCATATTGATGGACGAACCGTTTGCCGCCCTTGATGAGATCACCCGGTTCAAGCTGAACAATGATTTGCTGGAGTTGAAATCCGCCATCGGGTGTACGGTAATTTTTGTCACCCACTCTGTCTTTGAAAGCGTGTTCCTGTCAGACCGCATCGTCGTCATGGCCGCGCGTCCCGGGCGCGTGATCCACGAACTTCATGTCGACACACCCTATCCACGGCACGCGGATTTTCGCACCTCGGCCGAATACGCAAGCCACACGCGCGCGGCGTCCGATGCGCTTCAAGAGGCGATTGGAGAGGCTGCATGAGCATCGTTGAAAGCGTGACCGTAGCCCCTGTGGTCGACGAGGAAGAGGAGGCCCGAGCGCGCAAAGAGAAGATTAACCGCATCGCCAAGTGGACCTTGCCATCGCTTGTGATGATCCTATCGATCCTAGCCTGGCATTTCTACGTCACCTTGAACAACATCCCGCATTACGTTCTGCCAGGGCCGCTTTTGGTGGCGCAGTCCGTTTTTGAAGACTGGGCGATCTTGTGGCCCGCAATGCTGACAACCTCTCGCCTGACGCTGCTTGCGCTGATCTTTGCGGTAATCGGCGGCGTGGCATTGGCGGTTGCTTTCACGCAGTCAAAATGGGCGGAGATGAGCTTTTTCCCCTACGCGGTGATCCTGCAAGTGACACCCGTGGTCGCCATCGCACCGCTTTTGCAAATCTACATTGATAGCGCTTTCGTGGCCGCCCTTTTGTGTGCGTGGATCGTGGCGTTCTTCCCGATCCTGTCCAACACGACAATTGGGTTGAAATCGGCAGATCACAATCTTGAAGACTTGTTCACAATTTATGGTGCGACGCGCTGGCAGCGATTGCGGTACTTGTCGGCCCCGTCTGCCCTGCCATTCTTCCTGGGGGGGCTAAAGATTGCCGGCGGGTTGGCTCTGATCGGTGCTGTCGTTGCCGAGTTTGTGATTGGCCGGGCTGGCACGGGCCTTGGACTGGCCTCGACGTTGCTTGAGGCGTCTTACCGCTTTAACTTTGGTCGGCTTTACGCAGCGCTGATCCTGATCTCCTGCATGGGGGTCACGATTTTTGCAGTGACCTCGATCCTTAGTCATCTCATGTTGCGCAAGTGGCATGAAAGCGCTTTGAAACGGGATTAAGAGATGAGATTTGGTTTCACGAACGGCCCTACGCGGCTGCGCAATGTGACGGTTCCAGGGTGCCTGATCGGACAAAGTGACGACCTTGTTGTCACGAATATGACGATCTGGGACAACCGCATCCAGGAGTCGGGCGGGACCGATATTGAGATGGACCGCGCGATGGTGCTGCCGTGCTTTGTGGACATGCATACGCATCTCGACAAGGGGCACATCTGGCCGCGCGCAGCCAATCCCGACGGCACGTTCATGGGTGCGCTGACCACGGTCGCAGAAGATCGGCGAGAAAACTGGACAGCGGAAGACGTACGCGCCCGGATGGATTTCTCGCTGCGTTGTGCTTATGCGCATGGAACACGCGCGATCCGCACACATTTGGACAGCCTGCAACCCCAAGACGAGATTACATGGCCTGTCTTTGCTGAGTTGCGTGAGGACTGGGAGGGAGCGATTGAGCTACAGGCGTCAAGCCTGATTGGCTGCGACAGCTACGACAATATCCGCGTTGATTATGCCGACACGGCCGATATCGTTGCCGCCGCTGGAGGCGCGCTGGGCATGGTGACCTATCCCGTACACGACCTGCGGCAGAGGCTTTACGATTTCTTCGATCTAGCGGGTGACCGGGATCTGGAGGTTGATTTCCACTGTGATGAGACGATGGACCCGACCTCGGCAACGCTGAAGATGATTGCCGAGATCGTTGATGAGATTGGGTGGACGCGTCCGGTGACCGTCGGTCACTGTTGTTCAGTTAGTCAGCAGGATGAGGCGATGGCGCTGAGTACACTCGATCTGGTTGCCAAGACCGGATTGAACGTTGTGTCACTGCCGCTTTGCAATCTTTATCTGCAGGACAGGCAGGCGCATCGGACCCCGCGGCAGCGAGGGATTACCTTGGTGCACGAGATGTGGCACCGAGGCATTAACGTAAGCTTTGCCAGCGACAACACGCGCGATCCATTTTACGCCTATGGCGACCTCGACATGCTTGAGGTGATGCGGCAAGCCACACGGATCGGGCACCTTGATCACAGCCACGGACAATGGCCAAACGCCTTTCTGACCAACCCGGCAGAGGCCTGCGGATTTGACGCACCGTCCCTAGAGCCGGGCGCGCCTGCCGATCTGATCATCTTCAAGGCGCGCGACTGGACCGAGTTGTTCTCTCGCCCACACTCGGATCGCATCGTGTTACGCAATGGCCAGCCGATCGAAGTCGCGCCGCCTGAATATTCTGAACTCGACCGCTGGATGGAGCCCTGAATGAAAGACAATGTTGCCGCCGCCAAAGCCGCCCTTTCGCACATGGACATCGACACATCTGAGGCCGCCATACGTGCCAAAAGCCGGGACTTTTTCTGGTATTCTCCGATTTTGAAAGACCGGCTGGATCACGTGGTGGCCGACTTTGTCGTCTCTCCGAAAGATGAAGCGCAAGTCATCGAGGTGTTGCGCACCTGCTATGCGCATGACGTGCCAGTAACGACGCGGGGCGCGGGCACCGGGAATTATGGTCAGGCCATGCCCTTGGCAGGTGGTTGTGTGATGCACCTGCGGTATCTTGATAAGGTCAAAGTAATTGCGCCTGGGCGCGTCGTAACCGAACCGGGCGTTTTGTTGAAGGATCTGGATGCAGCCTGCAAAGAGCACTCGGGGCAGGAAATTCGCATGTTTTCAAGCACATGGGCGACCGCTACTATAGGTGGATTTATCGCCGGTGGCTCGGGTGGTGTGGGCTCGTGCACGTGGGGCTCGCTGCGCGATCTGGGCAATATCATTCGTCTCCGCGTTGTCACCATGGAAGAAGAACCGCGCGTTCTGGAGTTTCGTGGCGAGGAACTGGCACGCGTCAGTCACGCCTATGGCACCAACGGGATTATCACCGAGATCGAGATGCCGCTTGCGCCCGCCTATGACTGGGTTGAGATGTTCGTTGCCACAGATGACTTTGGCGAAGCTGTCGCCTTTGCCGAAGACCTTGCCAATCAGGACGGCATCCTGATGAAACTTGGCACGGTTTTTGAGGCACCGATTGCCAAGGACTATTTTCAGCGCGTCGCACCTTATGTGGAAGCGGGCACCAATCTGATCGGACTGATGATTGCGCCGCACTCGATGGACGGTTTTATGACTTTCCTCGGACGGCGCTCTGAAGCCCGGCTGATTTACCGCAATGATGATTTCGATTGGGAGCGCACGCCGGGCCCAGTTTTTGAGTACGGCTGGAACCACACCACTCTGCGCGCTTTGAAGGTTGATCCATCGATCACATATCTGCAGGTGCGCTATGGCTACCCGCAGCACAAAGAACTGATCGCCAAGATGCGCAACGACTTCTCACCAGAGATATTGCAGCACCTCGAAGTGCTGCGCGAAAACGGCAAGGTCATGTTTGCCGGTTTGACCTTGGTAAAGTTCAGCACCGAAGAGCGTCTGGACGAGATTGTGAAAGCGCACGAAGATGCGGGAGCGATGATTTTCAATCCACACCGCTACACACTTGAGGAAGGTGGCCGCCAAACCGTCGATGACCGCCAATTGAAGTTCAAGCGGGAGGCCGATCCGAAAGGATTGCTCAACCCCGGCAAGATGATTGCCTGGGATGATCCGGATTTTTCCTTTGATCGCATGTACGCGTATTCCAAGCTTCAGGCAGCAGAATGATCCTTTATTGCGCCGCGTGCCGCGTCGCGGCAGGGGGGCTGTCTGCCCCCCGCAACGGCTGCGCCGCTGCTCCCCCCGAGGATATTTTTGCCAAGAAGAAGGACCGATGACTCGGGCGTTGGTTCTTTTTGCGCATCCTTGTGAGGAAAGTTTTGGAGCGGCATTGCATCGCGAGATCGTCAGCACGCTTGAGTGCCGCGGATGGGATGTGGATGATTGCGATCTGAACGCCGAAGGATTTCAGCCGGTTCTGACGGCCGAAGAGCGACGCAGGTATCATGACGAGGGGCCCAATCTGGCACCGGTGCAGGATTATGTGCACCGGGTACGTGCAGCCGAAGCGCTGGTTTTGTCCTTCCCGGTATGGAACTTTGGGTATCCGGCCATTTTGAAGGGCTTTTTTGACCGCGTGTTTTTGCCCGGCGTGTCGTTTAGTATTGTGAATGGCAAAGTGGTTCCGAACCTGACCCATGTGCGCAAGCTGGCCGCGGTGACCACCTATGGCGGCACGCGGCTGCGCGCGACGCTGGCGGGCGATCCACCGCGGATGATCGTCAAACGGCACCTGTGGCATGTGACCCGGCCACATAAGACCAGGTACATCGCGCTTTATGACATGAACCGCGCCACCGACGCTCAACGCGCCTCTTTTCTCACCAAGGTGCGGCGCGAGATGAAGGCGTTTTGATGCGCGCTTTGGTTGTCTATTGCCACCCGCGCGCGGGCAGCTTTACCCAAGCCATTTGTGATTTGGTTGTTGAGAAGCTGGAGGGAAATGGGGCCGAGGTGCGTCTCACAGATTTGTATGAGCGCCACTTTGACCCGATCCTATCAGCTGCGGAACACGAAGGGTACGAGATTTGCCCGGACAATTGCGCGCCCGTGGAACAAGACGTGGATGACCTGCGCTGGTGCGATACGCTGATTTTTGTCTATCCGACATGGTGGTACGGATTGCCCGCCATCCTGAAGGGTTGGCTTGACCGAGTGTTTCTGCCGGACGTGGCGTTTTTGATGCCGACGCCCGACCGCAAGAGCATTCATCCCGGCCTGCAGCACATCAATCGTTTGGGCGTCTTTACCACCTGCGGGGCAAGCTGGTGGCTGACCACCTTTATCGGAGCACCGGGCAAGCGCACGATTTTACGAGGCATCGGCGTACTTTGTGGCAAACCGTTGAAGAAAGCCTTCGCGGCGCACTACCTGATGGACAGTTCCACACCGACAAGTCGCAAACGGCACCTTGACCGGGTGGCGGCAAAGATGGATCGTTTCCTGACATGACAGGAGAAGCGCTATGATCCCCGTTCTTGATTGGTCACGGTTTACCAGCGGAAAAGACCGCGATGGATTTGTTGCCGACCTTGGCCACGCCTGCCGCGAAACCGGGTTTTTTCTGGTCTCGGGTCACGGCATTCCGCAGGCATTGATTGATCGGACTTTTGCTGCAGCCGATCAGTTCTTCAATTTGCCTACCCAAGCGAAGGAGCCGCTTGATATCCGCAAAAGCCCAAACAATCGCGGCTGGACGGCGCATGGGTCAGAGAACCTTGATGACAGCAAGCCGGGTCAGATTGACCGCAAGGAGGCTTATAACATTGGGCTTGAGTTGGCCGATGACGACCCGCGGATGGGGCAGCCGTTTCGGGGGCCGAATGCCTGGCCGGATTTGCCAGGGTTTCGCGACACCACGTTGAAATACTTTGCGGCTGTTCATAAGCTGGGCGTCGATCTGCACCGGGCTATCGCGCTGGATCTGGACTTGGACGAGCACTATTTTGACCCGTTTCTTGACCAGCCTTTGGCGACCTTGCGCATGCTGCGGTATCCCGCGGGCAAAGGGAGCGAAGGCGAGATCGGCGCGGGCGCGCATACCGATTATGGTTCGATCACCCTTTTGATGGGCGACGGGGAACCGGGGCTACAGCTTCAACCGCGAGGCAAGGATTGGATCGATGTGCCGCGTGTGCCCGGGGCTTTCATCGTCAACATTGCTGATTGCCTGATGCGCTGGACGAACGACATTTATGTCTCGACCCCGCACCGCGTGTTGGTGCCGCGAAACCCGCGCCGGTCGCTGGCGTTTTTCCTTGATCCCAACCCTGACGCGGTGATCGAGGCTTTACCCGGTACAGGTGCTGCCAAATACCCGCCCGTAACCGGGGCCGAGTACCTGAAGATGCGGCTTGATGCGACATACACAGAGAAAGTGACCTGATGCGGCGACTTGACTGGGCGGATTACCGGACAACCGAATTTGAAGGGCTTGATCCCGAGCGCGTCATTGCGATCTTGCCTACTGCGGCGATTGAACAGCATGGGCCGCATCTGCCCACCGGTACAGATACAATGATAGCCGAGGGCATGCTGGCCGAATTGCGACGCCAGTGCCCCGATGATCTGGACATCCGCATTCTGCCGGTTCAGGCGGTTGGGAAGTCGAACGAGCATTTGCATGCAAAAGGCACGCTGACGCTGACGGCTGAGAATGCCTTGCGCATCTGGACCGAGATTGGTCTTTCGGTGGCACGCGCTGGCGTCAGGAAGATCGTCATCGTGAACAGCCACGGCGGCAATCTTGACCTGATCTCGATCCTGTCACGCGAGTTGCGGGTGCAGGCGGGCATGCTTGCTGTCAAATGTCAGTGGGGCAGTTTTGGTGCGCCCGATGGTCTTTATTCCAAGCGCGAGGTTTCTTTTGGCATCCATGGGGGTGATCGCGAAACGTCATTGATGTTGCACTTTCGGCCCGAAACCGTGGATATGGAACGGGCAAAAGATTTTCCATCAACTGCCGAAAGCTCCACAATCTCGCCCATTGGCGCCACGTCCTTTGGTTGGATTTCGTCAGACTTGAACCCCGATGGCACGGTTGGCGAAGCCCATCTTGGCACCGCTGAAAAAGGCAAAATCACCTGTCAGCACCAAGTGAAGGGCTTCATTGAGCTGCTTCGTGCCGTCAGAAATCAGTCGCTTAGCGATTTTTCGCCAACTTCGGATGCTTTCCGTTAAGTAAATTGTAACACTTTATTGACAGGCTATCGTTACCCTTCTTTTATGTCTCGTGCGGGGCAGCCGCACATGCGGGGGGACAACCCGAAGGAGCAGTGACTGTGGGAGCCGTCATTTTTTCACTTCCAGCCGCGCTGATTGGCGCGGTCTACTACACCATGACCTTTGGTTTGGGTTTGCTTGAGGCATTCAGCCTTTACGTCGCCCTTGGCTTCATGGTCATGGCGGGCATAACGCTGTTCAATTGCGTCGTGCTTCATCTTTATCAGGCTTACAGCAACCCGGCGACGCGGGCACGCTGACGGACTAGGGCCAAAACCATATCTATCGTCGGTGAAGGCGTATTGGTCAGACGCGCAAGCTCTGCCACTGAACCAACGAGTGCTTCTATTTCCATAGGTCGCCCAGCTTCAAGATCCTGTAGCATTGATGTCTTGTGGGCACCAACAGCCGCACCTCCATCAATTCGGCGCTCGACATCAATGGGGAATTTCACACCAAGTTTTTCTGCCACATCCTGAGCCTCAAGCATCATGGCACGGGCCACAGAGCGCGTTCCGCGTTCAGTACAGATCACATCAAGCGTTGCATGCGTTAAAGCCGAAATCGGGTTGAACGACAGATTGCCCCAAAGCTTGACCCAAATCTCGTCGCGCAGCCTCGGGCGCACGGGCGCTTTCAGTCCCGCTTCAGACAACGCCTTTGAAAGCATCAAGGCGCGCTCTGTTTTTTCACCCGTAGGTTCGCCCAAAGAAAACCTATTACCTTCGATGTGGCGCACAACACCCGGCTCTGCCACCTCGGCCGCGGGATAGACAACGCATCCCAAAACACGGTTCGGTCCAAACCCATCCCATTGCGCATTGCCAGGATCGACGCTCTCAAGCCGCGTTCCCTCATAGGGGCCTTCCAGCTTGTAGAAATACCACCAAGGCACACCGTTTACGCCGCTGACAATCGTCGTATCAGGGCCGATCAAGGGCCGCATGGCATCGACGACCCCGGGAACTGAATGCGCCTTTAGCGTAACAATAACATAATCTTGTACACCAAGTTCAGCAGCGTCGTTTGAAGCCGTAACGTTTTGCGTGGTCTCGACACCTTCTTCAATCAGGCGCAAGCCGTTGGCTTGCATCGCGGCAAGATGCGGACCGCGCGCCACAAGGCTGACGTCAGCGCCAACCGCCGCAAGTTTAGCCCCCATGTAACCGCCAATGGCGCCCGCACCAAAAACGCAAATTTTCACGACACCAATCCCAGCTTCTCAGCCATGCCAATGCGTTGCATTTTTCCTGTCGCGCCTTTCGGGATCTCGTCCATAATAACGACCCGACGCGGTACTTTGAAATCTGCCATACGCTCGGCGGCAAAAGCGCGAATGTCGTTTTCCGTCGCATCAGAACCCTCAGCCAGAACAATTGCAGCACCCACCTCTTCGCCCAGTTTTGGGTGCGGGATGGCAAAAGCCACGCATTGGCGCACATCCGCATGGTCCATGAGCACTTCATCTACTTCCAATGGGCTTACCTTTTCCCCGCCACGGTTAATAATCTCTTTCAAACGACCCGTCAGACGCAGATAGCCTTCGTCATCAAACGCTCCTTGATCACCTGTGCGGAACCAGCGTTTGCTATCGGCTTCAAAGAAATTCTTTGCGTTGGCCTCATCATTGCCCTCGTAGCCTGGCGTGACATTGGGACCAGAGATGACGATCTCGCCAGTCCCTTCCATCAGGCGGTTCTCAATCTCATGAGCGATCCGCACCAAAGGTCCGGCTTCACGCCCCACGGACCCCGGCTTTTGCACAGCAGGCGGCAGAGGGTTTGATGCCATCTGGTGCGCCGCTTCGGTCATGCCATAGCCTTCGATGACAGGTGCGTTGAAGGTCTCGGCCAAGGCCTTGAAGACCTGCGGCGGCAGGCTGGCCGAAGAAGAGCGCAAGAACCGCAACGGCGTTTCGGCAATCACCTCGGCGTTTCGCCCGGCGCGCGACAAGATCGCCTGATGCATCGTCGGCACGGCTGTATACCATGTTGGTTTCGCTTCCTTCATCCAGCCAAAGAACTTGAGCGCATCAAATCCCGGCGCGCACCAGACCGAGGCCCCCGCCGCCAGTGTGGCAGAGACAGCCGCGACCAACCCATGGATGTGAAAAAGCGGCATCACGTTCATGCAGCGATCAGCTGGCGACAACTCCAAAGACTGCGCGATATGCCGCGCGGATGCGGCTATGTTCGACTGCAAAAGCGGGACAATCTTTGGCCGCGACGTGGTGCCAGATGTGTGCAAGATCAACGCGACATCCTCTGCGCCTGGCGCGTCGCCTTCACTGTCGCCCGCCAGCCCGCGCAAGGTAAACATGCCAGCCGGATCACCTGCATCAAACGAAAGCCTTAGAATGTTGAGCCCAAACCGCTCTGCTGCGGCCAGCGCAGGCCCGTCATAACCCTCGGCCAGCACGATGGCCTTGGCTTTAAGATCCTCAAGGTAAAAAGCAAACTCATCTTCGCGATAACCGGGATTCAAGGGAGCGGTGACAGCGACCTGGGCGATAGTCACGAAGGCAGCCGCCATCTCGGGCCCGTTGGGCAGCACGATGGCAATGCGGTCCTTGGGCCCGATCCCGAATTTGCGCAGGCTCACCTCGACGGCTACGCCAAGCTCGCGCAAACCGCCAAAGCTCAACGAGGGCCGCCCTGGCGCACCAATCGCCATAGCTTCACTCGAGTGACCTGCAATCAATGCTCTCAACGTGTCCATAAAGCGCGCTCCCTCATTGCACGCCCGGATTTAGCCCTTGCTGCGACAAGAGGCAAATCCTGCTTTCTTCTTGGTACAAATATCCTCAGGGGGTCCGGGGGATGAAATCCCCCGGTCGGTCGGTGCAAGCGAAGCTGCGCCGAAACTCACTGCACAACTTCGTAACCTGCCGCGTTCAGCGCTTTCATCAACGCCGCATATCCGGTGTGCGCCATCTCTAAAGGCGGCGCTGTTTTCGGGTCTTGTTCGGCCTCGATCACAAACCAACCCTCATACCCATATGAACCCAATCGCGCGACTATGGCGTCAAAATCAAGCGATCCGTCCCCAGGTACAGTAAAGGCCCCCTTGATCACCGCGTCCAAAAAGCTGTCGCGCTCAAAATCAAGAGCATTGACCACCGGTTGGCGAATATCTTTGGTGTGCACGTGAGAAATTCGCGCATGATGATTATCGATCATCCGTAATGGATCACCACCTGCAAAGGCCAGATGGCCCGCGTCAAACAAAAGCGGAATGCCTTCGCCCGAATGCGCAGCAAACGCATCGATCTCATGCTCGAACTGTACAACAGCGCCCATGTGATGATGATAGGCCAAAGGCATGCCCTGCTCTGCAGCCCACTCGCCAAAGGCCGTTACCTTGCGCGCATAGGCCGCCATCTCGTCATCCGACAGAACAGGTTTCTTTGCCAGTGGCGTGCCCTGCTCGCCCTGGATCGAACGCCCGCCCTCGCCATAGACGATACAGGGCGCGTCAACGGCTTTGAAAAGCTCAATCATCGGCTGAATGCGGTCTTTGTTTGCCTCAAGACTTTCGGTGGAGAGCGAGCCATGAAACCAGCCACCGCAAAGCGTCACGTCAGCGGCGCGCAAGATCGGCAGCATCTCACTTGGATCAGAAGGGAAACGCTGGCCCAACTCCATACCCACAAATCCTGCGCTACGCGACTGGCGCAGGCACTCTTCAAGGCTCACGTCATCGCTCAACTGCGGCAGATCATCGTTCCACCACGCAATCGGCGACATGCCAAGTTTCGCTTCCATCACAACCCACTCCACTTCGGTGCAAAAGTTGCTGGTTGCTAGCCACAAGCCGCACCATCCTCAATGCTTTGTCCGTACGAATACGTCATCGCGTGAGACATTTTGAGACGAGTGCGTTTCAAAGGCGCCGATTTTAGATCAGATATTCTGTGAGAATCACGAAAAGCAGGTCCACATGACGGCGCTACTCGAAGGCATCAAAGCCAACAACTTTGTCATCGTAGGGCGCGCTGGCATCGACTTTTTCACCGACGCGGGCGTCAAGGTGGAAGACGCCGAGCGCATGACCGTTGATCTGGGTGGCTCTGCCGCCAACATCGGCGCGGGCATTTGCAAACTGGGCGGCAAGGCTGCCTTGGTCACGCGCGTTTCAGACGACTCCATCGGCAGCTACTGCATAAACAGGCTGAAGCATTACGGCGTTGAGACCACCCACGTCAAAACCGTGGGCGGAGAGTTTCGCAACTCGCTCGCCGTCTACGAAAGCGTGCTTGAGACCCATCGCAACGTCATCTACCGCAACGGGGCCGCCGATTTTCAGATGGATCTCGAAGACGTCGAAGCAGTGGATTACTCCCGCTTCAGCGCCTTCGTCACAGCAGGCACTGTTTTCGCAGCCGAACCATCCCGCACAGCTTCTTTCCGCGCCATTGAACTTGCAAAAGACGCCGGTCTTCCAATCATATTCGACGTCGATTACCGCCCTTATTCCTGGCCGTCGCCACAGGTCGCCTCAGACGTCCTTACACGCGCGGCCGAAGCGTCGGACATGATCGTGGGCAACGACGACGAGTTTGGCTTTATGGCAGGCGACTATGATCAAGGCCCCGCCAAGGCAGAGCAGTTGGCAGCAACCTCTGCTTCTGTTGTGATCTTCAAGAAGGGACCGGGAGGCGCCGTTACCTACACTGACGGTACAGAAATCAAGACCGGTATTTATCCGGTCGACGCCCTGAAACCCGTCGGGGCTGGCGACAGTTTCATGTCCGGACTGCTGACCGCCATCGCCGATGGGCATGCGCTGAAAGAGGCGATCCTGCGCGGCTCCGCCTGCGCTTCTATCACGGTGTCCCGTCCCGGCTGCGCACCTGCGCTGCCAAATCCGACCGAGCTTGCCGACTTCCTCGCCAATCATCCCGGCCCCACCGAAGGATAAACAATGCACATCGCGCCTTACGACAACGCCAACAGACCCATCGTTGATGCAGGCGATGCAACCGTACCGCTCAACTATTTCAACATCGTCAAACTGAAAAAGGGCGATGCGTTCGAATATGCCGTTCCGGGCTTCGAGACCTGCATCGTGCCTGCGACCGGAACTGTTGATGTGGATGTCGAAGGCTTCAAGGTAGACGTCCTGGGCGGACGCGGCGTCGATGTCTGGGATGGAGAGCCCGAGGGTGTTTACGTGCCGACGGCGGCCAAGGCAACGATGGTTTGCACCTCTGATACGGCCGAGGTTTTTATCGCCGGTGCGAAATATGACAAAGTGCTAGAGGCTTTTGCCGTGCGCAGCGACGAACTTGATCTCGTACAATACGGCAGCGACGACACCAAAACGCACCGCAAGATCAAACACATCCTCGGCCAAAAGCAGCACGACAAGGTCGGACGTCTGCTGGTCAGCGAACTCTACACCGTTGGCGCAGGCGGCTGGTCCGGGTTCCCAAGCCACAAGCACGACACGGACCGCCTGCCAGATGAGACGCGCCACGACGAAACCTACAACTTCCGTTTCCGCCCCAACCACGGCTCGGGCGTACAAATGCTGCAGCGCGAAGATGGCAAGCCGGGCGATGCCTATCACATCGTCGATGGCTCCACGATCTGCCTTGATAATGGCTATCATCCCTGCGCCGTCTTGCCAGGGTACGAGATGTATTACTTCACTATACTCGGCGGTCTGTCGCAACGCAGCTTGGTTCAATATTTCCAGCCCAGCCACGCCTATCAGATCGAAACGATCCCGGGCATCAAGGACATGATCGCGAAATTCAAATGAGCCTTGCGACGCTTGCAGACGTGCTGCAGCCAGCACTCAAAGGCGGCTATGCCGTCGGTGGTCTGGTCACGCTTGGCTGGGAAGACATGCGCGCCTTTGTGCGTGCAGCCGAAGCCGAAGACTGCCCGGTTATCCTGCAAGCGGGCCCGGGGTGCCGCGCGCACACGCCTTTGCCGGTTCTGGGCAAGATGTTCCGGCATCTGGCAGAGGAGGCCAGCGTGCCGGTTGTCGCCCATCTGGACCACGGCTACACGTTTGAGGACTGCAGGCAAGCGCTGGACTCTGGCTTTACCTCGCTGATGTTCGACGGCTCACGGAAACCCTTGCAGCAAAACATCGACGAAACGGCGGCCATTGCAGAGATGGCGCATAAGGCAGGCATCTCTTGCGAAGGTGAGATTGGTTTCGTGGGATACGACAACGGCGAGGAGTCACTGGGCACCGACCCCGGTGAGGCCGCGAATTTCGCGCGCGACACTGGCGTTGACGCCATGGCGATTTCCTGCGGCAACGTGCATCTGCAAAAGGACCAATCGGGCGGGCTCGACGCGGCACGGATTGCGGCCGTCCAAGCGCTCACCGATGTGCCCCTGGTGATCCACGGCGGCTCGGGCGTGCCTGCCACTCAGCGAAGGTCGCTCGCGCAGACCACTAACATCTGCAAGTTCAACATCGGCACGGAGTTACGGATGGCCTTTGGTGCCGCCTTGCGCATGGCCGTCAACAAAGACCCCGACCGTTTCGACCGCGTCGAGATCCTCAAAGACACCCATGACCCGGTCATGGAAGCCACGCGCGCAATATTGCGAAACCTTCGCACTTCATCGGTCTAGAAATATGGTGGGGAGCGCGAGGGGTGAAACCCCTCGCATAAGGCGACGACGCAGTCGGCGCAAAACTGTTCAGAATACCAAACGTTTGTCTGTCCGCGGAACAATCCGCACCATATCACGGGTCGGATGTTTCGTCCGCGACTTGGCGTGAATTTCCTGCATTTCACCCGTCTTCGCGGCCCTCTCCATCGCAAGAAGCGCATGCATGTCTGCCAACCCTTCTTCGCCATCAGATTCGGGCTGCGTCCCGTTCAGGATACAGTCTGAAAAATACGCCGTTTGCCCGCCAAAGTGGTCGCTGTCAGGAAACGTCAAATCTTCATTGTTGCCGTCATCACGGATAATTCTGAACTTCGGCGTCGTTTGAAACTCAAAGGCAGGCTCCATAGTGATCTGCCCTTCGGTGCCCATGACGCGGAACATGTCGGTACTGCCTGCCTCAAAGCTGATCAGGAATTGCGCCATCCGTTTTCGCGGGAACATCAGCGTGACGGCCATTGATCCCTCCACTTCCGTAAACCGAGGATCACCCTGCCCGTGCGTTTTCATCGCCATCACGTGGGTCGGCTCGTCGCGAAACACGTGGCGCGCAGCGTTCAGGCAATAAACACCGATGTCCTGAAACGGCCCCCCCCAGTGTTCAGCCTGCAGGCGGTGATTGCCCGGGTCGGATTGAAACGAGAACGTTGAGGCAAAATGTTTGACCTCGCCAATTGCCCCTTCGTGCAAGCGTTCGATCAGTTCAACCGTGGCTGGCTCGGTGTGTAGTCGGTAAGCGGTCATCAACAAGGCATTGTTATCATTGGCCGCTTTGATCATCGCCTCGCTTTCCGCGATGGTCGTGGCCAAGGGCTTTTCCACAAGCGCGTGTTTGCCCGCATTCAGTGCGCGAATGGCGTAGTCGGCGTGCATCGAGTTGGGCAGCGCGATATAGACGGCATCGACCACATCACCCGCCAGCATCTCGTCGTACTGGTCATAAGAATAGACGTTTTCAATGCCGTAGAAGTCCGCAAGTTGCCTGGCCTTGTCCGCATTTCCGGTGACAATCGCTGTCATTTCCGAGTTGCCGGTTTGTGCCACCGAAGGCATGAAGGCGATTTGGCTGATCCAGCCTGCGCCCACAACTGCATATCTGATTTTTGCCATGTCGCGCCCCTTTTTCCAACGCAGGCATTACGGCGGCATCCCATCGGTACGTCAATCAGAAATGGGACAAATTCCTATTCAGTTTCTTCATCATCGGATTTTGGCTTTGGCCCGAACCTCATTTCGAAATGCATGGCCAGCGCGATGAAAAGCGCGAAGTAGATCACGTTGGCAGACTGCGGAAACGGAACAAGGTCGCGCAGTGCAGGAAAAATCACATAAGGCACCACAGCCAGCGAGAAAGCCGCCCAGACAATCAAAATCACTCCGTGTTTAGAGGGCCACTTGACAATAGAGAATTGCGCCAGAACACGCGGTAAAAGCGCCAGAAAAACGATCACAATCCAGATCATGCAACCACGGCCTCTTGCGCTCGTGCTCTCCGTCCCGAAAGAACGATGACGGTAACAACCAAAGCCGCCCCTGCAAGGTTGGCAGCCCAGTTCAGCGGCCAATAGGCCCCTACCGCGCCCGCCACCAGCATCACCGCGAAAACCGGCCCGATGGGGCCTTCCGAATACCACTGGATCAGCGCGTTAGTCGCATAGACCCCAAACAAGGCAAAGCCACCAATTTGCAGCACTTCATGCCAATCGCCCGAAATCAGGGGCGTGTAGGCAAAAAGCAGCGGCACGACGTAAAGCCCTTTTGCGATCTTCCAGCTTTCAAAGCCTGTCGCCATGGGCCTTGAGCCGGCAATGCCAGCCGCGGCAAAGGCTGCCAAACAGACAGGCGGAGTGACATTGCTGTCCTGGCTGAGCCAGAAGATGATCATATGCGCGGTCAGAAGGAACGTCATCTGGATCGCTGGATCAACCAGCACCGGCCGGATAGTTACCGCCAACTCGAATGGTATCGCCGCAACCAGTGACCATGCGTGTTCCGGGCTCATGCCAGCGCCCACCTGCGTGGCCAGCGGATGATCGACAAGAAAGAAGAGCGCGGCCTGCGTGGGGTCGGAAATACCTACAACCAGCGCATCTACGACAAGACTGTCCGCCATAAGGCCGGCAAGCGCGGGTGCGGTCAGGATCGCCAGAATGATGTAGGCCGCCGTCACCGGAAGCCCCATGCCCAGCACAAGTGAAGCAAAAGCGATCAAGGCAATGGCCAAAACCAGAGATCCTTGGCTCCACTGCGCGATCATCAGACTGAAACCGTTGCCCACACCGCTTGTGACTATGGCGTTGTTCATGATGCCGATTGAGACCAACAAAATCGCAACCATGATCGACGAACGCACACCGCTTATCAGCGCTTCGCCAATCTTGATTGGCCCCATCGTCACAGGTTTGAAGGTGCCCTTGGGCAGGATCATCGCCAGAACGCTGGTTGCCCATGATGTCCCGATCAGCGATGCAATCGCCCAACAAGCGGCATAGGACGGCGTCACGCCCGACAACAGCATCCAGACCATAACCGTCAGCGGGATCACAAAGACCAAGCCGCCCGAGAACATCTTGGCGCGATCCACGGTCATATCGATTTCGGCACCTGCATCATATTTCATCGCCTCGATCCGCACGATGAAGGCGACCGACAGAAAGTAGATTATGGCAGGCACGACCGAGACCGCAACAATTGTGCCGTAGGGGATGCCCGTGTAGCTTGCCATCACGAAGGCCCCCGCCCCCATGATCGGCGGCATGATACCCCCACCCGTTGACGCTGCGGCCTCGACCCCACCGGCGAATTGCGGCCGAAACCCGTTGGCTTTCATTAACGGGATGGTGATTACACCGGTCGAGGCCGTGTTGGCGACCGCAGAGCCGGAGATCGTGCCGGTAAGGGCTGAGGATATCACCGCAACGAAAGCCGCGCCCCCTTTGATGCGGCCCGCCACGATCTTTGAGATCTCGATCACAAAGTTTGATGCGCCCGAAACGACAAGAAAGCCGCCAAATATCATGAACAACGTGATGTTGGTGGATGAGATATCGGCCAGAATACCGAACATGCCCTCGTCATTGTAAAGAGAGCGAAACAACACGTCATCGACGGGCAGGCTTGCCGCCCGGAAGACGCCGGGCAGGTGACCGCCCAGAAACAGTATGTAAGACAGCGACAGAACGATGAGTATCGGGATCACCCAGCCTGAGACGCGGCGCGACAAATCGATGGCCGCAAAAATAAGCAGAAAACCCGCGATCCAATCCAACGGCGTGAATTGCCAGCTTTGGCCTGTCACCGCGAGCGTGCGGTCGTAAACAGCGTTCTCTCCCCACGCGATCCAAAGGGCAGCTGCTGCCACAGCCAGACCGTAGGCCAGATCAAAGGCGCGGGCGAACGTCGTCTCGGACCGTGCTCCAAAGGGGCTGTAAAGCATTGATGCAAGGAACGCGAAGCCTGCGAAGTGTATGGCGTTTTGAAACTTGCCCGGCTCAATCCAATAGACATTGGTGACCACGTGCCAAATGCCAAAGGCGACTGCAAATATTGCAACGCTCCATCCGAGCAGGCCATTGTCGCGATCAAAGCGCATCAGCGCCTCGCGCGGGTCTTCAATTGGCTCGCTCATGGCACCCCTCCCCGGATATCAAAAGGGCGCGATTGAGATCGCGCCCCTTGTTCTTAGCTCAGTCTCTTACTTTGCCATAAGGTTTTCGGGAATTTCCAGACCAACTTCTTCGTAATAGCGCTGTGCACCGGGATGCAGAGGCACTGGCAGGCCCGCCATTGCTTTTTCAATGGCCATTGCCTTGGTGGCCGGGTGGATCGCCTGCAGGAAGGCCAGGTTTTCGTACATGGTCTTGGTCAGCATGTAGACGTGGTTTTCATCCACATCGGCATTCACCGCCAAAAAGTTTGGCTGCGCGATGGTCTGAATGTCTTTGTCCTGACCAGGATAGGTGCCCGCAGCTATCGTGTAGGGTACCCAAAGGTTGCGGCCTCCATCCATCTTGATGCGCTGCTCTTCTGTCACATCGAGAATGGTAAACTTGCCTTCGTTTGACGCCATCAGGCGCGTGATTGCACCCGTGGGCGGACCTGATGGAATGCCGGCGGCAAAAGCCTGACCGTTGGCCAGTGCATCGGCTGTCGGGCCGTAGCCGGCGTAGATAAGATCATAGTCCGCTTCCGCATCGAGACCCAGCCCTGAAAGCAACACCTTGTTCGAGCCAATTGTGCCCGAATTCTGAGCGCCCATGCCTGCGGACATACCTTTCAGCGCAACAAGATCATCGACGGTGCCGGTGGGTGCCTTTTCGACTGGCACCACGAATTGCTCGACGTTCTGCCACAACATGGTGACCGAACGCAGGTTTTCTTGTGGTTCTGTAATCGGACCCGTGCCAGTGGCTGCGTACGAGCCGAAAAGGCCCTGCAGAATGGCAAAGTCAGCGGTGCCTGCGCCCATGGCCTGCACGTTTGCGCCCGAACCTGCCGAGTTCACTGCGGTCAGCGAAAACTTTTCGCCCGGCAGCAGTTTCACCTTTGAAAGGGTCGAAATCGCTGTGCCAACCGGGTGATACGTTCCACCCGTGGATGCTGTGTTCAATACATAGTCTGCAGCGTCTTGCGCCTGGGCAGTGCTGCCCAAGGCAAGGGTCGCACCGAGTGCCAGTGCTTTGATCATCTTCATCGTTATTTCTCCCATTGCGGGGCTGACGTTGCCCCAACGAACACCTCTAAACATGGCGTGTCGGACGAAAAGGGAAAGCAGAAGATGCAAACGGCAAAAAATTTATATATTTCAACATTTTAAAAATATTGCCCGCAGAGTTCTGTCTTAACGTCCGAAAATTTCCGCCATTTTTTCAGATGACACGATTCGACAAGGCGTGTCGGAACAGTCTTCAAAACCGTTGCAAAGCGGACTCACACAACAACTTACGGACGAATAATGGTAATGTTGATTCTTCCTGCGCGCCTTGGTGGCTGTTAACACTTTACATAATAAAAATAATACCGAGGCAGGTAAGATGAGCATGATGACGGGCCCTGAGGGCACGTTCGTCATCTCTTGGTCACAGACCGAGATCGACGGACTTTCCGGCGCGCCAGCGTCGTCGCTTGATGCGGGGGCAATGTGGATCTGGCGGGGCGAGCCTGTACGGATCGACGGCGCGACAGGCGGCGTAAGAGGCGCCTATCCCAATGAGAGCCGCGAGATGCACCGCCGCCGCGCAGCGGCGAGCGCGCGCCGTATCGTTGCACGCGCATTGGTCAAGGAAGGCGCGCGTACCCCGTACAACGAAGAGACGATGGAATTCGATCGCTCCTTTATCCTCTCTGATGGTCGTCGTGATTGGGTGGCTACTCTGATCGACATGCCGGAGATCGCCCGCCCGCTTTTGATGTTTGCAGGCAGCATGCCGCCGCGTGACGTTCCGCTGTGCGTTACACAAGGCGTTTCCGCGCCAAATCTTTTGAACCGCGTGACAGAAAGCGCCGAGGGCGTTGTTTGCTTTACGCCAGGCACACTTTTGGAGACGCCTGATGGGCCTCGACTTGTCGAAGAGCTTGTCGCCGGTGACAAGGTAATGACCAAAGACAACAGTGCAGAAGAGGTCTTGTGGGTCGGCAACCGCAATGTTTCGGGTGCGCGGCTTTATGCCATGCCTGATCTGCGGCCAGTGCGCATTCGTGAAAACGCGTTGGGTGACGGACGCCCCGGCGGAGATCTGATTGTCTCACCTGATCACAAGATGCTGATCGCAGGAAAAGCAGCCCGTGCCCTGTGGGGCGAGGCGGAGGTTTTGGTCGCTGCACGCGATCTGATCGACGGCAACCGCGTGACCCGCGACATGGCAGCAAAATCAGTGAGCTACATTCATCTGATGCTGCCTGACCATCACGTACTGGTGGCCAATGGTGTGGAAACCGAAAGCTTTCACCCCGCTGCCGCACGTCTGGATGCCATTGCCGAAGAGCAGCGCTTGCGGCTTTATGATGTTATGCCCGAGCTTGAGTATGACACCGCGTGTTACGGGCCAACGACGCGGCGGGTTCTGAGCCGCGCAGAGGCGGCACTATTGCCCGCCGTTGCCTAAGGTTTCGTCTCGGCTTTGCCGAGCCGACCAACTGGAGGGGCCAGCCCCTCCAGACCTCCCCGAAGTATTTTGAATAGATGAAAAGACCTGCGTTGACAGGCCTGTTGGTCGGTTCTATACGGCGCTCTTCATTGGTGTTGGTGGACCTCGCAAGGGGAAACCTGTCGCTTCGGCCAAATCCGGAGAGAAGGACAACGCCCTTCACGCCCCATACGGGCACTTAGAAGGAGATCAGCCGTGACTAAACGCACGTCTGCCAAATACAAACTTGATCGCCGGATGGGTGAAAACATCTGGGGTCGCCCAAAATCCCCCGTCAATCGTCGCGAATATGGCCCCGGTCAGCATGGTCAGCGCCGAAAAGGAAAGATGTCTGACTTTGGCCTGCAACTGCGCGCCAAGCAAAAGCTCAAGGGTTATTACGGCGATCTGACCGAAAAACAGTTCCGCCGCATTTTTGCCGAGGCCGAGCGTGTTCGTGGCGATACCGGCGAAAACCTGATTGGCCTGCTGGAGCGTCGTCTTGACGCGGTAGTGTATCGCGCCAAATTTGTGCCAACCGTTTTTGCAGCGCGTCAGTTCGTGAACCACGGACACGTTCGGGTGAATGGCCAGAAGGTCAACATCCCTTCGTACCGTGTGAAGGAAGGTGATGTGGTTGAGGTGCGCGACAAGTCAAAGCAGATGGCATTGGTGCTTGAAGCTGTTGGTTTGCCTGAGCGTGATGTGCCTGATTATATTGAGGCCGATCATTCGAAGATGACAGCGACTTTTGTGCGCACACCGGGGCTTGGCGATGTGCCTTACCCGGTAATGATGGAACCGAACCTCGTCATCGAATATTACGCGCAGAACTAAGCTTTTTGCAGCGTCAGATTTTGGCCCCGTTTGCGAAAGCTGGCGGGGTCTTCTTGTGTCAGGCCATATGGCGCCGAAAAAGCCAAAGAGCTGCTACGCACCCCAGGGCTGCTGCAACTCCACTGAGCAAGGCGGTGCTGACATCAGCTGACGCGTCTGCCAGCGAACCGGCGATACGGGGCGCGATCATCATCACGCCGTAGTAGATCGAGAAAAAGACACCCATGCCGAAGGCGCGCGTTTCTGGCGACAACACCACCGAAGGCAATGTCATCACCGGACCCGCAGCAAGCGAGAATAGAGCGGCTGCCAGCAGAAATGCCGGGACGGTCAGGCCGGATGGGCCGAAAAGAACGATGGGGATCAGGACGGCGAAGCTGAGCATGCTTGTAAAAATCACAGGATCGCGCGCGCCCATGCGATCAGCCACCATCCCACCGAAAGGAACGGCAATGGAAAACACGATCATGAAAGCGCTGATGATCCCGGCGGCCTGAGCCGTTTCCCATCCTTTTTGAAGGAAAAGCGCTGGCCCAAAGCTGAACACCATTGCAAGGCCTGTGTTGTAAAGTGCCCAGATCAAACCGGCAAGGGTCAGCGCGTAGATCGGCAGTTTGGTGACTTTCACGCCTGCATCTGCCTCTTTCAATCCGGGTGGTGCACGATAAAACATGGCAAAAAGAACAAGGCTGGCCGCGATCATTCCTACGACGATCCACCAAGCTGATGTGTCACCCTGCGCTTGGGCAGCCGGCGGCAGGATCAGCAGGGCCAACGCGATACCTATTGGCCAAGAGTTCACGAAAATGGCCATCGCGGTTGCGATTTCGCGCCCGGCAAACCAATCGACCAGCATTTTGGTGGAAACGACGTTTAGAAAAACACCGCCTGCGCCGGCGATGATCCGGCCTGCGATAAGCATATTCCAGTCCGCCGCAAACGCTGTCATCACGCCCCCGCCCAGCATCATGAACAAGGCCATGGCGACAACCCGCTTATCCCCAACTCGGGCGGCAATCGCACCGCCGGGAATGGCGATGATCACGCCGGGAGCCAGAAAAACGCCGATAAGCAAGCCGATGTCGGCCAGACCAATGGCAAAGCTTTCGATCAGAAAAGGAGAGAGCGCGGCAACAGCCTGAAACTGAAAAGCCATGGTCATTCGGACAAGAAAAAGCACCAGTAAAATGAACCATCGATTTGTCATGCCCGCACCCCTAGTCCTTGTCTGTTGTGGGAAAGCGTCTGTGCAATAGCAAGTCGATTACAGCTGCATTTCTGCAGGGTCCAGCCGTGCAATTGTAGAGTTTCCCTTTGTGCACACGCACGGTAGAGAACGCACAAGGAGTGTCGCCATGCCGTCCATCGTTGAAATCCGCGATTTGAAAAAGATCTACGACGGTGGGTTCGAGGCGCTTAAAGGCGTCACGCTGGACATAGTCGAAGGCGAGATTCTGGCGCTCCTTGGCCCGAATGGCGCTGGTAAAACAACCTTGATTTCAACGACCTGCGGCATTTCAACACCCACATCCGGCACCATCGCCGTTGGTGGTCATGATGTGATTGACGATTATCGAGAAGCGCGGCGTCTTGTGGGGCTTGTGCCGCAAGAGATCAATATCGAACCGTTTACCAAAGTCAGCGATACGGTGGGCTTTACGCGTGGTCTTTTCGGTAAACCGCGCAATGATGCGCTGATCGAGCAGATCCTGCGCGACCTCTCACTTTGGGACAAGCGCGACAGCCGCATTCACCAGCTGTCCGGCGGCATGAAACGGCGCGTCCTGATTGCCAAGGCGCTCAGCCATGAGCCGCGTGTATTGTTTTTGGATGAGCCAACCGCAGGCGTTGATGTGGAGTTGCGGCGTGACATGTGGGAGTTGGTTGAAAAGCTGCGCGCCACCGGTGTGACGATCATCCTGACGACGCACTATATTGAAGAGGCTGAGGCAATTGCCGACCGCATTGGTGTGATAAACAAGGGCAGTTTGCTGTTGGTTGAGGACAAAACCGCCTTGATGCAGCGTCTGGGCAAGAAAGAGTTGCGGATCGAATTACGCGACCCTGTTGATGCTTTGCCCGACTGCCTGACAACGTTTGATCTGCAGATTGCCGACGCCGGACGTGCACTTGTCTATACATACGACACGCACGGCGAGCGCACGGGCATCACCAGGCTTTTAGGCGAGCTGCAGACCGCTGGACTTGCGCTGAACGATATCCAGACCAGCCAAAGCTCGTTGGAAGACATCTTCGTCGACATCGTGAGGGATAAGCCATGAACTGGGCCGGGATCAAAGCCATCTGGACGTTTGAAATGGCACGGTTTTTTCGCTCTATCGTTCAGTCGATGGTCTCTCCAGTGCTGTCGACATCGCTTTATTTCGTTGTGTTTGGGGCGGCCATCGGCAGCCGCATCCAAGAGGTGGATGGCATCAGCTATGGCGCGTTCATCGTGCCTGGACTGATCATGCTGACAGTGCTGCAACAGTCGATCCAGAACGCTGGATTTGGCATCTATTTTCCAAAATTTATCGGCACGATCTACGAAGTCCTATCAGCCCCGCTCAGCGCCTTTGAAATTGTATTGGGGTATGTCGGTGCAGCTGCTTTCAAGGCGCTGATTATCGGATTGATCATCCTTGCAACATCGTTTTTCTTTGTCGACATCACCATTGCGCACCCGGTCTGGATGGTTTCGTTTCTGGTGCTGACGGCGGTCAGCTTTGCGCTCTTTGGCTTCATCCTTGGCATTTGGGCCAGGACGTTTGAGCAGCTGAACCTTGTGCCGCTTTTGGTGGTGACACCGCTGGTCTTTCTGGGTGGGTCGTTCTACTCAATATCGATGCTGCCTGAATTCTGGCAAAAGGTTTCACTTTTTAACCCAGTGCTTTATCTGGTCTCGGGGTTCCGCTGGTCGTTTTACGGGATGGCGGACGTGCCCGTTGCGATAAGCCTGATTGCAATCTGCGGCTTTACGCTGGCCGCATTGGGCGTGATCTGGTGGATCTTCCGCACAGGATACCGGCTGAAAAGCTAGAGCTTGGTGATTGTTGTCTTATCGAGCAGACCCTTGGTAATCTCGGGATCACAAAGCCGCGTGGCCTCTGTCATTACTGCCGCACTGGCGGCGGCAACACCGTGGCGAAGACACTCTTCGGGGCGCTCGTTTCCCGCCAAAGCATAAGTGAAGGCACCCACAAAACTGTCGCCCGCACCCACCTTCGAGATCACTTTGACCGGCGGGTTCAAAGCGTGCCATGCGCCGTCCTCGCTTGCCAGAACCGAGCCATCAGGGCCGCGGGCGACAATGATGATCTTGGCGACGCCCTTGGCGATTAGCGACGCTGCGAATTCAGCCGTATCCTCACGCGTTGGCAAGGCACGCCCGGCGAGTTCTTCGCCTTCGGGTCCATCCATGCGCAACACGTAAAGCGCATCATGGGGGCGCTCGGCCAAGTGGAAAAGAGCCGGGCCGGATGTATCAACGATTAACCGCGCGCCACGACCGGCAACGTGTTCGGCAAGGATTGAGGGAAAGTCTTTTGCTACGCCGGGCGGTTGGCTGCCTGAAAGCACCACAAGCGTGTCTTCGTTGGTGGATTGATCAACAGACGTCAAAG
>JABDJX010000031.1 GCA_013003245.1 Silicimonas sp. | reverse complement strand
CTGCAACAAGCATGGCCACATGCACGTCTTGCGTTGGAAGTCCTGCCAAAAGAGCCTTTGTTTCCGCGTCGCTGGTTTTGGCGTCTGCGACGATCAGCGTGGTGATCCTGGACATGATAGCTCCTTTAGCGTTGCCGATATGGTGTCAGAGTAAAGTGTGAATGAGCCGTGCAACTTGCGCTAAATCAATGCGTTTGAGAGTTTCTCGGCCAGTCTTGTCCGCAAAGCTGATTTCGGACGGAACACATGGACTTCAAAGACTACTACGAGATCTTGGGCGTGGAGCGATCGGCTGATGAGGCCGCGATCAAACGCGCCTATCGAAAGCTTGCCCGCAAATACCATCCCGATGTGAACCCCAACGCCGAGGCCCAATTCAAAGAGGTGGGCGAGGCCTATGATGTGTTGGGTGATGCAGAAAAGCGCGCCGCTTATGATCAACTGGGGCAGAACTGGCAACAGGGTCAAAGCTTTCGACCGCCGCCCGACTGGGAGAACCAGTTTGAATTCAGCGACGGTGGGCCGTCGATGGATCAGGGCAACTTCAGCGATTTTTTCGAGACACTCTTTCGCGGTGGGCGCGGACAGGGGTTTCAACGCGGCCCTCAAACAGGCGGCATGCACGGGCAGGACCAGCACGCGCGCATCATCCTCAACCTTGAGGACGCGTTCACCGGGGCAACGCGGGCTGTCACGCTGCAGGTTCCGCATGTCGATGAGACGGGCCGGGTCAGACTGCACGACCAATCGATTTCGGTGCAAATCCCCAAGGGCATTGTCGAAGGTCAGCATATCCGGCTGGCAGGCAAAGGCGCGCCTGGTCTAGGTCAGGGCAGGGCGGGTGATCTCTTCCTTGAGGTTGCCTTCGAGCCGCATCCGGTCTTTCGCACCGAAAGGCGCGACCTTTACATGGACCTGCCCATCACACCTTGGGAGGCGGCTTTGGGCGGGTCGGTCACGGTCCCGACACCGGGAGGCAAGGTCAGCCTGAAGGTCCCCAAGAACGCGCGCACCGGGCAAAAGCTGCGGTTGAAAGGCCGGGGATTGCCCGGTGCCAAGGCAGGTGACCTTTACGCAACCTTAAGCATCGTGAACCCGCCGGTCACGACCGACAAGGCGCGCGCGCTTTACGAGCAAATGGCCAAAGAACTGAGTTTTGATCCGCGAAAGTGAGGAGGGCGATATGAAGAAAGCAGTTTTGAAAGAGCAGTCTGGCGAGATTGTAGAGTGTCTGACCCTGACCGAGTTGTGCCAGTTTTGCGGAACGGAAACGCAGTGGATCGTTGATCTGGTGGCACATGATGTCCTGCGGCCGGCAGGCTCGGATCCGGACCGCTGGGTCTTTGCCTCCACCAGCATTTTGCGCGCACGAAAAGCCAGCAGGCTTAACCGTGATCTTGGGATCAATGTGGCGGGCATCGCGATGGTGCTGGACCTGCTGGACGAGCGCGACCGTCTTAGACGCAGGTTGTCGCGTCACGAGGTCGATTGAGGTTGAGATTTCTCAAATGTCAGCACCATGCGGTGCGCTAGACAGAATGGAGATTGAAACAAGGAGATTGAAATGGAAAACGTTGAACGCCTTTTGAAAGGAACCGTTGAAGAGCTGGACAGGCTTTTGAACGCGAAAAACGTCCTTGGTGATCCAATCGAAAAGGGGTCTTCCACGGTGATCCCGATTGTCAGCTACGGCTTTGGTTTTGGCGCTGGTGGCTCAAGCGGCGGCAAGTCCGGCGATGGCAGCGGTACGGGCGGCGGAGGCGGCATCAAGCCGCTGGGCGCGATCATTTTCGACGACAATGGCGCGCGGGTCGAGGCGGTAAAAGGGGCCGTGACGAACGTGGCCGAGATTGTCGGCGAAGCTGTTTCGCGCGCGATGGATCGTCCGGGCAAAGAGCCGGCCAAGTCTGACACGTAGTCTGTCATGCAACTGGCCTTGATGATTCTGGGCTTTCTATTTGCGGGCCTCATCTTGCTGCTGGTTCTGGCTTTGGCGCTGCCGGTGGATGTCCGGTTTCGCCTAAGCCGGTCGGCCGAACTGCGTTTTGCCGCTGACGTCAGAGCCTTTGGCGGATGGGGGCCGTGGGTAAAAATCACGCCGGGCAAGAAAAAGCCCAAGCCCAAGCCGCCCGCGCAACGTCATAAGAAGAAACGCAAAAAATGGTCAATGCCCGTCAATCGCCCGTGGCAGGACGTCTTCGCCGCCGTAAAATGCTTAATCTCAGACCTGCTCGGCGCGTTTTCCATTCACGAGTTGCGCGTCGAAGGCGAATTCGGCGCGTACGATCCGGCGGATACAGGCGCCATATATGGCATGTTGGCCCCGTTTGTTTACAGCCCATGCGGACAGGTGAACATTTCACCAAACTTCGAGGGCCCCTGCCTGAAAGGGCAGTGCGTGGCGGTATTGCGGTTTACGCCCTTTGCTTTGGCCCCGCCTTTCCTACGCTTTGGCTGGACACTTTGGGGACCGAAGACATGAGGTATCATCTGGGGCCAACTCTTATTGTCGGTGGGCGTCAGGTTGCCGTCATCTCGCAAATCCAGACGCGTAACCGTCACTTTGGGCATTCGGTTTTCTTTCACGGGGGAAAGCGCCCGGTTTTCGTCCTTGTGAAGGATGGTGCCGCGCACGCGGCTTTTGACATGTCAGGCGCGCGGGTTGCGCCAAGCGATATTGATGCCCAATGCCCAAAGCTCGCTGGCCGGTTTTTTGATAAATCCTGACGCAGTTTGATTTCCGTCAACGACCACCTCCAATCAACTCTTCAAGATGCCACTTATGTTTTGCCAGTCGGGGTACTGATTATGTCTGACACCGCAAAAGACATCGAAAAAAAGCTTGGGCTTTCGGGACGCAAAAGCCTTGTCCCGCGGTGGGTTTGGTACACTGGCGGCGCGATTGCGATTGGTTTGGCCGCGTTTCTCACCTTTTCGGCAGGCGATAAGAGCGGCGTGCGCTATGTCACGGCAACCGCGAAAACCGGCGATCTGAAGGTGACCGCGACCGCAACCGGCACGATCGAGCCCACCAATCTTGTTGAGATTTCCAGCGAACTGTCGGGCAAACTTGCGGCGGTTCATGCCGACTTTAACGACCCGGTGCGCGCAGGCGACGTGCTGGCCGAACTTGACACAACCAAGCTCGATGCGCTGCTAGCCGTCAGCAAGGCGGGGCTGGACAGTGCCATCGCCCGGGTTGCCTTGGCCAATGCCTCGATGGTCGAGGCTAAGGAGAAATACGACGACGCCCAAAGGTTAGAGCAACGCGGCATTGTCTCGCATCAGGAGCTTGTCTCCAGCAGGGCCGCTTTCGTGCGGGCGCAATCAGAGTTGCAGGCCGCCGTCGCCAATCGCGCTTTGGCCGAGGCCGAGGTTGATCTGCATCAGGCCGATCTTGACCACGCCTGCATTTGTTCGCCCATTGACGGCATCGTTCTTGATCGGGCGGTAGATGCAGGCCAGATCGTGGCGGCGTCTCTATCGGCCCCGATCCTTTTCACCGTGGCAGAAGACCTGACCAAAATGGAACTGCAGGTCGACATTGACGAGGCTGACATTGGCCGCACAGCCGTCGGCAATTTGGCTGTTTTCACGGTTGATGCTTATGACGAGCGCGAATTTCCGGCCGAGATTTCCGAGATCCGCTTTGCACCGAAAACCATCGATGGGGTGGTGACCTATAAGGCGGTGCTTTCGATCGACAACTCTGATTTGTCGTTGCGTCCCGGCATGACTGCCACGGCTGAAATCACGGTGGCTG
>JABDJX010000014.1 GCA_013003245.1 Silicimonas sp. | reverse complement strand
CCGCCGCTACGATCAACTGCTTCATCAACCGGATCTGGTCGTCGGTATCAAGGATGGTAAAGTTGGTCTTCAGCCCAACAAGCTCGGCATGCCGCCGCAAAAGCTTCACGCAAATCGCGTGGAACGTGCCCATCCAAGGCAGCCCGCCCCTTACATCAACAGGGTATTGCTCGACGCGCGTCTTCATCTCGCGCGCTGCTTTATTGGTAAAAGTTACAGCCAATATTTGATCCGACCGGGCTTTTCCCTGAGCCAGAAGCTCTGCGATACGGGAAATCAGCACTCGAGTTTTGCCTGTTCCCGCACCTGCTAACACTAGCAACGAACCTTGAAGAGTCGTGGCCGCCTCCAACTGAGGAGGATTCAACCAATTCAAATGAGATGCTTCGCCGCTGGGACGCACGGCCATCGCCTGCTGCGACAGCGGGATACGATCAGGAAAGTCGTCTTCTGCGGGAGTACTGCTCATGGCGCGCAGCCTATCGCGGATTGCCAAAGAGTTAAAGACATGTTCGCGCTCTGTTCCTGCCGCAGCCAACACGCCGCTTCCCCCTTGAAAACCCAGCAGTTTCCAGAGCAAATGCAGACATGGACCTTGATACAAAATATCCCGCCATTTCAGACCTGCGCGCCCGCGCCAGGCGTCGCATTCCGCATTTCGTGTTCGAATACCTCGACAGCGCCACCGGCGTTGAGGATCAGCACTCCCGCAACCAGGCCGCGCTGCGCAAGATCCAGTTCATGCCCGAAGTACTGCATGGCGAGGTCATTCCTGACCTTTCCACCACGTTCATGGGGCGCGACTATCCGATCCCCGTGGGCTGTGCGCCGGTGGGCATGTCGGGCATCATGTGGCCGGGGGCCGAGAAAATTCTGTCCGCCGCCTGCGCGCGCATGGGCATTCCCTATTGCATGTCGACCGTCGCTACCGTGGTGCCCGAGACACTTGCGCCGCACATTGGCGATCAGGGCTGGTTTCAGCTTTACCCGCCTGCGGATAAAGGCATCCGCTCCGATATGATGAGCCGCGCCAAATCGGCCGGATTTCACACGCTGATTGTCACCGTTGATGTGCCCAACGACAGCCGCCGCGAACGCCAGCGTCGTGCCAATCTGACCATCCCGCCCAAGGTCAACCTTGCCATGCTTGTATCGATGGCGTTGCACCCCGAATGGACGCTGGGCACCCTGCGCGAAGGCATTCCCAGCCTGAAGTTCTGCGAGGACTATGGCGGGGATAAAGCCAACAGTTCGGTTCATCACGCCGGCCACGTCATCCGCGGACAACCCAGCTGGGCCGAGATCGATGAGATCCGCGCCGAATGGGATGGGCCTTTTCTGGTGAAGGGCATTCAAAAGCCCAAGGACGCCAAACGATTGGTCGACGCAGGCGCAGATGGCGTGTGGGTATCGAACCATTCTGGCCGTCAATTCGATGGTGGGCCGGCTTCGATCGACTGCCTGCCCGCGATCCGCGAGGCCGTGCCGGACACACCGATCGTGTTTGACAGCGGCGTGACCGGTGGGCTGGATGTGATGCGCGCGTTGGCCCTTGGGGCTGATTTCGTGATGCTGGGGCGCGCGTTTCACTATGCGGTCAGCGCTTTGGGGGACAAGGGACCTGATCATCTGGTCCATATCCTGCGCGAAGACATGATATCGAACATGAACCAGATTGCCGCCAAAGACCTCTCACAGCTCAGGGCAGCGCTGGTCTGATCTTGCGCTGACACGGCCTAAACCGCAGAGTTCGCGTTGATAATTCCCGCTGGCGCTTGCCGCAAGAGCATTGGCGCGATAACACAATGCTGCAGGTGCACAATCGGAGAGTGACTGATGGCGGACTTCAAGAAAATTCTGGTCGCGAACCGAGGCGAAATAGCTATCCGCGTAATGCGCGCCGCCAATGAGTTGGGCAAGAAAACCGTCGCGGTCTATGCCGAAGAAGACAAGCTGTCGCTGCACCGCTTCAAGGCTGACGAGGCCTATCAGATTGGCAAGCGCATGGGGCCGGTTGCCGCATACCTTTCGATTGAAGAGATCATCCGGGTCGCCCGCGCCTGTGGCGCCGATGCGATCCACCCAGGCTATGGCCTACTCTCTGAAAACCCCGATTTCGTCGATGCCTGTGCGGACAACGGCATCACCTTTATCGGGCCCAAAGCAGACACGATGCGCGCTTTGGGCGACAAGGCCAGCGCGCGGCAGGTGGCGATCAGGGCCGATGTTCCCGTCATTCCGGCGACCGACGTTTTGGGCGACGACATGGATTTGGTGCGCAAACAAGCGGCCGAGGTTGGCTATCCGCTGATGCTCAAGGCCTCTTGGGGCGGCGGTGGCCGTGGCATGCGCCCGATCTATTCCGAAGACGAGTTGGAAGAAAAGGTGCTTGAGGGCCGCCGCGAGGCCGAGGCCGCATTTGGCAACGGCGAAGGGTATCTTGAAAAGATGATCATGCGCGCCCGCCACGTCGAAGTGCAGATTCTGGGCGACAACCAAGGCTCGATCTATCATCTTTGGGAGCGCGATTGCTCGGTTCAACGCCGCAATCAAAAGGTCGTAGAGCGCGCCCCTGCCCCGTATCTGTCTGGCGCACAACGGGAAAAAATCTGTGGGCTTGGCAAGCGTATCGCCGAAGAAGTGAACTATGAATGCGCAGGCACCATCGAATTCCTGATGGATATGGACACCGGCGAGTTTTACTTTATCGAGGTGAATCCACGCGTGCAGGTCGAACACACAGTCACCGAAGAGGTGACCGGCATCGACATCGTGCAGGCACAGATCAAAATCGCCGAGGGCAAATCGCTGGTCGAAGCCACCGGCACCGCCTCGCAATACGATGTGCAGTTGAACGGCCACGCCATCCAGTGTCGTGTGACCACCGAAGACCCGACCAATAATTTCATCCCCGATTATGGCCGCATCACCGCCTATCGTGGGGCAACCGGCATGGGCATCCGTCTTGACGGTGGCACCGCCTATTCGGGTGCCGTGATCACGCGCTATTACGACTCGCTGTTGGAAAAAGTCACTGCATGGGCCCCCACACCAGAGGCCGCGATTGCCCGCATGGACCGCGCGCTGCGCGAGTTCCGCATCCGGGGCGTGTCGACCAATATCGCTTTTGTTGAGAATCTGCTGAAGCACCCGACGTTTCTGAACTACGAATACCACACCAAGTTCATCGACGAGACGCCAGAGCTTTTCGATTTCAAACCGCGCCGCGACCGGGCGACAAAAATTCTGACGTACATCGCCGACATTACAATCAACGGGCACCCGGAAACCGCCGGGCGCGCAAAACCTTCTGCCGAAGTGCGCGACCCGGTGGCTCCGAAAGAACGTACCGACACCCCGGTGCCAGGCACGCGCAACATTCTTGAGGAATTCGGGCCCGAAGCCGTTGCCTCCTGGATGTCAGAGCAAAAACAATTGCTTATCACCGACACCACGATGCGCGACGGGCACCAGTCGCTGTTGGCCACGCGCATGCGTTCGATTGATATGATCAACGCGGCTCCTGCCTATGCCGCCAATCTGCCGCAGCTTTTCTCGGTTGAATGTTGGGGCGGTGCCACCTTTGATGTGGCCTATCGGTTCTTGCAGGAATGTCCCTGGCAGCGCCTGCGCGACCTGCGTGCGCGGATGCCAAACCTGATGACCCAGATGCTTTTGCGCGGGGCCAATGGAGTGGGGTACACAAATTATCCTGACAATGTTGTTCAATTTTTTGTACGCCAAGCCGCAGAGTCGGGTGTGGACGTGTTTCGCGTTTTTGACAGTTTGAACTGGGTGGAAAACATGCGCGTCGCGATGGACGCGGTAATTGCCAACAACAAGGTGTGCGAAGGGACGATCTGTTACACGGGCGACATCCAGAACCCCGAGCGCGCGAAGTACGATCTGAAATATTACGTCGGCATGGGACAGGAATTGAAGGCCGCGGGTGCGCATGTTTTAGGATTGAAAGACATGGCCGGTCTGTTGAAACCGGCGGCGGCGCGCATCTTGATCAAGGCGCTGAAAGAGGATGTTGGCCTTCCGATCCATTTTCACACGCACGATACGGCGGGCATTGCCTGTGCAACAATCCTTGCGGCGTCCGAGGCCGGCGTGGATGCTGTCGATTGCGCGATGGATGCACTCTCGGGTAATACAAGTCAGGCAACGTTGGGCACAATTGTTGAGGCCTTGGCCGGATCCGACCGGGACACCGGCCTGAGCATCGAGGCGGTGCGCGAGTTGTCCAACTATTGGGAAACGGTGCGCGGTCATTACGCAGCTTTCGAATCCGGGCTTCAGGCCCCAGCGTCCGAGGTTTATCTGCACGAGATGCCGGGCGGACAGTTCACCAACCTTAAGGCGCAAGCACGCTCACTTGGTCTGGAAGAACGCTGGCATGAAGTGGCTGAAACCTATGCAGAGGTGAACCAGATGTTCGGCGACATCGTCAAAGTGACGCCGTCCTCAAAAGTCGTGGGCGATATGGCGTTGATGATGGTGTCGCAAGGCCTGACCCGGACCGAAGTCGAGGACCCAGAAGTTGATGTTGCCTTCCCAGATAGCGTGATCGACATGATGCGCGGCAATTTGGGGCAACCTCCCGGCGGTTGGCCAAAGGCCTTGCAGAAAAAGATGCTCAAAGGTGAGAAGCCGCAACTGGAGCGGCCTGGCCTGCATGCCGATCCTGTCGACATTGAAAAGACGCGAGCAGAGTTGTCCGAAACTCTTGATGGGGCAACCATAGATGACGAGGATCTGGGGGGGTATCTGATGTATCCGAAGGTATTTCTTGATTATCAGGAACGCCACGGCACCTACGGACCAGTGCGCACACTTCCAACAAAGACGTTCTTTTACGGCATGCAACCAGGTCAGGAAATTTCTGTTGAAATTGACCCTGGCAAAACGCTTGAAATCCGCTGTCAGGCGATTGCAGAGACGACTGAAGAGGGTGTGGCCAAGGTCTTTTTTGAGCTTAACGGTCAACCGCGCACGGTACGCATCACAGATCGGAGCAATGCTGCAGCTGCTGCAAGCCGGCCAAAGGCTGATCCAAGCAACGACAGGCACATCGGCGCGCCGATGCCAGGCGTTGTTGCTTCCATTGGCGTCAAGGAAGGCGCTTCAGTCAAAGCCGGCGACTTAATCCTGACGATTGAGGCCATGAAGATGGAAACCGGTATGCATGCAGAGCGTGATGCTGTCGTGAAGTCTGTTCACGTGACGCCGGGAGCGCAGATTGATGCCAAAGACCTATTGGTGGAACTAGAGTAAGAGCCCATTGAACGCGGTTTTCAAAAACCTAAGCCACATGTCGCACTGGTTTGGCTTGGTTTGCTTGGCCAGCGCCCAGCTTAAACCGTGAAGTTGCCGAGGATAGGTCCCCCGATTTTTGAGCAAGAACGTGACTGGAAGCTGTTACTTCTTCAAAAGCTGCCGCCTGTCTTTGCGTATTATTGTCAATCTGCGACACCGAAGATGTGATTTCTTTAATCCCGGACGACTGCTCGGAAACAGCAAGGGTGACCTCCTCAATGCTTTCCGAGATCTTCACCACGCTGTTCGCTATTTCCTCCAGCGAGTTTTTGGCGCTTGCAACGTTGCTCACACCTTTCGAGACTGCCTCGTCACTTTTCATGATGACTTCAGCAATTTCCTTTGCAGCGTCACTGGCTCGATGAGATAGCTGTCGCACCTCAGAAGCAACAACAGAGAACCCCAGCCCAGCCTCACCGGCACGCGCTGCTTCAACCCCTGCATTGAGCGCCAAAAGATTAATCTGGAATGCAATGTCGTTGATGACTTCAACGACACGTGCGATTTCCTTTGATCCCTCGGCAATCCTGTCCATTGACGTTGCAGCCTCAGCTGCAATCTGTTCGCTGGAATTGGCAATCTCTCGCGCTGATTTGGCGTTACTGCTGACTTCCTGGATGTTACCGGTTACCTGCGAGATGCTTGCGTTGAGTTGCTCAAGCGCGGCTGAAGTTTCCTCAACCGCTGCTGCGTTCTGTTCAGCTTGCCGCGACAAAACGTCTGCGGTGTCTTTCAGTTCATTCGAGGAACCCGACAGCGTTGCACCGCTTTCAGAAATCTCACTGACAAGATCTGTCAAAGCGCCAATCATTTCGTTCACATTGCCTTGCAGATCGGAAAAAGCACCTTGAAAATTGCCTTCCATCCGTCTGGACAGGTCACCGTCGGCGATGGCCGACAAAACAACGCCCGTGCGCGTCAACCCATCGTCGACTGTCTCCATGAGGTTATTGATATTATTCGCAAGTTCCACCAGCGTATTGTCGTCGAATTCCGCCGAAATTCTTGCCGAGAACTGTCCTGCCTGCGCCTTGGCAACAACCTCCCCGAAGGATTGACCAAGCGTGCGCATCATGGTTTCGCGTTCTTCGGTCGCGAGGCGGTCTGCTTCTTCCTTTTCCCGAGCCAAAGCCTGCTCACGCTCGTTTGCTTTTTCCCGTTCCGCACTCAGTTCCATCATCTGTGCATTTGCCGTTTTTTGCTCCTGGCTCAATTCCTCCATCTTAAGTGCATTTTCGCGGAATATCTCGGCCGAGCGGGCAAGCTCGCCAATCTCATCAAACCGCGATGTTCCGGGAACTTTGATATTAAGGTTGCCTTTGGCAACTGCACTTACAGCATCATTCAAAAGTGAAATGGGTCGTGAAAAACCACGCGCCAGAAAAAAGGACAGCGCAGTAACCACAAGAAAAATCACACCTGAAATCAAAGCCGTCGCCTGGATGGAACTGCGCGCGCCTGCAAAGACATCTGCGGTGTTCTCCTGGACAACAAGCACCCACCGCGTGGCTAAAAAATCTATCGGCTTGGCATACCCAATAACGGGTTGCCCCTGAAATCCGGTCGCTTCAAATATGCCCCGTTCACCATTCATCGCCGATGTCACGCCATCGGAGTTCACCTCGGTTATCAAAATATCATCGACATCCGTTTGCAACGAATCCGAGCGCATCAGGCCATCCATGCCAACAAGAAAGCCATCGGCCGATGTGCCCATGCCTTCCAGGTCGCCAACAGCAGAACTTAACCGCGATTTTGGCATTTGATAGGCAAGCACACCCAAAAGCACGCCTTGTTCGTTGTAGACGGGACGTGACATGAAGGCCGCGGGAACAGAGGCACTCGGCTCATAGCGCTGAAAGTCCACAAAAATACTTGGATCGCCTGCCCCTATGTCAAGCGCTTGGCGAAATGCCTCTGCAAGGCCCGAGTCTTTCCACGGACCATTCAGCAAATTCGTTGCAAAATCGTTTTCTTTTACAACGCTGTAGACAAGATTTCCCTGAACATCGATTAGGAAAATATCATAATAGCCCATCTCGGCCCGCAGATTTTCAAAATACGGGTGATAGATCGCGTGGATAAACCCATAGCTTGAGCCGGTGTCAGCCTTGGCAAGCTTTTGTCGCTCCCCCAATGGGAACTGGTTTTCGGTAATGAACACACGGCGCAAAACCTCCTCCCGGTTTTCCAGCGCTGTATAGCCATCAGTAAGAGCGATGATTGCCTGGCTCGTCGTTGCTGCGTTGGCCTGAAGCCGCAAATCGCGTTCCGTGTTCTTCAGAAATTCGCTGACACGTTTGGATTTTTGCACAGCCAGACTTTGGAAGGTTTCTGTTGCACTGCTTTTGATGATGCGGTTGTTCATCGTCGCATTGGCAACCGCCATCACGATGATTGTCACAGTCACAAATCCGATGATAATCAACGGTAGTTTCGTCGCGATTTTCAGGCTTGGCAGTTTCAAAGCTATCTCACTTTCCACAAGACAATCATAGCAACAGACCCCGCTTCGCAGCCGAGGCGTTCTTGTTGGATACCACCTGTGCGTTACCAATAACTGAAGCGTGCAAGAGATTGATATTATGCCATTTTCACAAACGTCGGGCTGCTCTGCATCATAAATGCAGCCAAGGATTCGCCGTCCTAAGGTAAAGTCAGATCAATTCACAGTACGGGACCCCGGAATAAAATGACGTCGCCGCTTAACAGCTCATCACCCCATAGGATGCACGCACGCATTGTCACTTTCGACGCGTCGGGATGGATATGACTTTCTGTGAGAAGACCAATTGGAGCGGGCGATGAGATTCGAACTCACGACCCTAACCTTGGCAAGGTTATGCTCTACCCCTGAGCTACGCCCGCGTCCTATCGGTGGCGCAGGAGATATAAACTCCTTGCACATACTGCAAGGGGGAAAATGCCCCTGGGGCTGGTTTTTGCCCCGGTGTCGTTACCAGTTTGAGGGCGTGGTTGATGACGCCAGCACCGCACGGATGGGGGCGGCGTTTTGCCGGCTTAGGTGCGCAAGGCGCGCGCGGGTCTGAAAGCTACCGTAGATCTTGCGATCACGGCCCAGAAAGGTCCAGTCCCGAACGTCCGTGCGCTCAAATGTGATCGCGTCACGCGAATTTGCGCCGTCAGCGATAACCAGGCCGGAAAACTGGCCATCAAAACGGCGGGTCGGTTCGATCCACACCGTTTCACCGTTAGCCAGGATTTGCACCCGAGGGCTGGCGTGTGCCGCTGCAGGCGATAGGGCAAAGTCGAAAAACCTGTCAAGATGGGCTTGCGCCGCTTCATGCGACCGATCCTTCGAGGCATCAAAAACTGGCCTGATTTCAGTCGCTTCTGCGGGTGACACTGCAAAGGGAGCGGTTGAATTCACCGCAACAAAAGCAACGGCAAGTGCGACTATTCCACTTAGGCGTCCGACGGTTTTTGCGTGCATGTTGCCACCTCCTGCCGTTAACACCTGAGGGGGAAATGTGGCGGCATCACTGCAGCAGTGTGGCAGCCATTGGGAAAAGCCTTCGGGTGATCTGGCAGTCCTCTGCTACGACCAAAGCGTTTGATTATGGTTAACGCCCCCGAAATGGTGCGAGTTGACATCCCCGGCCATGCCCGCATCATCACACTCGTGGGATCGGAGGAGGGTTAGCCCGTGGATGTGTCTGAACACAGCTTTACGCTGGGGATCGAAGAAGAATACCTGCTGATCGATCAGGAAACGCTTGATCTGGTGGCCGCACCCGAGCAGTTGATGACCGATTGCGCCTCGACCCTGGGCGATCAGGTCAGCCCGGAGTTTCTGCAATGCCAGATCGAAGTTGGCACCGGCGTGTGCGAAACGGTGGCCGATGCGCGTGCTGATCTTGCCTCCTTGCGCAAAACCATCCACCAGATCGCTAATGGCTACGGGCTGGCCCCGCTTGCTGTCTCTACCCATCCTTTTGCCATGTGGCAAAAACAGGATTTTACCGACCGCGAACGCTATCGCAGCCTGGAAAAGGACTTGGCCGGTGTTGCGCGGCGCATGTTGATCGGGGGGATGCACGTGCACGTCGGGATCAGCGACGATGACCTGCGCTGCGATCTGATGAACCAGTTTTCCTACTTCCTGCCGCATCTTCTGGCCCTTTCCACGTCGTCCCCGTTTTGGGAAGGCGAGGAAACCGGTCTGCGCTCTTACCGGCTGACAGTGTTTGACAACCTGCCGCGCACCGGGCTGCCGCCGCATTTTCAAAGCTACGGCGAATACAGGCGCTCTATTCAGTCGATCATCGACACGAAGGTCATCGAGGATGCGACCAAGATTTGGTGGGATCTGCGCCCCTCTGACCGGTTTCCGACGCTGGAGACCCGGATTTGCGATGTCTCGCCACTGCTTGACGACACGATGGCCATCGCCGCGATGATCCAAAGCCTGATGCGCATGCTCTATTCGCTGCGCTGCAAAAACCAGCGGTGGCGGATCTACGACCGTTTTCTTGTGGCCGAGAACCGCTGGCGCGCGGTGCGTTATGGCGCAAGCCAGGGGCTGATCGATTTTGGCGTGGGCAAGATCATGCCCTTTGCTGATCTGATCGAAGAGCTGATCGAAATGGTGTCGCCGCACGCGGAAGAACTTGGATGTCTTGACGAGCTTTTGCATCTTCGCAACATCATCGAGCGCGGCACCAGCGCAGACCGGCAGACCGCAACTTATCACACGGCCATGAAGAACGGCGCGAGTTCACACGAGGCGTTGCGCGCGGTTGTCGAGCAGCTGGCACAAGAGTTCACCGAAGGGCTTTGAGCGGGGCCTAGAAGGGAAACGGCTTTTGCGGCCCCGGATCAAGCCGAACGATGTGCTGGGCAGGCCCTGCGGGGAACAAGTCGCGCACCAGCGGGTCGTGACCGGGCACAATCAGGCTGCAGTTGCTGGCCAGACGCTCCAGCGTGTCAAACCCATCGAGCATGTTCTGCAGATCAACCACGATGGGAAACGGTTTGCGCGCAAAGACGTTCTCGTAATAGTGCGCCGCATCTGACGCGAGCACCATCCACCCTGCCCCGGTTTGAACGCGGACGCATTGCAAACCGCGTGAATGGCCACCAATGCAGTGCACCGTGACGCCTTCGGCCACCTGCGCCTCACCATCGTAAAACACCACCTTGCCCGCATAAAGCCGCTTGATCGCCTCGCACACATGCCCGGCGGTGAATGGCATCTTCAGCGTCTCGTGGCACATGCAGGGCCCGGTGGCATAGGCCATTTCGGCCGCCTGCAGATGCAAGGTCGCGTTTGGAAAAAGATGCAAACCGCCTGCGTGATCATAGTGCAGGTGCGTGACGATCAACTGGGTGATATCTTCGGGCCGCACACCCAAAGGCGCCAGCGCGTCTACCGGATCAAGCCGGATGGGGCGAGCCCGGCTGGCAGCCTCTGCCGCATCATAGCCGGTATCGACAAGGATCATCTCGTCGCCGCGCCGCAAAAGCCACATGAAATAATCCATCGGGTGCGGCGCATCGTGGTTATCATCGAAAATAAAGCTGTCGCCCCGCACCCGCGCATCCCGATCGGCGTACTTGACCGCAAAGATCTCCCAAACGCTCATGGCTCCACTCCCATTGCTTTCCGAACTTGCAAAGACTTCGCACTTCAGGTCATCTTCCACAATGTATACCCAACATTATGCATCGGGGCAGACTTGAAGCCAGACCAACAAAAGTCACTTTCAAACTCGCAACGTGCGCTGAAAGAACTGCGTAGCCTGATTTTCTCGGGCGAACTGCCTGCAGGCTCGGACCATCTGGAGTCTGAACTGGCAGAACGCCTTGGCATGTCGCGCACACCGGTGCGGGAAGCCGCCCTGATGCTGGACGGACAAGGCCTTTTGGAGCTGCGCCCGCGTAAAGGGGTGCGCATCCTGCCGGTATCTGCCGGTGATATGCGCGAGATTTATGACATTCTGACCCAACTTGAGAGCCTTGCCGCAGAGCGCGCGGCGCAATATGGGTACTCTGAAGATGACCTGTCCGTCATGGCTACTGCGATTAAGAAAATGACCGAGAGCATTGAAAAGAAAGACCTTAAAGCCTGGGCTGAAGCGGATGATGACTTTCACCGCGAGCTTGTGCGGCTTGGTGGAAACTCTCGCATTGTTGCGATTTTTGAGCTGATGAACGACCAAGTGCGCCGCGCCCGGACCACAACGCTTTTTGCGCGCCCGCTTCCCACCAAGTCGAACGAAGACCACCTTGCCGTCTATCAGGCGATCCTGAACGGCGACGCCGACGTGGCGCGCGACCGGCATAACCAGCATCGTCTGCACGCCAAGCGGATGTTGGTTGATTTGCTGGAAAAACTTGGCCTGAGTCGCGTTTGAATCCATGGAAAAGCAGCAGAGCACCACAGGTCTTGAGACCGCACTCGGTATCCTCAAGCAGCGGTTTGGCGACCGGTTTCACACCGGCCAGTCGATCCGCGAGCAACACGCGCACACAACGACCAACATCGAAAACCAGCCGCCCGATTGCGTTGTCTTCGCGCACTCCACCCAAGATGTGTCCGAAACAGTGCGCATCGCGTCCGATCACGGCGTGCCGGTCATCCCCTTTGGCACCGGCACCTCGCTGGAGGGCCATGTGAACGCGCCGATGGGCGGTATTTCCATTGATGTGCGCGAAATGAACAAGGTGCTTGCGGTATACCCCGAAGATCTTTGCGTGGTGGTGCAGCCCGGTGTCACGCGCATGGAACTCAACGAGGAATTGCGCGCAACCGGTCTCTTCTTCCCCATCGACCCCGGCGCTGACGCCAGCCTTGGCGGCATGGCCGCCACCCGAGCCTCCGGCACCAACGCCGTGCGCTATGGCACGATGAAAGACAACGTCCTCAGCCTTGAGTGCGTTTTGGCGGACGGCTCTGTGATCCGCACCGGCGGGCGCGCCAAGAAGTCATCAGCAGGCTACGATCTGACCCGGCTGATGGTCGGCTCGGAAGGCACGCTTGGGGTGATCACCGAACTGACGCTCAAATTGCAGGGCGTTCCCGAGGCGATGGCCTCTGCGCGCTGCACCTTTGCGTCGATTGAAGACGCCTGCAACGCGGTGATCGCGACCATTCAGATGGGCATTCCGGTCGCCCGGATCGAGTTGCTCGACGCGCTCAGCGTCAAGGCCATCAATGCATACTCAGGATTGGACCTGCCCGAAGCCCCGCTACTTTTACTTGAGTTTCACGGCTCCAATGCCTCGGTCGTCGAGCAGTCTGAAAGCTTTGGAGAAATAGCCGAAGACGCAGGCGGCTCTGGCTTTGAATGGACAACAAAGGCCGAGGATCGCACCAAGCTTTGGCAGGCTCGCCACGACGCCTATTGGGCGCAGCGCCAGCTCGACGCCAGCAAAAGCGCTTTGGCCTCAGACGTCTGTGTCCCGATCTCGCATTTGGCTGAAGCGGTGACCGGGGCGCAAAAGCGCGCCGAAGAACTTGGGTTGGTCGCTCCAATTCTGGGTCACGTGGGCGATGGCAATTTTCACGCAACCCTTCTGATTGACCCAAATGACGCAGACGAAATGGAACGCGCCCAACAGTATCTCGCATGGCTGAACGACGAGGCTATTAAACTGGATGGCACGATCTCAGGCGAGCACGGGATTGGTCAGGGTAAGAAAAAGTATCTGGAACGCGAAATTGGCGGTGCAATCGACGTTATGCGCAGCATCAAGCAGGCATTGGACCCGCAAAACATCCTGAACCCGGGCAAAATTGTTGATTTGAACGCAGACTAGGCAGCAGAGGAACCCGGCGCTGTCATGACCGCTAAAGTTGCAGGGTCGGTCAATTCCATCTCTTCGCCTTCGGTCAACGACAAAAGAACGGCAAGCGTTTTACGGCCCCGATTGACCCGGCTTTTGATCGTGCCCAAAGCCACGCCACACATCTCGGCCGCCTCGTCATAGGTGAAGCCAGACGCACCAACAAGGATCAAAGCCTCGCGCTGTTCGGGCGACAATTGATCGAACGCTGCCATGAAATCACGCAAGTGCAGTCGTCCGTCATGACTGGGTTTGGTGGCAAGCTTCTTGGCGTACATCCCATCCACGTCCGACACCTCACGCTTGACCTTGCGGCGGTGCGAATAAAAAGTGTTGCGCAAAATGGTGAAAAGCCACGCCCGCAGATTTGTGTCTGGATTAAATTTTTCGAAGTTAGTCCAGGCCTTTACGATGGTATCTTGAACCATATCGTCCGCCAAGGCGCTGCTGCGTGCCAGGGACACGGCAAAGGCGCGCATGGCCGGCAGGTGTTCGATGATTGCGTCGCGAGGATCAGTCTGCTGCGTCATTGGCCCCCCTGCGAGACGTCAGACGGCGGCACTTTTTCAGCACGCAATTGGTTTAACAATTCCTTAAACCTGTCAGGAACCTCTTCCTTCAGAACATTTTCATAAACTTTGCGCAGATTCTCATCGATCTCACGCGAGATGTCCGGGTCGGGCCGTTCTTGGGTCATCATAGTACCATTGGCCAGTTCTGTAATTTGCGTGTAATCACCTAGTCAACGCACAACCTAGGGGGTATGTTCCCCAAAAGAGCAAAAGATATGACTGTGATGCCTTCCAACACTACCACAGACGCGCTGGATAACGCACTCCCCTATCTGCGGCGTTATGCGCGCGCGCTGACAGGTAACCAAAACTCAGGGGACGCATTCGCTCTGGATGCTCTGGAGTTGTTGGTCTCTAAACCTGAATTGCTCGTCGGCTTCGGCGCGCCGAAGGCTGCGCTTTTTCACGCCTTTCACCTGATCTGGGAAAACGCGGACGATCAAATTGCACCGCCCGACACGTCGCTTGAGGTGCGCGCGCAAAAGCACCTTTCAAAGCTTACCAAAGGGTCGCGCGAAGCCTTGCTTTTGTCTTCGATCGAACAGTTTCCGACCGACACCGTGGCGCGCATCATGTCGCTGGATGTCAACACGGTCGAAGACTTGCTGCGGACCGCACATGCAGACGTGGCGAACTCGACAAAAGGCAATGTCCTTGTCATCGAAGACGAAGCTGTCACGGCGATGGACATTGAAAGCACCGTCTCCGCCATGGGACACACTTTGATAGGCACAGCGCGCACGCACCCCGAGGCAGTGTTATTGGCCAAAAGGACCGATCCAGATTTGATCCTGTCTGATATCCAACTGGCCGACGATACTTCCGGTGTCGATGCCGTTGAGGAAATCCTGAGAAACGGACGCTCTGATATCCCGGTGATCTTTATAACCGGGTTTCCCGAGCGATTCCTGACGGGACAACGCCCCGAGCCTGCCTTTTTGATCACCAAACCCTATACCCCTGCGCAGGTAAGATCGGCTGTCAGTCAGGCGATGTTTTTTGCCTCGGTCGAGACCCTGGCCTAAACCAGCCCTTCGGGCGTATATTTCAGCAATACCGGCACAACGAGTTCTTCCTCGTCCGTCAAATGCCGGTCAAGAAAATGCTCAAGCACTTTCAGTTCATCGGCCAGCGGACCAAGCTGCGCCATCGCCGCCGCCTCGTCTGCCTGCATGCCGCGCAGCACTCCGTTGGCCATCTCGGCAAACCCCTGAAGGCGCGCGTCAATCGTGTGATGGTCCTTGTCCAGAATGTCAAAACCGGCCGTGATCCGGCTGTCCAGAGTCTTCATCACCGGGAAGTAGTGCGCATCCTCAACCGAATGATGCGCGTGCAGCTCGCCCACAAACATCGATCCGTACCGCGATAATTGGTGGGCAAAACTCTGTGGATCAAGGGATTTGTCCCTCACATGCGCGGTGGTTTCCAGCAAAGCCTCCATGATCCGGCGAAACATCAGATGCCGGTCCAGCCAAAAGCGGATCAACTGCGAAAAGCCCGGATCGTCCTCCCAAAGCTCGCGTGGATAGTCCTGCAACAGAACGCGCAGGGCGTCCGGCAAAACCTGACGGTTTTCCAGGGCCCACTGGGTTGTTTCATACTCACTATGTTTCAAATGCGTTAACCTTATTCTCAGCCTTGGCGCGTAGCACAGCGCCTATGGATCTCTTTCTCCATATCGGACCCCACAAAACCGGTACAACCGCAATTCAGACAGCCTTTGCTGACAATGCAGCGGCGTTGCGGCGCAGGGGGCTGCTCTACCCCAAGTGCAACTGGGCTTATCCCGCGCATCACAGGCTTGCCTTTGCGATGAAAGACAAGGTTAATCCAATCGACGGCAGCCGTCCCGACTTTGCCACCGAGCTTGACGCACTGTGCCAGGCTTTGGAGAAATCGCGCCTGCCCCGCGCCTTTATTTCCAGCGAAGAGTTCTTTGCCTGTCCTGCGGATCGCATCGCCAGGCTAAAAGCCGCCTTGCCAGTGGAAAATGTCACGATCCTGGCCTACCCTCGCCGCCCCGATACCTTTCTGATTTCCTGTCACAATCAAAAGACCAAGCAGGTCGGTAACGGCTTTGCTGCGCCCATCACGCGGTTCCTCAAAGAGCCGCACAAAATCGCGCCCGAGATTGATGCGCTGGCCTGTATCACCGCTTGGGCCGATGTCTTTGGCAACGATAACGTGGCACTGCGCCCGTTCGAGGCGGGCTCACCGCTTGACGACATGGTCGCGCGCTTTGGCATCGAAGGCATCGCGCCCAACAAAACCCTAAACTCCAGCGTGCCGGGTGTGGTGGCCGAAGTGATGCGATTGGCAAAAGTGCAGGACATGGGCGTGGCGCAACAACGCAAACTTTTTGCCAAGGCAAACGAGGTGTTCGCAGACCGACCGCCGTTTTCAATAAACGACGCCGACCGCCTGCGGATTATTGAGACATTTGAGGCCGACAACGACGCGCTTTTCGCGCGCTTCGGGCAGGAGAACCCTTATCGCACAGCCAACTTCCGGCCCTCACAAAACGCCCATACCCAGAACATCACCGTGCATGACCTGATGGCTCTGATCACAACGCTGCTATAAAGCGCAGCCCGTGCATTTCATCGGTCCAAAAATATGGCGGGGAGCGCGACTTACGGGCATTGCATGCAATGCCCTTGCGTCAGGTGATTGCAAGCAATCACCGAGAGCGGCAGCGCCCCTCGCATTGGTCGGCGCCGATAGGCGGCGAGAAACCAGAAATCAGCGCAACAAAGCCGCCGCAGCCTCCGGCGACAAAGCCTCAGGCCGCGCGCAGGTTGTTGTCATCTCCATCACTTGCCCGGTCTCGCCCGACTTCAAAAACGCGCCCATCACCTCAACCGCATGCAACGCCATCTCCATCGAACAGCGGTGCGCGCGACCTTCCTGAATGGCCATCGCCATATCGGCCAGACCAGCCGTGCGATAATTCGCGCGTCCCTTGTCGTTTTCCACGCCAAAGGGATGCGCCCACGGGCTCACCAGACGCGCCTCCTCATTGGCGGGTGTCAGCATCAGATCGCCACCGAAAAAGTTCGGATCCGGCACGTCAAGCGATGCCTTGGTGCCATAAAGCTCCATCGGTGTGTGCCCGTGCCCCCACACGTCCCAACTGGCCGCAAGGGTGATCACGGCTCCGTTTTCAAACTCCATGATCCCGTGAATCGTCGTCGGGGTCTTTACCGGAATTTCCTCGCCCTTGCGCGGCTCGGACAGGATCGTGCGCGTCTTGGACGGTGTCGCGGTGAATGCCGCGACCTTTTTGATCGGCCCGATCAACTGGATCAGGTTGGTCACGTAATAGGGCCCGATATCCAGGATCGGCCCCGCGCCGGGCAGAAAGAAGAAATCCGGGTTCGGGTGCCAATCCTCCATCCCATGGCTCATCACAAAGGCGGTGCCACTGGTCACCGTGCCGATCGTTCCATCTTCGATCATCTGCCGCGCCTGCTGGTGTGCGCCCCCCATGAAGGTGTCGGGCGTCGACCCCACGCGCAGCCCTTTCGCATCGGCCAATGCCTTGATCTTCGAGCCTTCCTCCAGCGTCAGAACAAACGGCTTTTCCGAATAGACGTGCTTGCCCGCCTCCAGAATTTGGCTCGACACCTCAAAGTGCGCCGCCGGTATGGTCAGGTTCACGACAATGTCGATATCGTCTGCGCCCAGCAGCCCCTCGACAGTCTCAGCCCGCACGCCAAACTCTTCGGCCCTCGCTTTGGCCGCATCCATGTTGATGTCCGCCACCGCGCGCATCTCGATGCCCTTAAACAAGGGTGCCAGGCGCAGATAGGCCGTTGAAATATTGCCGCACCCGATGATGCCAATGCCCAGATCGCTCATATGCCTGTCGTCCTTAAAGTGAGTTCATAAAGGCGATGGATCGGCTTGCAAACCGATGGCCATCGCTTGGGTTGTCGTGTTCTGCAACAAAGTGCTGGCACTTGGTCTTCGCCAGGGCATCAAAGGTCGCGCGCCAGTCGATCACGCCGTCGCCAACATCCGCCCAGCCATCTTCGTCGGCCTTCTCGCCTACGGGCGCGATGTCTTTGATGTGCGCCGCCAAAAGCCGATCCGCATGCCGTTCGATAAAGCCGATATGGTCCACGCCTGCGCGAATGCACCACGCAAGGTCAAATTCAAACGCCAGATCAGGGCCGCCCTCAAAGATCCAGTCCATCGGATGCACAGCCGAGCCGTGGGTGAACTCAAAATCGTGGTTGTGCCAGCCAAAGCGGATGCCTGCATCCTCCAACGGCTTGGCCGCTTCGGCCAGCCGCGCGCCAAAGGCCCTCCAGCCCGCAGCGTCCGAGGGGCGTTGATCTTCGCCGATATGGGGGCCAAACACCATGCCCACGCCAAGGGCCTTTGCGATGCCCACAACGGTTTTTGGGTCAGCCTCGACCATGTCCAAACCGATGTGCGCAGTGGGCATGGTCAAATCGTTTGCGTCAAGTTCAGAGCGCAAGCTCTCGGCCTGTTCCACATCGCTGAAAAGGCCGCCGTAGCCTTCTACCTCGGCATAGCCAAGTGCTGCCAACTCTTTGAGAGTGTTCGACAAAGGCGGGAAATTGCGGGAGCTGTAAAGCTGGTAAGAGAATTTTGTCACGTTGGTTCTTTCGTTAGTGAGACGTCAAAGGCGCGTCTCATCGTTTGCATCAAAAAGCGAGGCGTCTTTTGCGGATATTCCGATGCGAAGCCTGTCGCCGGCTGTGACTGAAGACTGCCCATCAAGGCGCAGCCAGAATTTTTCACCCGCCAGTCGGGTCAGAACAAGAGTGTCCGAACCCAGCGGATCCACCACCTCGACCACGACATCCAAAGACGTATCGCACCCATGCGCCGCCTCACCCGTGACCACATGTTCGGGGCGAATGCCAAACCACGTCTCGCCCTCGGGCTTGCGGGTAAAGTCATAGGCATCAAGGTTGATTGACAGATCGCCCAAGGCAAAAGTGTTCGCCTCAACGCGCCCCTTGAGCAGGTTCATCGACGGCGAGCCGATAAAATCGGCCACGTAAAGATTTGCAGGCTTGGCGTAAATTTCGGACGGCGAGGCAAGTTGCTGAATGATCCCGTCCTTCATGATCGCGATCCGGTCCGCCAGTGTCATTGCTTCGACCTGATCGTGGGTGACATAGATCATCGTGTTTTCCAGCCGGTGGTGCAGCTGCTTCAGCTCGACCCGCAAATCAGCGCGCAGCTTGGCATCAAGGTTAGACAATGGCTCGTCAAAGAGAAACACATCCACATCGCGCACCAGCGCACGCCCTATGGCAACCCGCTGACGCTGGCCACCTGAAAGAGCAGCAGGCTTGCGTTTCATCAACGGCTCGATCTGCAAAACCTCTGCAGCGCGGTCGACGCGTTCCTTGATCTGGGCCTTGGGCACCTTCGCGTTCTTCAACCCGAACGACATATTCCCTTCCACAGTCATCTGCGGATAAAGCGCGTAGGATTGAAACACCATGCCGATGCCGCGTTCTGATGGCTCGGCCCATGTCACGTTCTGGCCCTTGATGAAAATCTGTCCGTCGGTGATCTCCAACAGTCCTGCAATACAGTTCAGCAGCGTGGATTTGCCACAACCGGATGAACCAAGCAGCACCAGAAACTCACCATCGTAAATATCAAGGTTCAGGTTTTTCAGAACGCCCAGCGATCCGAAATACAAATCCAACTCTTTGATCGAGACCGATACATTTTCCGCGTTCATGCCCTTATCCCTTCACAGCGCCAGCGGCGATGCCGCGCACAAACAATCGCCCCGAGACGAAGTAAATCGTCAGCGGCACCAGCCCCGTCAGCAACGTCGCGGCCATATTCACGTTGTATTCCTTGACACCCTGAACCGAGTTGACGATGTTGTTCAACTGCACCGTCATCGGGTAAAGATCAGGCTTGGTATAGACCACGCCAAACAGGAAATCGTTCCAGATACCAGTGACTTGCAGGATCATCGCCACGACAAAGATTGGCAGCGACATTGGCACCATGATCCGGAAATAGATACCCCAAAACCCTGCCCCGTCTACGCGCGCCGCCTTGAACAGCTCTTCGGGCAGCGAGGTGAAATAGTTGCGGAAGAGCAGCGTCAGGATCGGCATGCCAAAGATCGAATGCACCAGAATCAATCCGGTCAAGGTGCCATAGATCCCCATTTCGCGCAGCAGGATCACCAGCGGATAGAGCATCACCTGATAAGGGATGAAGGCGCCGAAAATCAGGATGGTGAAAAACATATCGGCCCCTTTGAACCGCCAGTTCGCCAGCGCGTATCCGTTCACGCTCGCAATCGCGATCGACACAACGACCGACGGAATGGTGATCCGCACCGAGTTCCAGAACCCCCTGCTCAGACCATCGCAGTTCAGACCGGTGCAGGCCTCGGACCACGCCTTGACCCACGGCTCAAAGGTGATCTCAACAGGGGGCGCAAAGATATTGCCCAGCCGGATTTCCGGCATGCCCTTAAGCGAGGTCATGATCATCACGTAAAGCGGCAGCAGATAGTAAAGCGACACCATGATCAGCGTGCCGTAAATGAATATGTTGCGGCGCGAGAACGCGTTCTTTGGCTTTGGCCCGCGCGGACCTGCCAATTGATCCACAATTGGCGTAACGGCCGCGGTTGCTGCGGCAAGTGTTCCGGGTTCAGCCATGCTTGCGCCCTCCAAATTCAAGATAGGCCCATGGGATGATCACGATAGCCACCGCCAGCAGCATCATGGTCGAGGCGGCAAAGCCCTGACCCAGGTTTTGTCCTTGAAACATATAGTCGTAGACGTATTTTGCAGGCACCTCAGACGATATCCCCGGCCCGCCAGAGGTTTGCGCCACGATCAGATCGTAAAGCCGCACGATGCCCGAGGCGATGATGACAAGCGTGGTGATGAAAACGGGCCGCATCATCGGGATGACGATGAACAGATACGTTTTCCATGCCGGAATGCCATCAACTCGGCTGGCCTTCCAAATCTCTTGATCAATGCCGCGCAGCCCCGCCAGCATCAGCACCATGACAAAGCCCGTGCCCTGCCAGAGACCTGCAAAAAGCACGCCGTAAATCACGATGTCGGAGTTATAGAGCGGATTGAAGTTGAAGCTTTCCCATCCAAGGTTTTGCAGCACGCTTTGAATGCCGAAATCGGGGTTCAAAAGCCACTGCCAGATCAATCCCGTGACAATGAAAGACAATGCAAAGGGATAGAGAATAATGGTGCGGAAGGTGTTTTCAAAGCGCACCTTCTGATCAAGCAAGGCAGCCAGAAGGAAGCCAATGATCAGGCTGAAGACAAGCGAACAGATGCCATAGATGATCAGGTTCTCAATCGACACCATCCAGCGCTCGGTCGCCCAAAGCCGCTCGTACTGATCGAAGCCCACGAACTTGGTGCGCGGCAAAAGTTTCGAGTTGGTGAAGGAATAGGTCACGGTCCAAAGCGTGCCGCCGACGAAGACGACAAGTGCCGTCAGGATCATCGGAACCGCCGCGATCTTGGCGGTCATGTTCCGGAATAACCCGATAGGTTTGCTCGCAGATGCCACGCGGTCCCCTCCCTCAACTGGCTCTGTGCAAAGGGGCGGCACGTCTCGCACCGCCCCTTGGCCATTGGCTCTTAGTCTTTGTTTTTCACGATATCGACAAAGCGCGCTTGCGCATCCTCAGGCGAAATCGAGGTATCCTGGAAGAACTGAACAAACAGGTCGTTTAGCTGATTGTTGGTGTCTTCCGTGTTGAGCATGTTGGTGTCAGGCAGGGTGTTTCCTGCGGCCAAAATCTCAAGGCCCTTCTTCATGCAGTCGTTTGCGGCAGAAAGATCAATATCGCCACGGATCGGCAAAGAACCCTTCGCCAAATTAAAGCTCACCTGCGTTTCAGGCTTAAGCAACGTTGCCGCCAAAACGTCCTGTGCAGCCGTGATTTCGGGATCGTCGTTCACAGGGAAGTAGAACGCGTCACCACCTGTCGAGATGACGTCGCGCACGCCCAATCCGGGCAAACACGTATAGTCTTCTCCAGCGACCTTGTTGGCGACGGCAAACTCGCCCTGCGCCCAGTCTCCCATGATCTGACCGCCGGCTTTGTCGATGATCACAAGGTTTGTCGCCTGGTTCCAGTCCTGAACGTTAGAGCCCTGCGCCATGTCACGCGCATTGGCGGCAGCCTGGAATACGGCTTTCATCTCGTCGCCCGCCGCCAAGTCAGCGTCGGCTTCACCGTAGATCGTTGTCAGTACGTCAGGGCCAGCGATAGTGGCCATCAGCACGTTGAACAAACCCGTCGACTGCCAGGACTGACCTCCCAAAGCCAAGGGCTGATAACCCGCTTCGCGCAGTTTTGGTCCGGCGGCCGCAAATTCATCCCAGTTTGACGGCACATCAAGGCCAGCATCTTCAAAAACTTTGTTCGAAAGCCACAGCCACTGCCACGAGTGAATGTTGACCGGCGCGCAATAGATCCGGCCATCGACGGTGCAGGCATCAAGCAGCGACGGCGGATTGACGATGTCTTTCCAGCCCTCGGCCTCGGCAATGTCGGTCAGGTCGCGCAATAGCCCAGCCTCGATCAGTTCTTCAGCTTGACGACCATGGTTAAACTGGAAGGCGCCCATTGGGTCGCCACCGATAATCCGGCTGACCATGATCGGGCGCGCCGTGCCCCCGCCGCCAGCGATCGCACCGTCGACCCAGCTGTGCTCGGTGGCGTTAAAGGCTTTGGCAAATTCGGCCACTGCGGCGGCCTCACCCCCCGATGTCCACCAATGCGTGACCTCCAGATCAGCAGCCTGAACGGCACCGGCCGCCACAAGGGCCGACCCGCAAAGTAGCGTCTTGATCGTTTTCATTATGTTTCCTCCCTGGACTTTTTCTAAAACGATTGTGGAAACCTTAAATCGTTTTAGTTTTTTGCTGCAAGTGTTAATGTAAATTTACGTATACGATAATGTTGGCGCTAACGCATGAGTGACATTGACTTGCCAGAGATAGTTTTGGAGCCGGGCGAACGCGAACGCCCGACCCTGAAAACCATCGCACGCCTGCTTGGTCTGGCAGTTCCCACAGTATCGCGTGCCCTAAGCGATGCCCCTGATATTGGGGCAAAAACCAAGAAACGTGTGCGCGCTTTGGCCAACGAACTTGGCTATCGCCCGAACCGGGCTGGCTTGCGTCTGCGCACTGGCAAAACCAATGTCATTGCGCTGATCCTGTGCACCGATCACGACGTAATGAATCACACCGCTAAATTGATCAACGCGGTTGCCAGCGCGCTGCGCGGAACGTCCTATCATCTGATCGTGACACCCTACTTTCCCGACGAATCGCCCCTTGATCCGGTGAAATACGTCGTTCAGACCGGCTCGGCTGACGGGGTGATCCTGAATCGGATACAGCCCGACGATCCAAGGGTCGCCTACCTCAAGCAGCAGAACTTTCCCTTCGCACTGCATGGGCGCACCAATACCTGCAGCGACGCGCCTTACCTTGATTTCGACAATGCTGTTTTTGGCAAACACTGCGTTGACGCGTTCCATCGCAGAGGTCGAAAGAACGTGCTCATCGTCGCACCGCCACTGGATCAGAATTATGCGCAGCACCTTGTTGCGGGTGCCACCAGCACGGCCTCGGAATTGGGTCTGGATACTGCCATTTTGCCGGATGCAACCAGCGACAGTTCGGCTGACCTTGTGACCGGCGCCTTAACACGGTACCTGCGCGCGCATCCCAAAACTGATGCCGTCATCTGCGCCTCGGCCCCCGTCGCACTTGCCGCAACGCTTGCCATCGAAAAGCTGGACCGCACGATCGGCGCGGACATTGACGTCGCCGCAAAAGAAGCGATCCCGCTGCTTAAGGCGTTTCGCAAGGACATTCTGGTCTGCTACGAGGATGTGGGCGAAACGGGTTTGTATCTGGCCGAGGCGCTGATCCGCGCCATTGACGCGCCGCACCTGCCACCGATGCAAAAGCTGATCGCGCCAGAGCCGCTCTAGGTGATCCCGCCAACAAGGTCGCAAAAGCCGTCGAAATGCGAAAACGCCTGATCATGCGGCAGCTCTGCGATGGGCTTTTTGCGATAGCCTTCGGTGAACAAAAGAAACGTCACCCCGGCGGCCAGGGCCGTTGCCGCATCAACCTCGCTGTCGCCTACGAAAATCTGTTTTCCGTCCCCGAGGGCTGCAAAAGCTTGTTCTAAGGGTGCCGGATCGGGTTTGTGCACCGCAAGGCTGTCCCCGCCAACAAAGGTCTCGAAATACTGTTCCAAATCCAGATGACGCAAAACGGCCATTGTCGGCTTGATCGGCTTGTTTGTGCAAATCCCCAAACGGTGGCCTTTGGTGCGCAGGTTTTCCAACGCATTCACAACTCCGGGGTAAGGGTGTGTCAGCCCCACAGCACCATCGTAATTGGCCATGAACGCGGTCAGCAGAGTGGTCTGCTCGCTTTGGGGAATGTTGCGTGCAGTGCGCATCTTTTCGATGAAGACACCCGGGCCTTTGCCGACGAAATCGCGCGTCTGCTCAGACGTAATCGGCGGCAGCCCACGGTCTGCAAGCAACCCATTGGCAATCCCGCCAATGTCTGGCGCGCTGTCGATCAGAGTGCCGTCAAGATCAAAGACAATGCGGGCCACGGGTGGTTTCAAGCTTCCAGATAGCTGCGGATCGCCGCTTCGGTACCTTGATCCCATACCACGCGCAACCAACGCTCGAAACTTGCCGCAAACTGCGCGTTTTGACCAAGCGCGCCGTAGAACTGATCCTGTTCGATCCATGTTTTCGGCGTTTCTTTTGCGGCCTTGGCCTTTGCTGTCAAAGTCTCCCAAAACGGATCGTTGGCTGAAATTTCGCTGCCATCTTCGCGCGTGCCTTCGCACATCCGCGCCCAAAGGGCCTCGACAAGTGCAAGACCTTCAATTGGGGTGCCAGCCGCTAAAGCGTCGCGCAAAATTGGGTGTAAAAACCCTGTGTGCCGCGACGAGCCATCAAACGCCACGCGGCGTGTGGTGTCGTGAATTTCCGGGTTGGAAAAGCGGCGGTCAACCAGATCGACATAATCCAGCGGCGTCATTCCGGGCACGGCCGCCACGTGGGGCACGATCTCGTCGATTTCGATCTTGCGGAACATGTCGCGAATAAGCGGATGCGCCATCGTGCCGGCGATGGTGTCAACCGACAGCAATTCGCCCGGCGTGGCGATGATCTGATGGCCGGCGTTCAACAAGCGCAGCTTCATCGCCTCAAAGGCGTGGACGTCATCGGTAAAGGTAGCACCCACCTTGTCCCAGTCAGGGCGTCCGGCGCAAAACGTGTCCTCGATCACCCATTGGCGAAAGTTCTCGTGCGTCACGGGAGCCGCGTCTTCGATGCCGAAGGTCCGCACCAAAGCCAGTTCGGACGGGCCAGTGGCGGGCACGATGCAATCGACCATCGAGTTCGGGAACGTCGCGTGCTCATCGATCCACTGCGCAAGGTCCGGGTCCGACATCGCAGCCAGCCCAACAATGGTTTGGCGCAGAATATCACCGTTGCCCTGCAGGTTATCGCAGCTTTGACAGGTGAACGGGCCTGCGCCGCTTTCTCGGCGAAGTTTCAGGGCAGCAACGATCGCACCAAAGGCAGTCTTTGGCGCGTCCGGATGCGCCGCGTCGTGCTGAATATCGGCGTGGTCCGCATCGAACGTCCCGTCTGTAGAAACATAGTATCCGCCCTCGGTCACGGTCATCGCGACGATCCGGATCGCGGGCTCGGCCATATGCGCGATCAGCGGCGCGTTGTCTTCTGCCACCGGGATAAAGCCGATCATCGAGCCGGTTACCTCGGCGGATTTGCCGGACGGGTCCAGCTCTATCAGCGTTGTCAGGCAATCCTGCGCCAGCAACCGCTCGCGTTGGGCCGCATCCCCCGGACGCACACCCGCACCAAGGATCGCCCAGTCAAACGCTTCGCCCTGATCCATCAGCCGATGCAGGTACCATGCCTGATGCCCACGATGAAAATTGCCCAGCCCGATATGAACAATGCCAGCCGACAGGGCGGACCGGTCATAAGACGGTTTGCGAATGTCCTCGGGCAAGGCGTCAAGGGTTTCCAAACTTAGCTTCATCAACTCATCCACTGGCCGCCATCGACGTTGTACGTCTGAGACACGATATAATCGGATTCGGGCGAGGCCAGAAACACCGCCATCCCAGCCAGGTCCGCAGGCACAGCAAACCGGCCTGCGGGCACGCCCGCCTCAACCTCGGCCTTTTTCTGACCAAGCGGTTTGCCCTCAAGCTTGGCAAACATCGCATCCACATGTTCCCAATGCGCGCCGTCAACCACTCCGGGGGCGATGGCATTCACGTTGATCCCATGCTTGATCAGGTTGAGCCCGGCTGATTGCGTCATCGAGATCACCGCCGCCTTGGTCGAGCAATAGACAAGCACAAGGGGTTCACCGCGACGACCGGCTTGGCTTGCCATATTGATGATTTTGCCGCCATGACCTTGGGCGATCATCTGTCTGGCCGCGGCCTGCATGGTGAAAAGCGTACCCGCCACGTTCACCGCGTAAAGCTTGTCGAAACTCTCGCGGGTGATATCGACGGTTTCGGCGGCATCAAATAGCGCCGCGTTGTTGATCAGGATATCAAGCTTGCCCGCTTGCGATACGACCGTCGCAATGGCAGCATCGATACTGGCCTGATCGCTGACGTCGATCTGTACCGCATAGGCGGCGTTGCCCAACTCTCTGGCCGTCGCCTCCGCCGCCTCCAAATTGACATCGGCAATCGCCACCGTAGCGCCTTCGGCAATATACGCCTCGGCAAAGCCGCGCCCGATCCCGCGCGCAGCCCCCGTGATCATGGCAGATTTCCCGCCCAGTCGCGTCATCCGATGCGCAGCCCCGCCGCGTCGAACCTGTGCACCTGATCCGCAATTGGCGTCAGATAGATATCGTCGCCATGTTTTGCTTCGATATCGCCGGTGATGCGCACCGTCAGCATGTCGCCCAAACCGGTGTCGTGCACGTGGATAAACGTGTCCGACCCAAGATGCTCTGCCACACCAACGCGGCCCTTCCACAGACCTTCGGTCTTTGAAACCGTCATGTGCTCGGGACGAATGCCGATCGTGGTCGCATCATGCTTGGCCGCTTCCGGCCCCTCGATCAGGTTCATCTTGGGCGAGCCGATAAAGCCAGCAACAAACTTGTTGCGCGGCGTGTGATAAAGATCAAGCGGGCTGCCCACCTGCTCGATCACACCGGCCTGCAGCACCACGATCTTGTCGGCCATGGTCATCGCTTCGACCTGATCGTGGGTGACGTAGATCATCGTTGTATCGAGCTTTTTGTGCAGGTCCATGATCTCAAGCCGCATGCCGACGCGCAGCGCCGCATCGAGGTTCGACAGTGGCTCGTCAAAAAGGAACGCCGCAGGTTCGCGCACAATCGCACGGCCAATCGCCACACGCTGGCGCTGACCACCGGACAATTGACCGGGTTTGCGGTCCAGGTAATCCGTCAGGTTCAGCGCCTTGGCAGCAGCATCGATCTTGGCCTTTTGCGCTGCTTCATCCAGACCCGCCATACGCATCGGGAAGGCAATGTTCTTGCGCACCGACATGTGCGGATAAAGCGCATAGGACTGGAACACCATCGCAAGGCCGCGCTTGGCAGGCGGCAGGGCTGTGGCGTCATTGCCATCGATGCTGATGTGGCCGGACGTCGTATCCTCAAGCCCGGCAATCAGGCGCAGCAAGGTGGATTTGCCGCAGCCGGACGGGCCGACAAAGACAACAAACTCCCCTTCGTTGATTTCCAGATCAAGCGGCGGGATGACTTGCACATCGCCAAAGCTCTTGGTGACTTGGTTAAGGCTAATCTGACCCATTATTTTACCGCTCCGAATGTTAGGCCCCGAACGAGCTGTTTCTGTGAGAACCAACCCATGATCAGGATTGGCGCGATTGCCATAGTCGAGGCAGCACTTAGTTTTGCGTAGAAAAGACCCTCAGGACTTGAGTAGCTGGCGATGAAGGCCGTCAGAGGAGCCGCTTTGGCTGCTGTCAGGTTCAGCGTCCAGAACGCCTCGTTCCACGCAAGGATGAAGTTCAAAAGCAGGGTCGACGCGATACCCGGTATCGCCATCGGTGTCAGCACATAGAGTATCTCTGACTTCAAGGTTGCCCCATCCATCCGCGCGGCTTCGAGGATCTCGCCCGGAATTTCGCGGAAATATGTATAAAGCATCCAGACAATGATCGGCAGGTTGATCAGCATCAGCACAAAGGTCAGCCCATAGACGTTATCGAGAAGCCCAAGTTTGATGAAAAGCAGATAGATCGGGTAAAGCACACCCACCGCCGGCAGCATCTTGGTCGATAACATCCAAAGCAGGATATCCTTGGTGCGCCTTGAGGGCACAAAGGCCATCGACCACGCCGCAGGCACCGCGATGATGATGCCAAGGATGGTCGAGCCACCGGCGATGATGATCGAGTTCCACAAGAAGCGCGCATAGTTCGAGCGCTCCATCACCGTGCCATAGTTTTCGGTCGTCCAGTCAAAGAACAGGAAGATCGGCGGGTCGGCGATTGCCTGCGCTTCGGTTTTGAAGCTGGTCAGGATCGTCCACAGGATCGGAAAGAAGATCAGCAGACCGATTGTCCAGGCAGCGACCGTGTTGATCGTTTTGCGCTGGTTTGTAATTGCACGTGCCATGTTCCGTCCTCCCCCTAGTTGTCCAGGTTCTTGCCGACGATGCGCATCAGGAAGATCGCAACGATATTGGCAAGTATGATGGCATAAACGCCGCCTGCTGACCCAAGCCCGATGTTCTGGCTTTCCAGCACACGCTGGAAGATCAGGTACGACAGGGTTCGGGTGCCGAAGGCACCGCCGGTGGTCACGAAAATCTCGGCAAAGATCGCAAGCAGGAAGATCGTTTGAATGAGAACCACAATCGTGATCGCGCGGCTAAGGTGCGGCAGGGTGATGAAGCCGAACCGCGCCAGTGGCGAGGCGCCGTCCATCTCGGCGGCTTCAAGCTGTTCGCTGTCCAGCGACTGGATCGCCGTCAGCAGGATCAGTGTGGCGAACGGCAACCACTGCCAGGACACGATCAGAATAATCGACGGGATCGCCGCATCTGAAAGCCAACTGACCGGGGTTGCGCCAAATAATCGCCAAAGATGCGCAAAAAGGCCGTTGGTCGGGTCCATAAAGATGTTCTTCCATACCAGCGCGGAAACGGTGGGCATCACGAAGAACGGGGCAATGACAAGGATACGCACAACCCCCTGCCCCCACATCGGCTGGTCCAGCAGGATCGCGAGCATAACGCCCAGAACGATTGTAATTGCCAGGACACCGCCCACAATAATCAGGGTGGTCGTCACCGAAGGCCAGAAGGCGCTTGAGGAAACAAATCGGACGTAGTTGTCAAATCCGGTCCAACCCTGATCCCCTCCGCGCAGCGGCAGGTAGGTGCGGAACGAAAACCAGAGCGTCATTATGAGAGGGACCAGCATCCAGCCCAAAAGCAGGACTACGGCAGGTGCCATCATCAGACGCGCAGCGGATCGTGAAGCTTTGGTTGCCATCTTGAGTCATCTCCCCCGTGAACAGGTGGCCATTAACGACAACTGTTGTCGACGATCGTAAAATTGACAAGTGTTGTGGGGTTCAGAGGGCGGACGCACCGCCCCCTGATTTAAAACGCGGGCTTATTTGTAGCCTGCTGCTTCCATGGTCTCGTTGGTGATTGCCTGCGCTTTTGCAAGGGCCTCTTCAACGGTCTGCTGACCAGCATAGGCTGCCGAAAATTCCTGGCTCACTTCGGTCGCCATACCCGCAAACTCGGGGATTGCGACAAACTGAATGCCGACATACGGAACCGGGTCCACCGTTGGGTTGTTCGGATCAGCCGCATTGATCGAATCCAGCGTCATCTTGGCAAACGGTACTTCCTGATACTCTGGTGTTTCGTACAGGGATGTCCGCGCACCCGGAGGAACGTTGGCCCAACCTTCTTTGGCTGCAACCTGCTCGATGTAGCCTTTGCCCGTTGCCCATTCGATGAACTGCTTGGCTTCAGCTTCCTGCTGCGTACCGGCAGGAATTGCCAGTGCCCATGCCCAAAGCCAGTTAGCGCGCTTTTCAACGCCTTCGCTGTTTGGCGCAAGGGCAAAGCCCACGCTGTCAGCAACGGTCGAGTCGTCACCGGTTACGAAAGATGCCGCAACAGTTGCGTCAATCCACATGCCGCACTTGCCCTGGTTGAAGAGCGACAGGTTCTCGTTGAAACCGTTCGTCGCATAACCCTCAGGGCCGTAGTCGTTCATCAGGCTGACATAGAAATTAAGAGCGTCGGCCCATTGTGGCTGATCGAACTGCGCATTCCAGTCTTCGTCAAACCAGCGCGCACCGAAAGAGTTACCGGTGACTGTGATAAAGGCACCGCCTTCACCCCAACCGGCCTTACCGCGCAGGCAAATGCCGTTGATGTCGTTTGCCGGATCGTCCATTGCAGCCGCCGCTTCGCGGATGAACTGCCATGTCGGTGCGTCTGGCATTTCCAGACCAGCCGCTTCCATCAGGTCGGTACGATACATAACCATCGAGCTTTCGCCGTAAAATGGTGCTGCATAAAGCGTGCCGTCGTTGGAAAGACCGTTGCGCATGGCCGGCAGGATGTCGTCTACGTCGTATTCCGCCGAAAGATCATCCAGTGGAACCAACCAGCCGTTTGCACCCCAGATCGGGGTTTCGTACATGCCAATAGTCATGATGTCGAACTGGCCACCCTTGGTGGTGATGTCCGTTGTCACACGCTGGCGCAGGACGTTTTCTTCAAGTGTTACCCACTCGACGTTGATGCCAGTGTCTGCAGTGAATGTGTCGGTGTAGCCCTGCATGCGGATCATGTCGCCGTTATTCACGGTTGCGATCGTAATGGTCTTTGCATGGCTGTCTGCGAACGCGATGCCCGCTGAAAGGCCAAAGCCGACCGCAGTGGTCAGTAGTGTTCTTTTGATAGACATTGCTGTCCTCCCAGTTTTTTACGTGCGTGCAAATTGCGCGATTAATGTCGCTACGTCAACAAATTTCTGCCCAAATTTACGCCGCATCGCAGCAAAATTAGCCAACTACGCGGATTCACGTACTTTTAATACAACGTCGAAGAGCTCTACGATTTGTTCTTCCGAAAATTTTGGCCCGTGTATTTTATTGGCAAGCAGGCTTACTGCCTTATGTCCAATGCCATCCAGGTCCTGCTCTACCGTGGTCAGGCTGGGAACCAGGAAAGGGCAAAGCGGATAGTCGTCGTGTCCCATAATGCGCAGTCCACCGTGTTTTTGCGCGCCTGGCTCCAGCCCGTGTTGGAACGCCGCGCGCAGGGCACCGATGGCCACACGATCGTTGGCGCACAATATTGACTGATCCAAAAGCTCACCACGAGAAAACGCCTGATCCAGAACCGCCTGCCCATGCGCCTCATAGTGCCATTCGTCATTCAGGGCCTCGGTCCCGATCACACGCGGCTCAAAGCCCATTTCCTGCATTTTCTCGGCATAGGCACGCTCATGGCCCATCGCGTTAAAATTCACCCGCGGCATCGCCAGAAACACCGGAGGCGGCCCAACGCGGCACAGATATTCAATTGAAAGACCAACACTTTGCACGTGGTTTGTGCCCACATAATCCAAGTCCAGCATGGTGTCGGGCCGCGAATCGACAAGCAAAGATGGAATGCGCGATTGCAGACGCTCGTAGGCGCCAACATTACTTTGGTTACCCAATGGCACAACAAGCGCGCCATCGACGTTCATCGACATAAAGCTTTCCAGGGCCATCCCCTCGATCCCTGGATCAGAGTGCGAGCATTTGGTTAAAACCGAAAAGCCAGCCTGCATCGCTGCACGCTCTATCGATTCAAGAAGCTTGGTGAAGAAAAGATCGTTAAAATAGGGAATAATCACGCCGATTATGCCTGTCGATTTGCGATTCAGGCGTGTGGCAAAGAAGTTTGGGACGTATTCAACCTTGTCCAACCCCTCTTCGATACGCGCGACTGTGTTCGCCTTTACCAGGTTCGGGTTCTGGAAAAATCTAGACAGCGTTGGCCTCGATACACCAATCGCGACCGACAGTTCTTCCATCGTGTTGATCCGCGGCTTCGTCACCCCGCACCTCCTTTACGCAAATTCAACACCACTATAAGCGCTCGAACGCAAAGGTCGACAATAATTTGTCGCGCGCCAAAAAGTAGCCATCAAATTTTTTACAGGTAAAGTAAGCGGCATCAAAGGCGACCGCAATTATGGGCGGCAGAGCACTGCTCCGGCAAGCTGCGCGCCAAAGCAAATCCCAAACACGCGAAATGACCAACCTGCGCGCATCGGGTCCAAAATCCTCAAACATTCATCTTGCCGAAACCGGTTTCGGCTGCCACGGTGAGTCGTGGGGAGATCATTTTTGAACAAGTCGCTCACATCAATAGCCAACGGAAAACGCCGCAATCGTGCGACAATTTCCGATATGGCAGACGCTCTTGGACTGACCAAGTCTACTGTGTCGCGTGCGATGAACGGGTATCCCGACATATCAGAAGCGACCCAGCTGCGTGTCAAACGCATGGCCGAAAAGCTTAGCTACAGGCCGCTTAGTCATGCGCAAGCTATCAAGACCGGTCGCACACGTTCGCTTGGACTTGTCTTGCAGCTTTCTGATCATGATGCGCAGCGTCCGTTTCTGGCCGAGTTTCTGGCAGGCTTGTCGGCAGGCGCGCACGCTGAAGGCTGGACAATGACCGTTGCCGCTTCTGAAAACAACGAAGATCTGATCGAAACGTTTCGCGCCCTCCTCCGGGACGGAAAGGCGGACGGGTTCATTCTTCCACGCGCGATGCGCAATGATCCACGTGTCAGGCTGCTGCGCGAGGCAGAGGTGCCTTTTGTTCTTTTTGGTCGGCAAGAGGACGATACTGATTGTGCTTGGTTTGACATATTGGGTGAAGACGCGATGCGGAATGCAGTGATGCATCTTGCTGCACTTGGCCACAGGCGCATCGGGTTCATCAATGGAGGCACGCAATACGCTTATGCCCCCCTTCGCGAACAGGGCTTCCGGCAAGGGATGAAAGACGCGGACCTGCCGGTTGACCCGGATTTGGTAGCAGAAGATGCGGTAACGATCCGCGACGGGGCGGCTGTGGCAAATGGCCTGCTGAACAACAAGACCCCACCCACTGCAATTGTCTGTGCCGTCGATTTCGCAGCTCTCGGAGTCTATGAGGCGGCCAAGAAACTTGGCCTCGTGATCGGTCAAGACCTGTCAATCGTGGGGTATGACGGCATTCCTGAAGGCGCGCACGCGCAGCCGCCACTGACGACATTTTCGGTTGATAACAAGGTTGCCGGTGAGCGGCTGTCTCACATTCTGATGCGCCGCATCCATGGAGAAGAGCTGGATCAATTGCGTGAAACGGCGTCGGCAACATTTGTCAAACGCGGCTCGACCGGGCCCCCACCACCATCACAAAGCTAATTCAATGACTTCAATGGGAGGAAGAAAATGAAACTGAAATCAAGAGCAATCCTGCGAACTGGAGCGGCAATGGCGCTGGTCTTTTCCGCATTTGCCGCACAAGCCGAGGATCTGCGGTTTTGGACGACAGAGGAACAGCCCGAGCGTTTGGCGCGTCAGGAAGCGATGGCAGAAGCCTTTGCCAAAGCCTCTGGACACAACGTTCAGGTTATCCCTGTCTCGGAAAACGATCTTGGCACGCGCGCCACAGCAGCATTTGCAGCAGGCGATTTACCAGATGTGATTTATCATACCTTGCAGTACGCCGCTCCATGGGCTGAAGCCGGCATTCTGGACACGGATGCCGCAACGGATGTGGTCGAGGCGCTTGGCCAAGAAACCTTCGCCCCGGGTGCCTTGGAAATGGCCGCCGTTGATGGTGGTTTTGCGTCGGTCCCGGTCGATGGCTGGACACAGATGCTTGTCTACCGTGCCGACCTTTTCAAAGAAAAAGGTCTTGAGCCACCAAACAGCTACGCCAACGTCATAGCCGCGATCGAAGCGCTTCATAGCCCACCAGACATGTACGGTTTCGTCGCTGCCACAAAGATCGACGAAAACTTCATGAGCCAGGTTTTAGAACACGTGTTCCTTGCCAACGGTGTCTCGCCCGTAGGCCCAGATGGTGTGCAGGCCCTAGACGAAGCAGCAACGATCGAAGTTCTGGAGTTCTACAAGGCCATCGCCGAAGCCTCGCCTCCGGGCGATCTTTACTGGGATCAGTCGCGTACGCTCTACTTCAGCGGCAACGCAGCGATGATTATCTGGTCGCCGTTCATTTTGGACGAACTGGCTGGCCTGCGCGACAGCGCCCCGCCGACCATCAACGACGATCCCATGAGCCGTGATCTGGCGGCAGCCACCGGCATCGTGACCAACTTTGCCGGGCCGTCAAATCCGGATGGCGCCGCCTGGGGCGATGTGCGGTATTTTGGCATTACGTCAGATGCCTCCACTGATGCGGCGATGGAGTTTGTCGCGTATTCGATGAGTGACGGATACGGCGCGACCCTTGCGATCGCGCCCGAGGGCAAATTTCCCGTGCGCCGTGGCACCTCTGCCAATCCAACGGAGTACTCGGACCTTTGGGCAACGCTTGACGTTGGTGTTGATCGCAAAGCGCCACTTGGTGACCTTTATGATGCTTCGATGATTAAAGAGATCGTGGGTGGCCTGGACGTGGCACAGCGTTGGGGCGTGGCCGACGGCCAGCTTTCAGCGGCCTCGAAGATCATCAACAGCCAGGTGATCAACCGCTTCGTGCGCGAGTACATCGACGGCGAGCGTGATGCAGCCGCAACGGTTGCAGCGCTGAACGAAGCGATTGCTGCGGTTAAGTAACCGCTAAATCTTGCGGGACGCGCACGTCATTTACGCGCGTCCCGATTTCTTTGACCACATCGCAAAATCGGGTGATCCTTATGGCGGACGCAAATCCACCTATCGGAACCGGCCCATTGGCCAAACGCGAAGCGCGGTTGGCCTGGGGGTTGCTGTTTCCTACCATCACGGCCGTGGCTTTGGTTGTTGTGTTGCCGTTGCTCGCGATCTTCTGGATTTCGGTCAAGCCGGTCGAACTGGGCGATCTGCGGGCTCCGGAAGTCGTGCTGCGCGAAGATATTCGCGGCGATGACGAGACCGTGGGCGATCAGGCCAACATCCGATATCGTTTGCGAAACTCGTCGCAAGAACAACCGATCACCGGCGTCAGTCTGACGGATGTCCTGCCCGAGGGGCTGAGGGTGGTCGAATTGGACGACCGCTGTTCATTGAATGACCGCGCATTGATGTGTGACTTTGGCGATTGGGACCCAGGGTATCGCGAAAACCTGATGATCCCGGTCGAAATTGAACAAG
>JABDJX010000199.1 GCA_013003245.1 Silicimonas sp. | reverse complement strand
CTGTTTTTGTCAGGACAAGGAACAGCGACATCCCGATCAGCGAGATAGCGGCCACGGCGAAAAGAGATGCAATGAGCGCCTTGTCCTGCACCTCAAGACGCATGGCGCGTTCGGCGAAAAGCGTCATCAGCCCGGCGACCGCAATCACCGAAAGCGCCCAGGGATAGGTGCCGTGAACTTGTGCAGGGTCCCACAGAAATTCGAGCAGGAACACCGCCACCGGAGCAAGGCTGGAGGCGGCAAAGGCCCAGATCAACGGCATGCTGGCGCGCGGCATGCGCCAGAACATCAAGACCGAGCCTACGGCGGCGACAATAAGCAAATGCCACACGATCGCCGGTGGCGACGTCTCTGGCGGGCGCGAGACGGCGTCTGCAAACGTCCGGTACATCGGGCCCGAATTGAGGGCCTGCGTGGCGATCAGCGCAAGAAAAGACAGGGTCGGAATAACGGCGTGGTCGGTCAGAGCGGGCGCGCGCCACATCCAAAGCGTTGTCGCCACCATCAAAACCACCATCACCAGCATGCCAAGATACGCGTCAGCCAGATTGGTGCCGATCATCGCAACGGCCAAAGCCGCGGCCCCCGCATTGAGGGTGACCGCAAAAGACAACCGCGTCGGAAACTCTGGGATCACGCGCCAGATCACGCCCAGAACCGGCGCGCCGGCATGATCGGGCACAAGTCGGCGCTGTGGGATCATGATCGCCCCGGCAGCCACCATCAGCACGGCGGCGATAAAGTGCTCGGGATATCCAACACCCACAAAGATGAACCAGATCGAGGAAAGTGTGGCGATAAGCGCAAGGACAGACACCCACGCCCACCGCTTGAGCGTATCAATCGCCAGTGCCGCAAGCGCAATCAGCGCAAAGTAGTACTGCAAAAGCCATGTGGTGTCTGATGGGCCGCCAATCAGATAGGGCGCCGACGTGGCGCCCAGAATGCCCACAACCGTCAGAACCGGCCCATAGAACCAGCCAAAAACAACACCGATGGCAGAGACGAGGGCAAGCCCGGCAAACGCCTGTCCGGGACCGATCAGATCGTAAAGCACGCGCGCAGAGAGCACGGCGGCAAAGAGCGTAAGCAAGCCTGCACCAGAGAGCGCGGATGGTAGGAATTGCGTGGCCCCATCGGTGTCGTCATCGCCAAAGCGGCGGCGGATAACCTCACCCCCCGCCATGAGAATGGCACCGAAGACGATGGCCGATATGACCCGCATTACAGGCGTCAAAAGACCCCGCTCCGCTCCATACTGCACAAGGAAGATACCCGCGAGTGAAAGGGACGCGGCACCGGCGGCCAGCACCCAGTTTTCCTTCAGCCAGTTCGAGAATTCGGTGATCTTGTCCTGTCTGAAGACAAACGCCTTTGGTGGAACATCAGCACCCGCAACAGAAGGAGGCTCTGTCGGCGACTCTGAAACAATCGCCTCTGGCTTTTGGGAAGCCGGCGGCGGCGCAACATCTTGGGAGACTTTGGCAACCGGCTCTGAAGCAACTTTGGCAACCGGCTTTGGCGTTGGTGCGTCGGGAACCGTCTTGGCGCCTTTTTCCAGCGCCTCCAGCCGCTCAGTCAGGCGCGTCACCTTCGAGGACATCTTGACATGAAGGATCAAGAGGATCGGCGTCGCCAAAACCCAGGCAACGGCAAGAAGCCCAAAAAGGAATAGCAAACCGTCCAAGACTCCGCTCCTTCCGATATTCACCTTACCAGCTTAACAGGCGAATTACGCAATACATCCAATCAAATCGCCATGTAAATCAGACGCTTGGTTCAATCGTCATGGCTTTCAAGTGCGGCTGAATTTGGGCGACAGCGTGTAAGGCGTGCCTTCCAATTCTGATCACCCCGCTCATCCAAAGCAGCAAGCCATCACAATAAACAGCGAAGCACGCAAAGCGACCAAGTGCAATCATATGTTTTTAAACATTTTTTTGCGTGGTCTTTGACAAGGCCAGCAGCTAGGGCTGGATCAGAATGCTGCCAAGCACCTCTGCGCCGTTGTCGGTCAAACGGATCACAAGAACCTCTCCCGATCGCGTGCTGCGACCTGTGAGTGCTGAAATGTTCACTTGATGGGTGACTAACATCAAGTCGCCGTCAGTCGTTGAGATGAGATCGCGGGTCTCGACGGTCTGTTGCTCTCGCGATGAGAAATCCGCAAAGAAAGAGTTTAGCGACGCAGCCTCTGAAACCGGCCCCAGGTCGAGCAGTTCCGCGGTCTCGCGCGTGCGGCACCATTGGCTGGTGAACACGACATCAAAGCTGATGCCCTGCGCGCGAAACGCCTCTCCGATTGATCGCGCCTGCGCGCGGCCGCGTTCATCCAGGTTGCGCTGAGTGGCGCAGTCCCCGACTGTCAGGTTTCCCGGATCCCCCGTTCCCGGTGCCAATGCGTGGCGCATAATGCCGATAGCACCGGGCTCCGAGAAGGCCTCCCAATCGTTGGCCTCGGCAACGGTCGAACTTAGCAGAAAAAGAAGTGTGGCCCAACGCATGACATAAACTTAAGTCGGTTCGGCCCAAAGTCGACACTGCCATTCTGGCGAAAGACCTGTGGTGCCCCCAGAGAGACTCGAACTCCCGACCCTCTGATTACAAATCAGATGCTCTACCAGCTGAGCTATAGGGGCACTGCGGCGTCACTTAGCAATCCTTTGCGGCTCAGGCAAGCCTTAGGATTTCACCTTCATCTGGCGTGCCACCAATCCCACAGCCGCCAGACTGACAAGGATGATCAGGATCGCCGACGGCGCGGCCTCGGCGATCTTTTCAAGCGAGGCCTGTTCGTGCGCACGCGTGGCGAGCGTGTTGAAGTTGAAGGGACGCAAAAGCAACGTTGCCGGCAGCTCTTTGACGCAATCGACAAAGACCAGCAGCAAAGCGGTGGCAACCGAGCCGCGCATCAAGGGTGCATAGACGTGCCAAAGCGTGCCGCCCGCGCTGCGCCCCAACGTGCGCGCGGCATGGCTGAGCGTTGGAGAGACACGCCCGAACGCCGCGTCCGCTGCGCCCTGCCCGATGGCAAAGAACCGCACGGTATAGGCATAGACCAGCACCGCCGCCCCGCCAGTGAGTATCAGTCCGGGATCAAAGCCCGTGAGCGCCAGAATCCCGTCGGCCACAAGGTTGTCGAAGGCCGCAAGCGGGATCAAAAGACCAAGGGCAAGCACGGCACCGGGGGCAGCGTAACCGATGGTGGTGAACGGCAACAGCAGGCGCGGCAACGTGCGGCCCGACAGCCGGACTGCGTACACAAGAAACAGTGCCGCCACCACTGTGAGCGTGGCCGCCGCCGCCCCGACAAAGACCGTGTTGGCAAGCGCGCTGATCAAACCGGACGCCAACCACCGCTCGGGCGCGCCAACCGCGTGATGCCCCAGCACCGCAACCGGCAGAACAAACCCAAGCAGGAACGGCAAGAAGCAGGCCATCGTCACAAGCGTTGCAGGCGCTCCGCGGAGCGCGATTGGTTCAATCCGGCGATCCTGCCGCGCCATGCGGTGAAAGCGCACCCGCCTACGGCTGATTTTTTCCACCGCCACAAGGGCAAGGATGATCACAAGGATGATGCACGCAATTTGCGCCGCACCGCCGGCATTGTTGGCTTCCAGCCAGACGGTGAAGATGCCCGTGGTCAGGGTTTGCACACCGAAGAAATCGACCGTGCCAAAATCGTTGACGGTTTCCATCATGACAATCGCAGCACCTGCCGCAATCGCTGGACGCGCCAGTGGCAGACCGATCCGGAAGAACCGGGCAAAGGCACCTGCCCCAAGCGCACGCGCAACTTCGTGGGCGCGGCCCGATTGCTCGCGAAAGCCCGCGCGCGCCAGCAGGTAAACGTAAGGATAAAGCGACAGGGTCAGGATGAATATCGCGCCGTAAAGCGATCTTATGTCGGGGAAAAAGTAATCCCGCGCACTGGTCCAACCGAAGGTCGTGCGCATCGCTGTTTGCACCGGGCCCGCGTACTCCAAAAAGTCAACAAGCGCGTAAGCCCCAAGGTAGCCAGGCACAGCAAGCGGGAACAAAAGCGCCCATTCCAGCCAGCGCTTGCCGGGGAAATGGTAAGACACCACCAGCCACGCCGTCACCGTGCCGATGGCAGCCGACAGCAGACCCACTGACAGCATTAGCACCATCGTGTGGTTGAAATAGCGCGGCAGGCTTGTGGCCATCAGGTGGCCCCAGATCGACTCCTGCGGATTGGCGGCGATCCACAGCACCGACAGGATCGGCATCAACACCAATGCGGCAATCACCAGCGCTCCGCCGGTCCAAGGGGACGGCAGTTGTGTGCGACGGGTGCTGGATAGTTGAGCGTTTTGGTAGGCCATTCATCTCGCCTAACGCGAAAACGGTTTCCCTGTCCAGTGCTGGTGGTCTATCGTTTACCAAGGGGCAAGAAAAAGCGCAGAGAAACCTAAGGCACGCAAGACACATGCAAATTCTGTTTCATCTCGGTGCGCATTGCACCGATGGCGGGCTTCTGATCCGTTCGATCCTGCGCAACCGGGTGGCTTTGGCCGATGAAGGAATTCTGGTTCCCGGACCCAGCCGGTATCGCGAGCTTTTGGGCGACATCTCGACCACCCTGCGTGGCGAGAAAGCCGACGACGACACCGAAGCAATGGTGCTTGAGGCGATCTGCGACGACGACAGCGCGGACCGTATCGTCTTGTCGAACGAGAATTTCCTGTGCCGCGCTCATGTCGCGCTGGACCGGGACCGGCTTTACCCCAAAGCCAGCAAGGCGGCGTGGTTGCGCAATTGCCTGCCAAACCATGACGTAGAATTTGCCATCGCCGTGCGCAATCCGGCGACCTTCCTGCCCGACATTGCCAAGACCACAGGGACGGAAGACGCATTTGAGAATTTGTCCTTGGGCGACATGCTTTGGTCTGAAGTCCTGCACGAAATACAAGAGGCCAACCCCAAGGCCCGCCTTCTTGTCTGGTCGCACGAAGACACGCCCTTCATCTGGTCAGAGATCGTGCGCGAAATCACCGGGCTTGATGCGCTGACCGCACTTGAAGGCGAGTTCGACATGCTGGAGACGATCATGTCGCCGTCGGGCATGACCCGGATGACCGAGTTTTTGCAGGCGCGCGACGGGTTGACGCAATCCAAACGCAGGCGCGCGATCTCGGCCTTTCTGGAAGCGCATGCGATGGCCGACGCGATTGAAGAAGAGATCGACCTGCCCGGCTGGACGGATGCGACGGTGTCCGGTCTGACCGAGCTTTACGAAGAAGACATCGCATCGATCAAACGCATTCCCAACGTGACATTTATCGAGCCATAAAAACGCACACACCCCTTCGCATTGACGTTGGCGTTCAACGCCATAGGTGTGAGACAACTTTGAAAAACGAGGCGCGCACACTATGGCTGATGACTATACTCCCCCACAGGTCTGGACTTTCGACGCTGAGAACGGTGGCGAATGGGCCAAGCAAAACCGCCCGACCTCGGGTGCCACGCACGAGCGTGCGTTGCCCCAGGGCAAGCACAATTTCCAATTGCACTCATTGGGCACGCCCAACGGGCAGAAGGTCACGATCATGTTCGAGGAGTTGCTTGAGCTGGGCGAAACAGGTGCAGAATACGACGCCTATCTGATCAACATTGGAGAAGGTGACCAGTTCTCCTCCGGTTTTGTGGCGCTGAACCCGAATTCGAAAATACCTGCACTTTATGATCGCGAGGCGGACGCACGGATTTTCGAGTCGGGCAACATCGTGCTTTATCTGGCCGAAAAGTTTGGACAGCTTTTGCCAACGGACATCAAAACCCGGACCGAGGCGATGAACTGGCTTTTCTGGTTGCAAGGCTCGGCCCCCTACCTGGGCGGCGGCTTTGGACACTTTTATGCTTACGCACCCCATCCGATGCAGTACCCGATTGACCGGTTCACCATGGAAGCCAAGCGCCAGCTGGATGTCTTGGACAAGCGCCTGGCGGACAACCGGTATCTGGCGGGGGACGCTTATTCGATTGCCGATATCGTGACCTGGCCGTGGTATGGCGGTTTGGTGCGCGGGGCGCTTTATGATGCAGCGGAATTTATCGACGCCAAGAGCTATGGAAATGTGATGCGGTGGGCGGACGAGATTGCCGAGCGTCCGGCGGTAAAGCGCGGGCGCATTGTCAATCGGCGTATGGGCCCGAAATCCGAACAACTGGTGGAACGCCACGATGCATCGGATTTCGAGTTGCGCACCGAAGACAAGATTAATCCTGACGATTGATTTCGCCGCAGCTGCGCTGCGTCGATCCGGGGGGGGGGGGGGGGGGGGGGGGGGGGGGGGGGGGGGGGGGGGGGGGGGGGGGGGGGGGGGGGGGGGGG
>JABDJX010000185.1 GCA_013003245.1 Silicimonas sp. | reverse complement strand
ATTTCGGCGCGCTTGCTGACAACGGCGCGAATAGCGTGGCCACCTTCAAGAAGCATCGTCCGGCATCTGGGGCGTTTATCGATTTTACAAAACCCACGTCCGAGATTGTCCGTCTGGTTCTTGCGCTGGATCACGGGGGCTATCGCAACCCTCTCGCCGTTCCAAAGTTGGCCATAGGCGACAAGGTATACCTTGTGCGCAAGGCAAGTCCTGCGCACGGCGACGGCAGCCCCGGCACGATCCTTAGCAAGGATGCAAGTGGTGTGTGTGTCACGACCAGGGACGGCGCGGTTCAACTGGGTGCGTTGTCCGACCTGACCGGCTGTCCCATAGATCCAAAGGCAATAAAGGGCAACTCCGTGGCCCCGCTTCCTGCGGCCGACACCCTGGACAACGCTATGGCCGAAGTCATCCGCGGTGAAAGCTACTGGACGCGACAGTTTGAAATGTATCGTCCCGCCCATTGGCTTGCCCCCGGCGCAAGTGATGAGTTCCGGGAATGGAGCCGCGAGATTTCGCTCCCCTCGGGTTTTGAGGCGCGGGCGGCATTTGCTGGCTTTGCTGCCATCGTATCCGGCCTGTGCGCTTTTCAAAGCGTCGATTTGGCACTGGGTCAGCCTCAGGTTCTGCATGGCGTGACCGCGACTTGGGTGCCGGTGCGCTTTGACGCATCCAAACCCTGGAAGGACGCCGCGGCAGGCTTTGCGGAAACGCTGGATAGTGCCGGTAATATGGGAATGGCCGCAGCCGACCTGATGGCAAGGTGTCCCGACATCGAACATCGCATCATGCCAGACGCAGCGCTGTCTTATGGCGGCCCTGTCGCAGGCGCCGCTCTGACCTTCGCGATCACCGGCCAGACCGCAACGATCTATGCCGACCTGTCCCGCATCACGGTGGAAGAGGCCGATCTGATCACCGATCGCACCCGCCATTTGCTGGAAAACATCGCGCCCGACACCAACGCACCGATAGCCGCACTGCCCATGCTGCCATCCAGCGAGCGCGACCTGGTTTTGACGGCGTGGAACGAAACTGCGGTCAAAGTGGATCGGGACACCTGCATCCATCAGCATTTCGAGGCCCGCGCCGCACAAGTTCCGGACAAGGTGGCGCTGGTTTTTGAGGACACCGAAATAACCTATGGCGCGCTTGATGCCCGCGCCAATCAAATCGCTCAAGTGCTCAAGGACATGGGCGTCGGTCCCGGCAAGCCCGTAGGTCTGTATTTGCGCCGTTCGCTTGATCTGGTGACTGCAGCGCTTGGCATCCTGAAGGCAGGCGGCGCTTACCTGCCGCTCGATCCCAATTACCCCGCCGACCGTCTGGCGCTTTTTGTCCAAGACAGTGGTGCGGACGTGATCGTGACCGAAGCTGCTTTGGACGGCCAGTTCACCGGGCAGTCTGTGACCTCGCTTTTGGTTAACGACCCAAGAATCGAGGCAGCCCCAACCACCGAATGCGGTGCCGCCGTCACCGCCAACGATCTGGCCTACCTGATCTACACATCCGGGTCGACTGGCACACCCAAAGGCGTGATGATCCCGCACCGCACGGTGTCGAACTTTTTCACCGGCATGGATGCCCGGATCAAGCACGATCCGCCGGGTGTTTTGATGGCCGTGACATCGCTGTCGTTCGACATCTCGGTGCTGGAGCTTTTCTGGACGCTGGCGCGCGGCTTCAAGGTGGTGATCTCGGGCGAGGAGAAACTGATCGCCGAAAGTGGATCGGCGCCTGCCAGCGCGATGGATTTCAGCCTGTTCTATTGGGGCAACGACGATGGTGTCGGGCGGGACAAGTACGCCTTGCTGCTCGAAGGCGCGCAATTTGCCGACCAAAACGGCTTTACCGCGATCTGGACGCCCGAGCGGCATTTCCACGCCTTTGGCGGTCTTTATCCGAACCCGTCAGTCACCGGTGCTGCCGTGGCCGCCGTGACCCGCAACATCGCGATCCGGGCAGGCAGTTGCGTCGCCCCCCTGCACCACCCTGCGCGCATCGCCGAGGAATGGGCGGTGATCGACAACCTGACCGACGGCAAGACCGGGATCGCCATTGCCTCTGGCTGGCAGCCGGACGACTTTGTCTTGCGCCCCGAGAACACGCCGCCCGAGAACAAGCCGGCGATGACGCGCGCGATTAACGATCTGCGCAAGCTTTGGGCAGGCGAGAAAGTGGCCTTCCCCAAGGCCGACGGCACCTTGCACGAGGTGATGACCCAACCGCGCCCCGTCTCAAAAGAGCTGCCCATCTGGGTGACCACGGCAGGCAATCCTGACACGTGGCGGCAGGCGGGCGAGATGGGAGCCAATGTGCTGACCCACCTGTTGGGTCAAAGCATTGATGAGGTTGGCGAAAAGATCGAGATTTACCATGCCGCCCTGCGCGGTGCCGGGCATGATCCCAGGGATTTCGCCGTCACGCTGATGCTGCATACATTCATCGCTCAGGACCGTGAAACAGCCAAAAGCATCGCCCGCGAGCCGATGAAAAACTATCTGCGCGCTGCAGCAGACCTGATCAAGCAATACGCCTGGGCCTTCCCGGCGTTCAAGCGGCCCAAAGGCGTCGATACTGCGCGCCAGCTGGACCTTGGCGGTTTAGAGCCGGATGAGCTTGAAACGATCCTTGATTTCGCCTTCGAGCGTTACTTTGAAGACAGCGGCCTGTTCGGCACGGTCGACGATGCGCTGGCCCGGGTCGAACAAGTCAGCGCGATTGGTGTGACCGAGATTGCCTGCCTGATTGACTATGGCATTGAACGACAAGTGGTGCTTGACGGATTGCGTCCGCTTGCTGACGTGGTGCGTCGTGCTGCCGTGCGTGCGCCAGGCGACGACTGGTCGATTGCCGCACAGATCGAACGGCACAAAGCGACGCACCTGCAGTGCACGCCCTACATGGCGCGCATGCTTGTCACAAACGAGGCGTCCCGCAATGCCTTGGGCAGCCTTAAACACATGATGGTCGGGGGCGAGGCGCTTTCGGGGTCGCTGGTGGCGGATCTAAACACGGCGACGGACGCCAGCATCGAAAACATGTACGGGCCCACCGAGACAACGATCTGGTCAACCACCGAGCGCGCCGAGGCAGGCCCCGGCACCGTATGCATCGGACGCCCGATTGCGAACACGCAGGTCTATGTGCTGAACGATGCGATGGAGCCCTGCCCCGTTGGCGTCGCCGGAGAGCTTTATATCGGCGGCGATGGCGTTGCCCTTGGTTATTGGAAGCGCGATGATCTGACCGCCGAGCGGTTTCTGGATGATCCGTTCCGCGACGGCAACAAGATGTTCAAAACCGGCGATCTGGCGAAATGGCGCGCTGACGGCAAGCTTGATTTCCTTGGCCGCAATGATGGTCAGGTCAAAATCCGCGGCTACCGCATGGAGCTTGGTGAGATCGAAGCGGCGCTTGAGGCCGAGATCGGCGTAACGCAAGCCGCCGTCGTAGTGCGCCCGGATGCCAGCGGTGTTGGCGTGCTGACCGCGTACATCACCGGCGATGCCGCCGAGGCCGCTTTGCGTGCGAGCCTTGCCAAGCGTTTGCCGCCTTTCATGGTGCCAACGCGTATACACTCCATTGACGCCATGCCTTTGACGCCAAACAAAAAAATTGATCGCAAAGCTTTGAAGCCGCCGGTTGCGGTGGCCGCAAAGCCAGTGGCTCCAGCCAAAAAGCCAAAGGCGTCGGCACCGCAGACTTCGGGCGCTCAGGTGGACGTGTCTGACATTGAGACAACCATCGCCGAGGTTTGGGCGCGCATCTTGGGGGTCGAAAAGGTAACCTCTGCCGATAACTTCTTTGATCTTGGCGGGCATTCTCTGTTGGCGGTCGAGGCGCATCGTGAGATCAAAAAGACACTCGGAATTTCAACGCTCTCCATTGCCGATATTTTCCGTGCACCGACCCTGAGTGGCTTGACCGCGCGGGCGAAATCACTGGTGACACACGATGCCAGCAGCACAGAGGTCACAAAGGCTGCAGAGACGCCCGCAGAAGTGATCGACAAGCGGCGCGCGATGCGGCAACGCAGGCTGACGCAGTGACCCAATCCGGGCTTGCCGATGCGCTGGCCTTGCACATGGGTGCGCACGTGTGTGTCGCCGAAGAGAGTGTGAGCGATGCTTGCGGCCTTTTGGGAGATGAGGCCGACGCGATAGCGAAAGCGATCCCCAAAAGGCAGACCGAATTCGCTGCTGGCAGGCGGGCGGCGCGAAAAGCTTTGCGTAGCCTTGGGGTCCCTGACGCGCCGATACCCGCCGGGCCAGACAGAGCCCCGATGTGGCCCAAGGGCACCGTCGGCAGCATCACCCATGACACCGGCCTTGCCCTGGCTGTTGTCGCCAAGGCCTGTACCATCGGCGCACTGGGCATTGATCTGACCGAAGCGGCCCCGCTGCCGGGCCAAACCCGCAATGCGATCTTGACGCCAGAAGAACAGGGCCTGAGCGAGATTGACGCGCGCGCGGTTTTTGCTGTGAAAGAGTGTCTTTTCAAGGCCCTTCACCCTCAGGTTAAGGTTTTCTTCGGGTTCGATGCCGCCATCGTGCGCCCCGACCTTGCGCACGGAACCTTTGCCGCAACGCTCTACGCCGATCTTGCGCCCTTTGCAGCGGGAGCGCAGTTTCATGGCACCCTGATCTGCGATCAAACCCGCCTTGTTGCAGCGCTTGCGGTGCGCGCCTAGGGGTCTTACCCGACCGGCATCGATGCGCTAGACATCGCTTTCATGAGCACTTTGCATCTATCCCTGTGCAGCGACTGTGGCACCGTCGATATCGAAGTCGCGCAAGACATGCTGCGTGCAGCAGGGATGCCCGAGACGGTGGCCATCAAGCCAAGCCGATGCCTGGGTCCTTGCGACCGCCCGGTCGTGATGTCGCTGCAAAGCCCAGGTCAGGCTGGATACGTGTTTGCGGGCATTGATCTGATCGAAGACGCGAACGACGTCGTGGCAACCTGCGCGCTTTATTGCGACAGCGATGATGGATGGATTGAAGATGCGCGGCCCTGCGGGCGGCTTAGACACCTGTTGGTTGCGCGGATGCCTGCCTAGCTGTCGGGCAGCGTGATTGTGGCTTCCAAAGGTTGATCGCCCACGGCCAAGGCACTGTGATCATTGCTGTTTAGCGTAACACGCAAAGCGACATCGCCGTCTGGCACTTTGTCGATATGGTACCATTCGCCATAGAGACGCGCCTGTTTGATCTCGTTCAGATAGACATGTCCGTGCCCTTCGCCGGGGACGTGCTCGGTGCCAATCTTCTCGGGTGTCATGGTGAAATTCGTGGTGATGACCCGCAGGTTCCAGCCAGTGCCGTCCTTGATCACATCCACGTCGAGCGTCGGCGCATCCGGGCCCTCGGGCAGTACGGTGATCTTGTCGTGATCGTGAGCAACCGCGCCCGTCTCTTCCAACAGATGCTCACTGTGATCGTGCCCATCAAGGGTCACTCCCGCCCCGGCCGCGATGGTAAACCCGATGCCACCGCCAAAGATCAGCCCGATCAGCAGCATGGCAATTGATCGGTTCATGTCGCCTCTTGCACCTCAGCGTCACTGGCCCAGAGCGCACCTGCCAGCAGCCCCAGAATGACCCAAGCGGCCAGACCCACCCCTAAGGCGCGCGCGGCAAAAAGCGCTGCGATTTCGGGCGGCACAGGGCCGTTCAGCGTGGCAGGATGCGGCGCACCGACAAGATGCGGCGCCAAAAGCAGAATAACGCCAGTCATCCAGACGCTCCAGCCCTTGCCAAAAGCGATCAGCCAAAGCGCCACACCTGCCGCGATGACAGTGGCAAACCACCATATCTGGCGTGCAGTGATGTCTGCGGCAGCGCCTCCGGGCACCTCGGGTGCAAGGGAAATGCTGGGCGCAAGGTGCACGGTTACAAATCCGGCCACGCCCCAGAGCAATCCGGTGCGCGCCGTGATCACCGCCTTTTTCTCTTCGGCAAGCGACATCAAAGCGACAAGGATCAAGCCGTAGCCTGCGTAGACAAGCATCGCGAACAGAATGCTCAACCCGTCGCGCAGCGGATCGAAACGGAACGGAACTTGTGGCCAAGGCGTTCCGGGGGTGTAGACAAGTGCGCCGGATTCGAACAATTCTGCTTGTAAAAGAACGGGTTGCACGAAGGCCAATTGCAGAAGGGCAGCCAGAAACCCCGCGCTGGCACCAGCGATCAGAGCGCTGGTGAGTATCCGAGTGAACATGGGCCTAGTGGCAGGGGAAGCCGGTTGCGTGACGCACATCGTGGGCGGCGTCGTGCAGGGCGGCGGCTTGCACGTGGCCTGCCAGAACGATCATCGTGATGCCCAGAAGAGCCGCGCCCAGCACAGCGTAGAGGCGTGATGAGCTTTGGACTGCAACCGTTTGAGTAGTCATGTCTTTTCCTCCTTGTCGTCCATCCCGACGACGTCGTTTCACCCGTAGTCTGGCAGGTCTCCTGGCTTCGCGGGTCGATGCTTGCGTTCGCCTTCCCCCTGAGCTTCAGGAGTGGCCGTTGAACGCACGCTCGCCGCTGACAGTCGCGGGGGCGGCTGCGGATTTGGCCCGTGTTGGGCCGCACCGCATTCCCTTTTGCCTACCGGTGCTCCGGCAGAACCAAACTGTTGCCATGTAACCCTCATGTACCGCCAAGCGCAATCATAGATGTCAGTTTGGCGCAAGGTTTTGAGCACGAAGATTGACAGCGTCTTACATGTACGGTCGCCTTTCCGGCGCGACTTGGAGAATTGTACGTAATTGAAACCGGGAAATATGAGATTTGTACGCATCAGCGAGCGCCGCAATGAACCGTTTGTTAACGCGCCCGGCGCAGCAAATAGATGTCCATGATCCATCCGTGCGCGTCGCGCGCCTTAGCGCGGGCGGCAATGATCTGATCGGCAATATCTGCCAGAGGTCCGGCAAAGAGCAGTTCGTTTCTCATGCCCAGATA
>JABDJX010000137.1 GCA_013003245.1 Silicimonas sp. | reverse complement strand
CGCTCCCCAGAGTGTTTTTACCAAGAAGAAATCTAAAAATTCTTTAGGATATGTCTTGAAAGCCCATCTTTCGGTTCTGCCCCGCGCGTTGGTACTCGCGGTATTGTTTGTCGTTTGTGCGGTTTCGAATTGTTTGTTTGACATTTCAAAACCGCAAAAGCGACCGTAGGGGACTACGGTCGCTTATCACTCGTTAACACACACTCGGGGGACAAGAAGGTCAGGTCAGTAGATTGACGTCCCATAGTCGCTTTCAGAATTGCCGTAGATGCCGCCACTTTCACAGGCCGCAAGTGTCAGCACACCGCAGATAAGAATGAGTACGCGTGTCATTTTAAAATCCTTTGATCCTGGGTTTCATTGCCGGAGGTCTCTGTCTCTCCTGCTGACCTTTACGCATGGACCCCCAAACTTATTCATGCGTACTTCAAAATTTTTCTGAATTTTTTTGCCAGCCCGCGCGTAACCTCTATGAGACAAGAGTTCGGAGTGTCGTGATGACCCAAGCGGTTCTGAGCCAATGGCCCCTGCAGCCGCGTTGCATTCTTATCGACGCCGTTGCACAAAAAACCTATGGCATCTGTCGTGAGGGTTTTGTGTCGGCTGAAATGAAAAGCGATTTGATCGCCTTGCTGCCGCGTTTACGGCGGTTTGCGCGCTCGCTGACCAGATCAGTGCCCGAAGCCGATGATCTGGTGCAAGACGCGTGTCTGCGTGCGCTTTCGCGCGCCGATCAATGGGATCCGTCACTGCCATTGGACCGGTGGATGTTTCGGATCACCCGCAACCTTTGGATCAGCGAGATTCGCAAACGTACCGTGCGCATGGGGCAAGGTCAGGTTCCAGCTGATGAAACGCATGAGCTGGTGTCCAATGAAGGCGGTGAGACCGCAGTTCTGGCAGGAGAGTTGCGTAATCAGATTGACGCCCTACCTGAAGAGCTCTCGGCAATTCTTTTGACCGTCTCGATAGAAGGATACAGTTACGCCGAAGCCGCAGCCTTGTTCGATATTCCTATTGGGACAGTTATGAGCCGCATTCACCGCGCCCGAAAGACCCTTGCCGAACAGATCAAGGCCACTGCAGGAGCAAGCACGTGACCCGTTACGACGAAAAATTAAGCGCGTTTCTGGATGGCGAATTGTCAGAGGCCGACGCGCGGGAGATCGAGGAGGCTTTGGAGGGCGATCCAGCCCTTCAGGCCGAACTTGAGGAACTGATGGCAGCGGACAAAAGCGCGCGTGCAGATTTTGACGCGATGCTGGACGAGCCAATTCCCTTTGCCCTGGCAACAGCCATTCAAAAGGCACCCGAAGCTGTTTCAGCCAACATTCCTGACGCCCCATCGAACAAAGGGTGGCTTACGGCGGCGGTTGCCGCAGTTGCGCTTTTGATTGGAGGAACAGGAGGCTATTTCACCGGAGCGTCGCAAGGCACGCAAGTGGCAGCGGCACCGGGTTGGCTGGCCGATATCGCCGATTACCATAGTATTTACGCCACTCAGACTCGCCACTTGGTTGAGGTGAGAGCGGACGAGGCTGAGCATATCAGAACCTGGCTGACGGCCAGTGTGGGGGCCGAGGTGCGTATTCCGGACCTGTCGGCTCAAGGGCTGAGCTTTCAGGGTGCGCGCCTGCTTGTGGCCGCAGGCAAGCCCGTGGCGCAACTTATGTATCTTGACGCACAAGGGCGGGTGGTGGCCCTTTGCCAAATCCAAAGCGATACGCCCCGAGATGGCTTTGCCGAGCAGACGATCAACGCCTTTGACATGGTGAGTTGGGGAGGAAACGGTGCAAACTTTGTCATCGTCGGCGACCAAGGCCGAGGCGATCTGGCCGAGATCGCTCAAGCCGCTGCGATTGACGTTTAACGCAAATTTATTGGAAGCAGCCAATGCCTTCCAAGAACCGCTTGCTGCCGATGCGCACGCGTCCCATATCATGCGCCAAGACCACCCCGGAGGCCCCATGACCCTGCGCGACCAAATCACAGATATTCTTGACCGTCCCGCCACGCGGAACTTCATTCTTGGCGTGATCCTTTTCAATGCGATCATTCTGGGGCTTGAAACGGTAAAGCCAGTGATGGACGTGGCGGGACCGTTGATCCTGGTCCTGGATACACTCTGCCTAGCGATTTTCGTGGCCGAACTTGCAGCCAAGCTTTTCGCGCAACGGCTGAGCTTTTTCAGAAGCGGCTGGAATATCTTTGATTTCATCATTGTTGGCGTGTCGCTGATCCCCGGCTCAGGCTCGCTCTCGGTGCTGCGCGCATTGCGCATCCTGCGGCTGTTGCGCGTGCTGTCCGTCGCTCCATCGCTGCGCCGCGTGGTCGAAGGGCTGATCACCGCCCTGCCCGGCATGGCCTCGGTGTTCTTGCTAATGGCGCTGCTTTTCTACATCGGCGCCGTGATGTCGACAAAGCTTTTCGGCGCGTCCTTCCCCGATTGGTTCGGTTCACTGCCACAGTCAGGTTATACGCTCTTTCAGATCATGACGCTGGAAAGCTGGTCGATGGGCATCGTGCGCCCGGTGATGGAGGTTTACCCTTACGCGTGGGCTTTTTTCCTACCATTTATTCTGGTTACAACATTTGCGGTGGTGAACCTGCTTGTCGGTCTGATCGTGAACTCGATGCAAGCCGCCCATTCCGAGGAAGAGGGCGAAGCAACCGACGCGTATCGCGACGAAATCCGCGCACGGTTAGAAAGCATCGAGGCTTTACTGAAAAACAGAAACTAGCCCGTTAGCCGCATTTTGAATGCCCACAACTTGGGCAGGTCATGCAGCCTTCGATCATCTGCATGCCGAACTGTCCGCAATTGGGGCACGCGGGGCCGCGGTTCTCGCCAAGGTTCACCACTTGCGCTTGCGGATCTTCTTTGAGGCCCATGCCTTCGCCTGCGATAAAGCCAATCTCGACCATATGGCGCTCGATAACGCCGCCGATGGCGGCCAAAATCGACGGCACATATTTCCCCTGCATCCACGCGCCACCGCGCGGATCAAAAACTGCCTTCAACTCTTCCACCACGAAAGACACATCGCCGCCGCGCCGGAACACCGCCGATATCATTCGCGTCAAGGCCACTGTCCAGGCAAAATGCTCCATGTTTTTTGAGTTGATAAAGACCTCGAACGGCTGCCTGCGCCCACCAACGAAAATGTCGTTGATAGTGATGTAAATCGCATGCTCGCTGTCAGGCCATTTCAGTTTGTAGGTATTACCCTCAAGAGCTGCAGGCCGGTCGAGAGGCTCGGAAATATAGACAACATCGCCTTCGGAACTCAAAGCACCGGACACCTCGGCGGGCGTCTTTTCTTCCGCGTCACTCACGGTCAAGACCGAGCCGGTCACCGCATTCGGCCGATACGTCGTGCAGCCCTTACATCCGGTTTCATAGGCCTGCATGTAGACCTCTTTGAAATCCTCAAAGCTGATGTCTTCCGGACAGTTTATTGTCTTGGAAATAGAGCTGTCGATCCACTCCTGCGCCGCGGCCTGCATCTTGACGTGTTCCAGCGGAGCTAGCGTTTGTGCGTTGACAAAATAACCAGGCAACTCGGCATCCCCGAACTTTTCGCGCCACATCTGCACGGCGTAGTCCACCACCTCTTCTTCCGTCCGAGACCCGTCTTTTTGCAACACCTTGCGGGTGTACGCATAGGCAAACACCGGCTCGATGCCAGAGCTGACGTTGCCCGCATAAAGACTGATTGTTCCGGTGGGCGCGATCGAGGTTAAAAGCGCGTTGCGTATCCCATGGTCTTGAATGGCAGCGCGCACGTCTTCGTCCATGCGCTGAAGCGCACCGCTGGCCAAGAACGCGTCAGAATCGAAAAGCGGGAAGGCGCCTTTTTCCTTCGCCAAATCGACCGACGCCAGATAGGCGGCGCGGGCAATGCGGTGCAACCAGCGAGACGTCTGTTGCGCCGCCTCGTCCGATCCATAGCGTAGTCCCACCATCAAAAGCGCGTCTGCCAAGCCGGTCACACCCAACCCGATCCGCCGCTTTTGAAGCGCCTCGGTCGCCTGTTGCTCCAGAGGAAAGCGCGAGACATCAACCACGTTGTCCATCATCCGGACGGCGGTTGCAACAAGCTGGTCCAAAGCCTTTTCATCCAAAGACGCGTTGCCCTCGAACGCGTCAGATACCAACCGCGCGAGATTAATCGAGCCCAGCAAACATGCCCCATAGGGCGGCAATGGCTGTTCGCCACACGGGTTCGTCGCGGCTATCGTTTCGCAATAGGCAAGGTTGTTGGTTGCGTTGATCCGGTCGATAAAAATCACGCCTGGTTCGGCATAGTCAAATGTCGCACGCATGATCTTGTTCCACAAATCCCGCGCCTGCACAGTGTGATAGACCTTGCAGTCGAACACCAATTCCCACGGCCCATCGGCCTTGACCGCATCCATGAACGCATCTGTCACCAGAACCGAGACGTTAAAATTTCGAAGCCGCGCCGGGTCGGACTTGGCCGAAATGAAATCCTCGATATCAGGGTGGTCGCAGCGCAGCGTTGCCATCATCGCCCCACGCCGTGACCCTGCTGACATAATAGTGCGGCACATCGCGTCCCAGACATCCATGAACGACAGCGGCCCAGAGGCGTCTGCCGCCACACCTTTGACGTCTGCGCCCTTGGGCCGGATAGTACTGAAATCGTACCCAATTCCGCCGCCCTGCTGCATGGTCAGCGCAGCCTCTTTCAGACCGTCAAAGATACCGCCCATGCTGTCAGGGATCGTGCCCATGACGAAGCAGTTGAACAGCGTCACCGAACGCGCCGTGCCCGCGCCTGCCGTGATGCGTCCGGCCGGCAGGTATTTGAAATCGGCCAGCGCGTCGTAAAACACCTCTTCCCAATGCGTTGGGTCGTCCTCGTTCTTGGCTAGAGACCGTGCGATCCGCCGCCACGTGTCTTCAACCGAGACGTCAATCGGTGCCCCATCGGCATGCTTAAAGCGATATTTCATATCCCAGATTTGCTCGGCAATCGGAGCAGCGAAACGTGACATGGTGATTCCCCGGAAAAGAACGATTACCAAAGTAGCGAAAACTGCCAAAAAACACAACTGATTGAAGCTGACGCTAAGTGCGCTACCATATAAAGTATCAATTGTGGACGAATCTGTGGATAACACTCTAAATCTGATAAAACTCTGTGTCGGGGCCGAAAAAGTTCAGGATCTGATTGACTGGCAAAAGTCACCCCGAGCCAAGGGGCCTGACGGCCTGCCACGTCACGTGACGCGCATGTGGCCAAAACGCGAGACAGAGTTACTGGACGGTGGCTCGCTTTATTGGGTGTTCAAAGGTGTAGTGCTGGCCCGTCAAAGCATTATTCGGTTGGACGAGGTGACCCGTGCTGATGGCATACGCCGCTGTGGCATTGTCCTGAACCCAGAGGTTCGCCGAACAGAGGCCGCGCCAAAACGTCCGTTCCAAGGATGGCGCTATCTCGAAGGCAACGTGGCACCACGCGATCTGCCGAAAAGCAGCGCGAATGACGATCTGCCTCCCAAGCTTCTGGCGGCACTTGCCGAAATTGGCGTGCGGTAGAACCTGGTTCGTCACCCTACCGCGTTGGCCTGGAGTGTATTCGCGGGTGCGTTTGCAGCATCTTGCAAATCAGATAGTGGAACAGGGCGCGACAAGAAATAACCCTGGATCTGATCGTATCCTAATTCCTTCAAAATATTGAACTGGCTTTCGGTTTCGACGCCTTCTGCAACAATCTCAAGCCCAAGGGATCGGGAAAGATAAGCCAGCGCGGTCATCAGACTTTCACTTTTTTCATCCAACCCAAGATCGTCTACAAAGCTTTTGTCGATTTTCAACTTATCGAACGCGAACTGTCGCAAATACCCAATTGACGAGTATCCCGTCCCAAAGTCATCAATAGCTATGCTGAAGCCATGATCTCGCAATGTATCAAGGGTAAAGGCGGCGAAATCTGGCTCTTCAATCAATACACCTTCTGTAATCTCAAACGTAATACGTTCAGGTGAGACTTCAAGTTCCTCAACCAATTCAACAATTTCATTGACCAGGTTTTTCGATCTCAATTGATATGGAGACAAATTGATATTTACATGCAAACCTTCATATTCACTCATATCCAATAGCACTTTTGCTATTACCCAGCGACCAATGGCCTCAATCTTCCCCTGACGCTCGGCAATTGGAACAAACTTTTCTGGCGAGACGTGTCCAAGAATTTTTGAATGCCACCTGAGCAAAGCCTCTGCAGACTTCATTTTTCGGGTATTAACATCGAAAATGGGCTGGTAGACCACATCAAATTCATCGGCGTCTTCCAGGGCAATATTAAGACATCGAACAATTTCCGCCTCCCATTTCGCGTCTTTTTCCAGCTCGGGCGTGTACTCCAACGCCTCTTTCATTCCACGATTTTTTGCTTCGTACATCGCGGCATCAGCCCTGTGCGCAAGCTCTCGCAGCTTCATATCCTTTTGATCACCAGCGGCATATCCCTTTGCCAAAGATGCCGAGAATACGTGGTCTCCAACACGAACTGAATCTCCAAGCTCATGCGTAAGCTCACGACTGAAAGCAACACACCTTTCTTTCGCGTCGGCACCTGCAAAGATGCCAGCAAACTCATCACCTCCTATGCGCGCGAAGAGTACATTGTCGCCAACAACTGCCATTGCTTTACTGGCAATCAACTCAATGTATTTATCACCGACAGCATGACCATAATTATCGTTTACGTCCTTAAACCGGTTCACATCGATAAACAGTATCGCAACTGATCCTCCGAGGAGGCGCAATTTTGAAATGTGTTCGTTATACCCCAACCGGTTTGGCAGCCCCGTTAACGTATCAGTGCGTGCAATTTTCAGTGCTTCGTCTTCTCTGCGCACCAATTCGTTTGCACTATTTCTTGCCAGAACAGTTACAATCCCGGAAAGCGCCAGAAATACAAGCACACCAATTGAAAGCGGCACGGCTGCAATGCGCATCAATTCGGCACCGGGGCGTGGTGGTGTCCAGGCGAGATAGATAAGCGTATCGCCAGAAATATCTTGAATTGGAAGCGAGGCCATCGAGTCCGGCACATCTGTTACGATTGAAAGGTCGTCAACCAAAAACGAAGACCCCAGGCCAGACAACACCTCATCGGACAATTCTCTTGCCATCAAGTTGATGGGAAGCGTGTTGATGGGCACAGACGGTGCTTCCCCCCATGGCTGGAGCAAGTGTGCGGCGACAAGATAAATGCGACCGTCAAGATTTACTGCGAATGCCAGATTGACAGATTTGCCCACAGGTTTCGAGACCAGGATACTGTGCACCTCGCGCACGATATTTTCTGGGATCACAGCGTCGTAAGAGACCGTTTCGAGTGACTCTTTGGTCCACACCAAGGATGACCAGTCTTCCGGCAGTGTGATCTGGATCAATCCAAAACTATCGCCGTTCGCCCCGGCACCCATGTTTTCCGTAAGCCAATCAATGTTGCGCTCATTCGTGTTATCCAAAGCCGCAGTCCAGCTGGAATAATCCCAGTTTATCGCAATAAGGGCTTCTTCTAGGGCTTCATATCCGCCGCCAATCATCAAGCTGCTGTCAGACGCAGCGCTTTCGTTATTCTTTTCGGCTGTCCAAAGGACAGTAGCCATAACCATAACCAGGGTCATTACAACGACCCCGGCCATCATCAACACAATAATACGGGCGAGCATAAGCGCTTCCTTTTCACTTGCCGGCACCGTCCACTAAAAAAGTGAAAGATTAGTCAATCGTTAAAATTTGGCTAATTTTTT
>JABDJX010000127.1 GCA_013003245.1 Silicimonas sp. | reverse complement strand
GTCGAACAGCGTTTCGATTTTATCGCGGTCGGCATTGGTGGCGCGCTCCTTCTTGGCCGCAACCTTGTCCGCTCCGGGGTCACGGCCATGCTCGACTTCTGCCAGCGCTTCTGACGCGGCCATGCGCGCATCTGCTAGTCCGATGATTGGCCACTTGCCCAGCGTCAACTTTCGCGGTTTGGCTGCGAACCGGTATCGCACAGCCCAAGACTTCGCGCCTGAAGGTTGAAGAACGAGATACAGGCCCGACAAAGCAGGGTCGGGGACTTCAATGCGCTTTTCGGGCGGCTTCATTTTGCCTATTGCGGCGGGTGTCAGTGCTTTAGCCATTGTCAGACAGTCCTTCCGGGTAACGCTGGGGTAACAGAATTGCGCGTTTTGCTCTGTTACCCCAAGTTGCTATCGCTGCCTAACTTAGATAGCTTAAGTCAACTAAACAAGGACTATGGTGCGGCTTAGGTGTTCTGATAGGTTAGGAGAAGTTTAGATAGAGTACCTGACTTCTAATCAGGGGGTTGAGGGTTCGAGTCCTTCCGGGATCGCCAATAAAAGCTGTACCTCATAGAATCGCGTACGCAATAGACGCGGCGTCGGACAGCGGCGGGCAGTCTTGCAAAACCGCTTCCGGATTTTGAAATACCGACACGCCAAGTGCGCTGTGCCTTGCAATTGGGCCGCTTTTGATTGCGTGTGTCGGGCCTGTCTCGATGATACTTAACATGCTGGGCGAAGAAACCGGGCCGCGCTTAACTCAGCGGCTGGCCTTATGGCAAACGTCGGGCACAACCTATTGCTGGTTCCGAATTTTGGGATAATGGGTGCTGCGGTCGCGACAGAAAGTGCAACTGCCATTTGGACCGGGCTGATGTTTGTCGCAGTCTACAAGAAGTTGGGAATTCGAACGAGCGTCCTTTGATCTATCAGTCGTCAAATTCTTTGAAAAACTTGATCTAAATCACGGCCGCAGTCTGCCGAGTGGGCGATTTAGTAACCAACCGATTCCCATGCAGCCAGGTGATCTCTTGTCAGATGTTTTGAAGAAATACATGTCGCGCAATGTGCCGCGATACACAAGCTATCCCACAGCGCCTCAGTTTTCCGATGCGGTAAATGCCGAGAAATACGCTCAGTCGCTTGCGGCGCTCGACCCTGACGAGCCGATTTCGCTCTATCTTCACGTGCCATTTTGTCGGCAGCTATGCTGGTATTGCGGGTGCAATATGAAGCTGGCCACACGGGATGCCCCCATCGCGCAATACGCCAAAACGCTGATGCAAGACGTGTCTTTACTTGCGGATCATTTGCCAGCCCGCATGAAAATCTCTCATCTGCATTGGGGTGGTGGTACGCCGACCGCATTGGTTCCGGACGATCTGGAGCGTGTCATGGAGCTAGTTTGCAGGCGCTTTGATGTTTTGCCCGACGCGGAACTGGCGATCGAGAGCGATCCAAGAACGCTGACTTCTGAGATGACCCAACGGATCGGTCAGCTTGGGTTTACCCGCGCCAGTTTTGGCGTTCAGGAATTTGACGCAAAGGTGCAGGCGGCGATCAACCGGGTGCAGCCTCCGGATATGGTGCGCCGCTCGGTCGATGGGTTGCGCGATGTCGGGGTGTCGGGGATCAATTTTGACTTGATCTATGGGTTGCCACATCAAAGTGTTGAGACTTTGCTGGAAACCGTGAGACTTTGCGCAGAGATGAGGCCTGACCGCGTTGCGCTTTTTGGTTATGCGCATGTACCGTGGGTGGCTAAGAAACAACGCTTGATCGATGAAGAAGCTTTGCCGGGCCCAAGCGAAAGACTAGCCCAGGCAAACGCGGCAGCCTCTTCATTAAGGGCGTCTGGTTATATCGCTCTTGGCCTCGACCATTTTGCGTTGCCTAATGATACGCTGGCGCGTGCAGCAGCAGCCGGTAAGCTTCGACGCAATTTCCAAGGCTATACCGATGATCAGGCACAAACGATGTTGGGAGTAGGGGCCACATCGATTGGCCGAACACCCTCCAGCTATTTCCAGAACATCGCTGAAACGGGGGCCTGGGCCCGCGCGGTAGAGGCGGGGACGTTGCCAGTTGGCAAGGGGTGCCTATTGAGTGAGGAAGATAGGCTGCGCGGTCATGTGATCGAGGAACTGATGTGCCAAGGGCGGGTTGATCTAAATGAGGCGGCTGTGCGCCACGGCTTTGTCAAGGACTGGTATGCAGATATACTGCCGTCGTTGGTAGAAATGCAGCGCGACGGCTTGATCACACTCGACCGCACAGTTCTGAGTGTGACCGAAGTGGGAAAGCCCGTTGTGCGGGTGATCGCGTCTGTTTTCGATGCCTATCTGTCTCCTGCAACGGCTCGCCACGCGATCGCGGTATGACACCCGCAACCTGTTCGCACCACTTGCAAAGGCCTTCCGCATAATGTCCTAGTTGTCTGAATTGAGATAATTACCTCCAGTTCTGCGCTGGGAAGAGGAGACGCGTGAAGGTTCTTTTCGTGCATCAGAATTGCCCGGGACAGTTTAAACATTTGGCGCCGGAACTGGCGGCCGAGGGGCACGAGGTGCTTTTCATCACACAAAAGGGCAAGCCCACACCGCGTGGGGTGAAAAAGATCGAATATGGAGCGCACCGGAAAGTTACGCAGAAGATTCATCCCTATCTGGCTGGCACGGAGGCCGCAGTTCTGAACGGCCAAGCTGTTGCCCGCGTTGGGTTTGCTTTGCGCGAAAAGGGGTATCGACCCGATGTGATGATTGGCAATCCGGGCTGGGGTGAGACGCTTTATCTTAAAGACGTATGGCCCGATGTTCCGCTGATTTCGCTTTGTGAGTTTTATTACAATGGCACCGGGTCTGACGTTGGGTTTGATCCTGAATTTTCGACAGGGCCCGATGCGCTTTTGCGGGCCCGCACCCGATCATCACAACACCTGTTGGCCATTGAGGCCGCCGACTTTGCCTATTGCCCGACGCAGTGGCAGCGTGCTCAGTTTCCGAAACCTTACCAAGACAAGATACGGGTTATCCACGACGGAATCGATACCGATCACATCACGCCCGATGCAACGGCAAGGTTTACCCTCCCGAATGGCGAAACGCTGTCGCAAACCGACGAGGTGCTCACTTACGTCTCACGCAATCTGGAACCTTATCGCGGGTTTCATTCGCTTATGCGGGCGTTGCCGCAAATCCTGAAAGCGCGGCCAAACGCCGAGGTCGTCATCGTCGGCGGCGATGAGGTCAGCTATGGCGGCAAGCCCAAGGGGGGAGGGACTTGGCGCAAGGTGATGCTTGAAGAAGTTGGGCCGTTGCCTGACCGCTTGCACTTTACTGGGCGCATTCCTTACGAGACTTATCTGTCGCTATTGCGGGTCTCTTCGGTGCATCTTTATCTGACCTATCCATTCGTCTTGAGTTGGTCGATGCTTGAGGCCATGGCAACTGGCGCGTTTGTAGTGGGATCAGACACAGCGCCAGTAGCAGAGGTCATTGAGGACGGTGTGAATGGTTGGCTGGTTGATTTCTTTGACGCTGCAAAAATCGCCCAGCGGGTCTCGGACGCCTTGGCTGTAAGAGATGACCAAGTGGGCCTACGCCAGGCGGCTCGGCGGACGGTTTTGTCACGATACGATCTGAAAGCGTGCCTTTCCGCTCAGAAAGATCTGATTCACGAGGCAGTAACCACGTATTAACGCTCTTTGGCCACAACCACAAAGCAGAAAGCTTGGAGCGCGCAAGGCCTATGAGTGACGACACCATCAACGGCGGTGAGGGCAACGACACGATTTTTGCTGGCATCGGCAATGATCTGATCTTCGGCGGCATCGGCAACGATCTCATTTTTGACGGTGCGGGCGACGACACTATCAATGGCGATGCTGGCGATGACGTTTTCTGGCTGACCAGCGGATCAAACGACGGCAACGATATGTTGAACGGGGG
>JABDJX010000125.1 GCA_013003245.1 Silicimonas sp. | reverse complement strand
GCATGGTCACGTGGGACAAGCCCGTCAACCTTGGCGATCAGGTTGTCCCAATCGTAGAGCAGGTAGAAGGCGACCACGGGAACGATGACAAAGAGCACGACTGCGTTGAGCACGCCCGAGAAGGACGCCAGCAATGTTTCAAGAAGTTCATCCCCTCGGGATTGAATCGTCTCACCAATACTCGACAGCGATCTTCGGATGGTTGAATTGGCGTCGCCAAGATCCGGGAAACGCTCGGTTAAAAAGGCCTGCAGATTCGATACGATCATCGGAGCGGAAGCGATTAAATCGCTGGCCTGACGCACCAGAAGCGGCACGATCAGCAATGCTGCGATGACGAATGCGAGGATCGCAAAAAACGTGATAAGGCCCGTAGCCACTGCGCGCGATGCGCCGAGGCGTTCTAGGCGGTCTGCGATGGGATCGAGGCAATAGGCAATGGCTGCCCCCAGAACGAAAGGCAGGATCACGTTGCCAAGCGCCCACATGATCACCAGAAAGGCGACGGTCGCAATTCCCCAGTACTTTACTTGATCCCGGACAGGCAGGGCCATGTCTGCTCTCCTCTTTGCGCTCAGGTTTCGCAGGGGCGCGCGCGAAGTGCAAGGTTGTGGTTTCGACCCCTTCGGGGTCGACCAACTGGAGGGGTTTTACCCCTCCAGACCTCCCCAACATATTTTTGGACCAATGAAGGCAAGGCTCGCTGCTTGTTTGTGCCATTGCGATGGCCTAGACCTCGCTGAGCCTTTGATTTCTCAAAAGAGAGCCGCCATGCGCCTGAGCCGATACTTCCTGCCCGTTCTGAAAGAAACGCCGTCCGAGGCGCAGATTGTCAGCCACCGTTTGATGTTGCGCGCCGGTATGATCAAGCAAGCCAGCGCAGGCATTTATTCGTGGCTGCCGCTGGGATATAAAGTTCTTCGCAAGATTGAGCAGATCGTGCACGAGGAACAGCAGCGCGCAGGCCATATCCCGATGCTGATGCCGACGCTGCAAAGCGCTGATCTTTGGCGCGAAAGCGGGCGGTATGACGATTATGGGCAAGAGATGTTGCGGATTACCGATCGTCACGGGCGCGACATGCTTTATGGTCCGACCAATGAAGAACTGATCACAGATATTGTTCGCAGCAATGTGAACAGCTACAAGGATTTGCCGCTCACTCTTTATCACATCCAATGGAAGTTTCGCGACGAGGTGCGCCCGCGTTTTGGCGTAATGCGCGGCCGCGAATTCCTGATGAAAGACGGTTATAACTTTGATCTGACCAAGGAAGATGCTTTGCATGCGTATAACCGGCACTTGGTCAGCTATCTGCGGACCTATGAGCGCATGGGGTTGCAGGCAATTCCGATGCGTGCAGATGCCGGAGCGATTGGCGGGGATTACACACATGAGTTTCTGGTTCTGGCCGATACCGGCGAGTCGGAGGTGTTTTATGATCAGGAGATCACTGATCTGAAATTCGGCAATCGTGACATCGATTATGATGACGTGGCGCAATGCGCTGGAGTGCTGGAGGAGTTCACGTCTCGCTATGCCCGCACCGATGAAACCCACGTTGAAGCTGAATTTGAAGCGCAGGTGCCCGAAGCGCACAGACGCTCGGCACGTGGCATTGAGGTGGGGCAGATTTTTTACTTTGGCACCAAGTACTCGGAGGCCATGGGCGCCAAGGTTCAGGATGCCGATGGCAATCAGGTGCCGGTGCACATGGGCAGCCACGGAATTGGCGTGAGCCGCCTTCTGGGTGCTATCATCGAGGCGAGCCATGACGAAAAGGGGATCATCTGGCCTGAAGGCGTAACGCCCTTCCATGTTGGGATATTGAACATGCGTCAGGGCGACAGTGCCACGGACGCAGCCTGTCACGGCATCCAACTTGAGTTGGAGAAACGCGGTCTTGAGACGCTTTACGATGACCGCGAAGAGCGCGCTGGTGCCAAGTTTGCGACGATGGATCTGATCGGCCTGCCATGGCGGATCACCGTTGGGCCGCGCGGGCTTGAGAAAAACGTGGTCGAGCTGACATCGCGCCGCACGGGCGAAAGCGAGGAGATGTCAGCCGAGGCCGCAATTGATCGATTGGTGCAGATCTATGGCGCGGCGTCGTAAGGAGACCAGCATTCGCGCGCCTTTCCTGCGCAGTCTTTTTAACAAGGACGACGCACTGGGCGGGAAAGCAGGCTATCCCTTTGATCTGCCTTGGCTTGGGGCTGAATTTGCGCTTGAATTCTCGCAACCAGTCACAATCCTTGTGGGCGAAAACGGCACCGGAAAATCCACGCTGATCGAAGCGATTGCCGCTTTGGCCGGTTATGACGAGGCGGGTGGCTGCAAGGGATATATTTTCTCGACGAACCTGAAAGCGCGCTGTCCCCAAAGCGAAACTGGAGCTGTTGCGCGTTTTAAAGAGGCTGCAAGACACGGTACGGGCGCAGGTGATCATGGCCACACACTCGCCGATCCTGATGGCCCTGCCCGGCGCAGACGTCTGGCAAATGACGCGCGACGGCATCGCATCCGCTGATTTTCGCGACACGCCTCACTTCAGGCTTTGCCGCGCCTTCGTCGATGATCCAGACGGATTTATCACAGATGCGCTGGCGGATTTGCTTTAGGCTGGCAAAGCGCATGCGATCCATTGACCCCCAAACACCGCCATTGCATGGTCTGCGCACGATCTGAGGGACTGCCATGGAAATCGATGCGCCGACCGCCACGAACTGGGGGCCTTTTGGACGCCCGCTTTTCAACGACCCAAGCGCGCAGGCTTTGTCGCGCGTCGGCGTTGTTGATGTTGGGTCGAACTCTGTGCGGATGGTGGTTTTTGACGGCGCCGCGCGTTCGCCTGCATATTTTTTCAATGAAAAGGTCATGGCCGGGCTTGGCACGGATATGGCGACCAGTGGGCGATTGAGCCCTGACGGCAAAGAGCGTGCGCTGTCGGCATTGAAACGGTTCCAGCTTTTGGCCGAAGCTATGGGCATTGGACCTTTGACTGCAGTAGCAACAGCCGCGGTGCGTGAAGCAGAAGATGGCGAGGAGTTTCGCCATCGCGTCTTGGCTGAAACCGGGCTGAAGCTTTTTGTCATCGACGGCGAAGAAGAGGCGCGGCTTTCGGCGCAGGGTGTACTTCTGGGATGGCCGGGCGCTTATGGGCTTGTCTGCGATATTGGCGGCTCTTCAATGGAGCTGGCCGAGTTGCGTGACGGCAATGTGGGCAAGCGTCTTTCGTCCAAGCTGGGGCCACAGCGGCTCAAGACGATCAAGGGCGGCAAAAAGGGCGTCTCGAAGCACATAAAGGCCGAAGTGGAAAAACTGGCCGAACAAATGGGCGCGCAGCGAGACCGTCTTTTTCTGGTCGGCGGCTCTTGGCGCGCGATTGCGCGCATCGACATGGACCGGCGTGGTTATCCCCTCGCGGTGCTTCACGAATACCGGATGTCGCGCAAATCGCTTTATAAGACAATAGATTACATTCAGGACAATGACCCAGAGGAGCTTCGCTTGCGCAGCGGATTGGGCGAAGGACGGATGGCCTTGGTCCCCCTGGCCGCACAGGTCCTTAAGGAGGTGATCCGCGCCTTCAAACCCTACGATATCGCCATTTCGAGCTATGGTATCCGCGAAGGAATGCTTTACGAGCAGATGCCGCAGGAGATCCGGGACCGCGATCCACTGATTGAAGCCTGTCGGTTTGCTGAAAGTAAAGACGCGCGCATGCCCGGCTTTGGACGCCGGTTACTTGAGTTCGTTGAGCCGCTTTTCACTGCGCGCAATGCGCCAGCCAAACGTCTGATCAAAGCGGCCTGTCTGTTGCACGACGTCAGTTGGCGCGCGCATCCCGACTATCGCCACGAGGTTTGCTTTAACGAGGTGACCCGCGCGAACCTTGGCGGCATGACCCATCAGGAACGGGTCTTTTTGGGCGTTGCCCTGTTTCATCGCTACAAGAACAACCGAAATGGCTCGCCCTTCGACGAACTTTTCGAATTGATCGACGACGAGACCAAGCAAAGGGCCGAGATACTTGGCAAGGCGCTTCGCTTTGGCGCAATGTTGACGGCTTCGGAAGATCAACCCATGGGAAAATTAAAATACCAACCGAAAAAGAAGCGGCTTGAACTGCACCTCGCCGATGGCACACGGGGTCTTTTTGGCGAGGTTGCAGAGGCGCGGTTGCAGTCTTTGGCGCAATCGCTGGGCGGCGTTGACGTCTCAGTAAAGGGGCGATGACTCAACGGAACGCGTCAGGCTTCAGGATCGACAGTGGATTGGCCTTGTCGTCGGTCCAGATCGCACCACCATCCGAGGCAAGCTTGGTCCAACGTCCGTTTTGCAGCACGGGCGCTGCGTGGCTTGGATCGCGCGCGATGATCACGACATCGCTGGGCCTGAAACCTTCGGCATCGGCTGGTTTTTCGTTGTGATACTGCCGCCAGATGTGCAGACCCAATGCCTCGGCCGAACGCGCCAAGGGCAGGCCGATGTCATAATAGCGGTTCGAGATGTGGAAGACGAGCACGCCCGTAGGTGCCAACCGGTCAAGATAAAGCGCCATTGCTTCGCGCGTGGTCAAATGAACCGGTACCGCATTCGAGCTGTAGGCATCAAGGAAAAGCACATCGAAGGCAAAGCCCGATTGTTCAGCCAAAACCACACGTGCATCGCCTAAGTGCGTCGGTGCGTCAGGCGCGCAGGACGACAGGAAAGTAAACATGGATGTGTCGCGGGCCACGCGATCCACCATCGCGTCGATTTCGTAAAAATGCCAATTCTGACCTGCGCGCGCATGGCAGGCCAAAGCGCCAACGCCCAGGCCAACAACACCGACGCTTTGTGCCTCTATGCCGATAGACGAGTACAGCACCTGCCCCATGGGCCCGCTTGAGTGATAATAGGCAGATGGCGTTGGTCGCACTTGGTCGCTTTGCAATGATTGGGCGCCATGTACGGTGGTTCCATTTGAATAAATACGCGCGCCATCGCGATCCAGAACTTGGTGCAACCCAAAAAAACTGCGGTCCGAGAAAAGGCGATCATCGTCTCGCGCAATCCAAACTGGCAACACCGCGATAAGGGCCAACGCAACCACAAGCGTCGGTGGTGACTTTCGCGCGGCCACCATTGCCATCAAAGCCGCCGTGCCGATCAAAATGCCCAGCGATACCGCATTGGCATCAATTGCCAACGCAGTGCCCGACGCCGCAAACCCCAGCGCGCCACCGATCAAGACACCTCGCCAGAAGGTGCCAGCCGTTAGTCCGAGCATCGGTTTGAAAGCCAAAGCAAGTACGATCGCCAAGGTGATCTGACCCTCAATCAGGTCAGCAAAGAAAGATGGCGCCAGAATCGAGTTGAAAAGCCCACCCAACGCGCCACCAACAGACATGGTAACGTAGAAAATGGTCAAATGCTGAGCGCGAGGTCTGGCCTCATAAAGCCTGCGATGCGCCCAGAGTGCGACCACGAAAAAAGACGCAATCAACACCATCGACATGCCGCCCGACAGATGGTCGCCAGCAACGCCAACGAACAGGCACAGGCACAAAACTGCTGAGAGTTGCCCGGCTTTGGTCAGCCACGCACCTTGGAAAACGGTTCTTGCACTGAAAGTCAGTACGAATGTCAGCAGATAAAGCGCCAGCGGGATCACCCAGACAAGCGGGACCGCACCCACATCAGTGCTGATTTTCGAGGTAACCGCCAGCATCAGCGACGACGGCACAAAGGCGAGCAGTGCCCAGAAAAGGTAATCCTGAATTGCCGGGGCCGGGCTGTCCTCGACCTTAGCCGATGCCTGCGCCTGGCGTCCCGCGATCAACCCACCGCTCGCTAGCAAACCAAATCCCAAGACAAAGAACCCGACCGAAAACCCAAAGGCAATCGTACCCGCGCCAAAATAGCGTTCTGCCACCAGCGGAAAGGCCAAAAGTGCGAGAAGTGATCCAAGGTTGGAGGCTCCATAAAGGAAATAGGGATCATCGGCAGATGGTCCGCCAGAGCGTGCGTACCAAGACTGGATAAGTGGTGCATTGGAAGATAAAAGCGCGAAAGGTGCGCCTATGCCCAAGGCGAAAAGCCCAAGCGTTTGAAGAGCGACAGGCTCTGCCGCGTTCAATCGCCAGTTTTCCGGCAACTCGGGCGGCAGAAAAAACAGGGCCGCGCCCCATATCGCCGTGTGCAAGACTACCTGAGCCTTGATCGGCAAGTAGCGCGTTGAAAGGTGGGCATAAAGATAGCCTGCGATCAACACGGATTGAAAAAACAGCATCGCCACGGTCCACACCGCAGGCGCGCCGCCGATCACCGGCAAAACGATCTTGGCAAAAAGCGGTTGGACGAAAAACAGCAGGCTTGCGCTTAGAAAGATCGTTGCTGTGAACAACACAGGCGCAAGGCGCTCGGTCTGAACGCGATTTTCTGCTGTCGTGGTCGCCATTTTTTACTGCCCGGTAAGCGCTTATTATCCCGGTTTTCGAAACAGCAAAATGTGACCCGAGTATGGCATATCCAGAGGGTTTTCTGGGCTTGTGGTGCTTGTTTTAAAGGTCGACTTCACCGCTTTCGTCATCCGGATCGCGTTCAACAGGCGTTTTGCGACGGATGATGATATCGCCGTTGGGCAGGATTTCGGGCGGATGATAGGCGCTGAGATCATCCAGCAGCCCTTCCATCCCCTCCATCGCAGGCTCCATTTCCTGCATCAATCCGCGCATGAAAAGCTTCAACGCCTCCGACATCAGGTCGATGCCCTGCTCTTCATCTTGGGCAACGGCAGGGCTGGCCAGAACCAGGCAAAGGAGAAGTATTCGGGTCATGCTGACACCCTATCATATCGAAGGAGAAGTTTCACGGGTCGATGAAACCACGGCGCTCATGAGTCAAAAAATCGACATATTTCCAAACAACTATGCGACGGACATTGGAGATTTTGGAATGAATATTTTGCGCATTTTTGTTGGTATACTATTGCTCCCGGTGTTTGCCGCTTACGCGATCATTGCCGTTTTTCGAATGCATAAAGACGATCCTTTCAAAGATATGGATCGCGCGCAGGTCGATGCTTTGGTGAAAATCTCAACAATTGAATCCACAGAAGACCCACATGACGCGATAACGGAGCGCGCACGCGCCTTGGCAGACGCTGGTGAGTGGCAGGCATTGTCCGCGGAAATCCATGTTGCCGAGCGCTCGCTTCAGGCAAGCAGCGGGCCAATGCGCGATTACGGTTTCATGAGCTGGGGCGCACGTTCAGAGCTAAATGATATCCTTGAGGTTATGGACCCGGAGCACTGCCAAAGGAAAATTGCAGAATTGGTGGAGCGCATCGGGACGGCAGCGAATGCAGCACCGCAGGATCATGTTTTGGCAGCGTTAGCCGCGCGGACACACCTTGATATCGGCTGGGCCTGGCGCGGAGATGGATTTGCGGACTCTGTGTCAGCGCTGGAATGGAGCCGCATGAACCAGCACTACGATGCGGCCGAGAAGTGGCTTGCACCGTTCACCGAAGGCGGAATCACGTCTCCGATCATTGCCCATGCTGCCCACATTCATGCGCGCCACATAGGCGACGACGGGCGCCGGATGCGGTCGATTTACGACAAATGGCGAGCCCTCGATCCCGGCAATCCAATGATGTACAAGGAGCATGGCTTTCATCTTTTGCCGCGGTGGTTTGGAACTTATCAAGAGCTTGAGTTGGAAGCACGCAAGGCTGCGGCTGCCACAGTTGGGACTAACATCGGAGCAGCACCCTACGTCTGGATGCTGAATTCACTGATAGAATGCGAACCCGAAGCCTTATCAATTGTGGACCAAGAGTTCTTTGTAGAAGGCGTCGCCGACATGGTGGCTTTGACACCAAACGCGACAGAAGCAAACACCGTCTTACGTGACTTCTCGGAGATCTGGCTCTCGCGCGGGCTTTTTGAACCCGATGAGGAAAACTTCCTGCAGGTCAGAACCTTGGCGGAAAATGTTTGCCGCAAAGTTGCACAAGAGCATTTGTCGGCGATCGATCTTGCTGTCTGGCACGGCAAGGCGCTAAGCGCCAAACAAACGATTGCGGCGCTCTTTGGAGACGACTTCAATGCCGGGCGGGTTCTTGACTTTGGGTCAGGTCAGCTCAGGATTTGCCGCGACGCCCCAGCCTGAGGCTAAAGCCCCAGACACCAGCGCATGATGGCCTTTTGCGCGTGCAGACGGTTCTCGGCTTCGTCAAAGATCACCGAGTGCGGGCCGTCCATCACGGCACTTGTCGCTTCCTCGTCGCGGTGTGCCGGCAGGCAATGCATAAAAAGCGCATCCGGCTTGGCGTGCGACATCAGCTCTTCGTTGACCTGGTAAGGGCGCAATTGGTTATGACGACGCTCTTTCGTGGTCTGGCTGTCGTGCATCGAAACCCAGGTATCGGCAACGACAAGATCAGCGCCTTCCACCGCCTTAAACGGATCGCGTACAATCTCGACACTTGATCCTTTTGAGCGTGCAAATTCGATGAAGCTGCGCTCCGGATCAAGAGTTTCGGGTCCTGTGAACACCATATCAAACCCGAACTGACCCGCGGCATGCAGAAAAGAGGCGCAAACATTGTTGCCGTCGCCCGTCCAGACAACCTTTTTGCCCTTGATCGGTCCGCGATGCTCTTCAAAGGTCAAGACATCCGCCATGATCTGGCAGGGGTGGGTGCGATTGGTCAGCCCATTGATCACCGGCACGCTCGCGTGGTCGGCCAGTTCCAAAAGCGCCTCTTCTTCGAATGTGCGGATCATGATCAGATCGACATAGCGCGACAGCACCCGGGCGGTATCGGCGATGGTTTCACCGTGGCCCAGCTGCATTTCTGATCCGGTCAGCAAAAGCGTCTCGCCACCCATCTGGCGGACGCCAACATCGAAAGAGACGCGGGTTCTTGTGGACGGTTTTTCAAAGATCAACGCCACGATGTAACCGTCAAGCACCTGATCGCCGTCTTTCGCACCCTTGGTCCGGCCTGCGCGCGCGTTTTTGATCCGGCCTGCCGCATCGAGGATCGACCGCAAATCTTGCGGGTCTGTTTTGTGGATATCCAGAAAATGGGTCATGTCTTGGCCTCAAGTGATGTCGCCGCTGTATCAAGCCGGTTTATGGCTTCGGCGATCTCGTCGTCAGAAATATTCAATGGCGGCAACAACCGCACCACGTTGTCAGTGGCAGGAATAACAATCAGCTCGGTGTCGTAACTGGCCTGAACAACATCCACGTTCGCAACCTTGCATTTAACGCCTAGCATCAGGCCCACACCGCGCACGCTTTCAAAAATGTCCGGGTGCATAGCGACAAGGCCTTCCAGCTTTTGACGCAGCGCACCCGATTTGCGCTGCACCTCTGCCAGAAACGCAGGCTCGGCCACAATTTTCATCACCGCATTGCCGACCGCACAGGCCAAAGGATTGCCGCCATAGGTCGAACCATGCGTGCCAACAACCATACCGGACGCGGCGTTCTCCGTGGCCAAAACAGCGCCAAGGGGAAAACCGCCGCCAATGCCTTTGGCGACCATCATGATGTCCGGCTCGATCCCGGCCCATTCATGTGCAAAGAGCTTGCCTGTGCGTCCCATACCGCACTGAACTTCGTCCAAAATTAAAAGCGCGCCGGTCTCATCGCAAAGGTCACGCAGGCCCTTAAGGCACTGATCTGGAACGGGTAAAATACCACCCTCTCCTTGCACCGGCTCCAGAATTACTGCGCAAGTCTCATCTGTAATCGCCGCGCGCAACGCGTCGTGATCGCCAAATTCGACGATGGTAAAACCCGGCATCAACGGCCCAAAGCCCTTGACCATCTTTTCGGCACCCGAGGCGGCGATAGCAGCGGTGGACCTTCCATGAAACGCGCCGGTGAAGGTCACGATCTGCGCGCGTGGCGCACCTTTTTCAAACCAGTACTTCCGCGCCATCTTGATCGCCAGCTCGGCGCTTTCCGTTCCTGAGTTGGTGAAGAATACCGTGTCGGCAAAAGTCGCCTCAACCAGCCGGTCGGCCAGCTCTTTTTGCTGAGGGATCTCGTAAAGGTTCGAGACATGCCACAACCGAGCCGCCTGTTCGGTGAGTGCTGCGGTAAGATCAGGATTGGCATGCCCCAGCACATTGACCGCGATGCCTGCGCCCATATCGAGAAATCGGCGTCCATCCGCCTCGACCAGCCAGACACCTTCGCCGCGAACAAAGTTCAGCGGCGCACGGGAATAAGTTGGAAGGACAGACGGGATCATCAAGAATTTCCTTTTCAAGAGCCAAAGACGTGCCAGCGTGTGCGGGGCAAGTCAACGAAATGTAAGAGTGAAGACGTGTCGAAACGGACGCTGTTAGCGTCGGCGTCGAAGGCTTTGAAGGTCAGCACACGTCATGCGCGCTGGCCTAAAGGAAATCAGTTCGTATGGGAAGCCCTTTTAAAGCGTGGCTGTCGCTGATGGGTCAACGACAAAGTAAAAAGCGCCGTCCGCTTGCGACGGAATGCTTGAAACCGGCGTCAACTGGTTGTCTGTCACAACCCAATCGATTCCGCTGGCAAGCGTCAGAACCGTGCCGCCTATTGCAAAGATTGCAAGGCAGGCGACCGCGAGTGTCGTGACTTTCGACTTTTTCGCGGCCGCAGGCGCATTTTTACGTGAGAGGTCTCTACGGAGGGACATAAGCAACACCTTACTAAATAACGGCCGAAACAAGGCCTTGCACCAAGGAATACGGTGCAATTGTGGCGGGAGTTGGGCAAAAAAGGCAGAAAATGGGCGATATTGGCGTAAATTTGACGACACTATGCCCGTATTCGGCGCATTGTTATCGTCACGCTTTCGAAAGAAGGGTGTGCCATTCGTGAAACACTGGCCTCTCCCCTCTCTTGTATCCAGCGCAAGGAAGATTAAAATAGAGGCCTTGGCAAAAGGTAGGCAGGTCGACAGATGTCGTGGACAGACGAACGCGTAGAAACTTTGAAGAAAATGTGGGGCGAAGGCCAGTCGGCAAGTCAGATTGCCAAGGAGCTTGGTGGCGTGACCCGCAATGCCGTTATCGGCAAAGTGCATCGCCTTGGTCTGTCGAACCGTGCCGGATCGTCAGCACCTGCACCTGAGAAGAAGTCGGCCAAACCAGCAGCCCCGAAAAAAGGCGCGGCCAAAACCTCGACAGAGGTCAAGGTTGTCGAGGTCACCGTGACCCCGCGCAAACCCATTGTGCCTGCCGGTCAACCTTTGCCGCCACAACCGTCGGCCAATGAGATCAGCCCCGAGGCTTTGGCCAAGGTGAACGAGGTCGAAAAAACTGCCAAGCGCATCAGCCTGATGGAATTGACCGAGCGCACCTGCAAATGGCCGATCGGCGATCCGGCAACGGAAGACTTCTGGTTTTGCGGCCTGTCCGTCCAGCAAGGCAAGCCCTATTGCGAAGCGCATGTGGGTGTGGCGTTCCAGCCAATGTCGAACCGGCGCGATCGGCGGCGTTGAACGCCGGTCTGATAAAGGCTGTATCGGCAAGAGCCGCCGCGGCCGAGACCCGCACTGATGAGAGCCGAACAACACAAGTCGCAGCACCCTTAAGTGATAGCGATCTGAAGCTTTCCGTCGAGCGGCTGGGATTTTCACCGCCTGATCTGCTGATCCAGCTATACCGCGACATTGGCAACGGTGGCTTTGGCCCCGGTTACGGCATGGCTGGGCTGGCAGGTGGCGCGGTCGATGACCAGAAAGACACTGCCGTCGATCTTTATTGCAGTTTCGTTACGCCCGACCCCAGCGACGCAGCCTGGCAATGGCCCCGTAGGATTTTGCCGTTTTGTCATTGGGGGTGCGCCATGCAGACCTGTCTTGACTGCACCGATGATGAGATGCGTCTTTTGCATTGGGACCCAAACGTCATGGAGCATGGCATGGACCCAAATGTCGCCATTTACGAAATGTCTGATCGTTTGCCTGACTGGCTCGCCGCATGGGCAGCCGGCGAAGATATCTGGGCAAGAATGAGAATGGCCTGACTGCTTAGCAGCGCCCCAGCGACTGAGTGATACGATCTCGCCGAGCGATCAGCCGGGGGCCATGAGTTAGAATTGTGCACGTTGACCGACTGTGCAGGAATTGGCACGCAACCCTATCCAATGCCAGCCCGGCGTCGCACTATGCGCCGCGGCGGTCCATGCATGCATTCAAAGCGTCAGCTTCTGCCTGAGAGCCGCCTTTTGCGGGTACGAATCGCGCGCCGGGCGTATTGGCCTTTGCGTAGCTTCCCTCTGGCTTCACTTCAAACATGCATTTCACCCCGGGAGGCGTTTCTCGTGTCGCGCATCCTGCCAACAGTATAAGGGCGAGCCCAGCCATTGCTTTCAGTTTCATGCCACTAAATCCTTTAAGCTATTCCAAATCATATCTGACCAACCTTTATGTTCAAATTTCGAATAAAATCAGACGACTAATTGATGAATGTTAAAAGGCCACTGACTTCGTGATGTTGACTTTCGCTTATTCTGTTATGGGGTTAAAAGCGCGCTCATGTCTGCAAACCCACCCGACCTTCGCCCTGATCTGGCAAACGCGCGCGTTCCCACTGCGGCACGCGACGGACAACCGACCATTGGTATGGTGTCGCTAGGCTGCCCCAAGGCTTTGGTCGACAGCGAGCGCATTCTGACCCGTTTGCGCGCCGAAGGCTACGCGATCAGCCCTGATTATGGCGGGGCGGATGCGGTTATTGTGAACACCTGCGGATTTCTTGACAGTGCCAAGGCCGAAAGCCTTGATGCCATCGGCGAGGCGCTAACCGAAAACGGGCGGGTCATTGTCACTGGGTGTCTTGGGGCAGAGCCTGAGTATATCACCGGCGCGCATCCCAAGGTTTTGGCGGTCACCGGCCCGCAGCAATACGAGCAGGTGTTGGACGCAGTCCATGTGGCGGTGCCGCCATCGCCTGATCCGTTTGTCGATTTGCTCCCGGCCCAAGGCGTGAAACTGACACCAAGGCATTACAGTTATTTGAAAATTTCCGAAGGCTGCAATCACGCCTGCAAGTTCTGCATCATCCCAGACATGCGCGGCAAGCTTTCCTCGCGGCCAGAGCGTGCGATCCTTCGCGAAGCGGAAAAACTGGTTGAAAACGGAGTGAAGGAACTGCTGGTCATCAGTCAGGACACCTCGGCCTATGGCACGGACGTCCGGGATAGAGAGCATAAGTTTCCGATTATCCCGCTGTCGCGCGCTTTGGGCGAATTGGGGGCTTGGGTGCGCCTGCACTACGTTTACCCCTACCCCCACGTGCGCGATCTGGTGCCGTTAATGGCCGAGGGGCTGATCCTGCCATATTTGGACGTGCCCTTTCAGCACGCTCACCCCGACACGCTCAAACGTATGGCCCGTCCTGCGGCGGCAGCGAAAACGCTGGACGAAATTCAGGCGTGGCGCGCGGTTTGCCCTGACATCACTTTGCGCTCGACATTTATCGTCGGCTACCCGGGCGAGACTGAAACAGAGTTTGAAACGCTGCTTGAGTGGCTCGACGAGGCACAACTCGACCGTATTGGCTGTTTTCAATACGAAAATGTAAAGGGCGCGCGCTCAAACGCCCTGCCAAATCACGTGGCACCTGAAGTTAAGGAAGAGCGCTGGCACCGCTTTATGGAAAAGGCGCAGGCGATTTCAGAGGCAAAGCTGGGCGCCAAGGTTGGCAAGCGCATCGAGGTAATCGTGGATCAGGTAGACGACGATGCCGCCACCTGCCGCACCAAGGCCGACGCGCCCGAAATTGACGGGCAGCTTTTCATCGACGCAGGTTTTGAAGGACTAGCGCCCGGCGATATAGTGACTGTTGAGGTTGACGAGGCAGGCGAATATGACCTTTGGGGTCGGCTGATCAGCTAAGGCATTGTGATCGCTTCGCTCTCAATTTACGCTCTCTCAATGCCTGGAGTTACGTTGTGCCCTTTGAGAAAATTCAGCCCGAGAAGCTTTCAAAGTCAGTCGTCCGCCAGATCGAGCTGCTGATTCTGCGCGGCGTTCTGCGCCCGGGAGAGCGGCTGCCGTCCGAACGCGAATTGTCCGAACGCTTTGGCGTCTCTCGCCCATCGCTGCGCGAAGCTGTCTCGGAACTGCAGGAAACCGGCCTTCTGACTGCAAAGGCCAATTCGGGGATTTTTGTCGCTGATGTTCTGGGCTCAGCCTTTTCGCCCGCTTTGACCCGGCTTTTTGAAAGCCACATCGAGGCGGTGTTCGACTACGTGTCGTTTCGGCGAGATATGGAGGGATTGACCGCCGAGCGCGCCACACGGCTTGCCTCGGACACCGATCTTGAGGTTGTGAACCAGATTTTTCTCAAGATGGAGACGGCGCATAAAAAGCGTGACCCTAAGGAAGAGGCGCGTCTTGATGCCGATTTCCACCTTGCAATCATCGAGGCCAGCCACAATGTGGTGATGCTGCACATGATGCGCTCGATGTACGAATTGCTGCGCGAGGGTGTGTTTTACAATCGTCAGATCATGTTCCGGCAAAAGACGACGCGTACGATGCTTTTGGATCAGCACCGCGCGATAAACGATGCCTTGCAAGCGCGTGACGCGGATGCCGTGCGCGCAGCCGTCGAGCAGCATATGGATTTTGTCTCCGCGGCACTCACCGACAATCTGAAAGCCGAGCAGAACGAACGGATTGCCAAGCAACGCCTGCAACACGAAGGCGAACGCTGATGGCACACATCTGGGTTCGTGCGGAAGAACGCCCGATGGAGCAGCGGGTTGCCCTGACACCTGAGGGTGCCGCGGCACTTTTGAATGCGGGCCACCAAGTGACGGTCGAAGAAAGCCCCAGTCGGGCTATTTCGATCGACGGTTATGCGCAAGCCGGAGCATCGATTAAGCCTGCGTCCTCATGGGTTAACGCGCCGAAAGATGTGATCGTTCTTGGCCTCAAAGAGCTTGATCCAAACGGCCCTGACCTGCGCCATCGCCACATCATGTTCGGGCACGCCTACAAAGGCCAGCCCGACGGCCCTGCCCTTTTGGCCCGCTTCAGGCGCGGCGGCGGGACCCTTTATGACTTGGAGAACCTCGTCGATCAAAACGGCAGGCGTGTGGCCGCCTTTGGCTATTGGGCCGGTTTTGCAGGCGCTGCAGTTGGCTTGATGGCGTTTGATGCGCAGCGACGCGGCGAAACACTTGGCCCGGTGGAGACCTATACGGGGAAGGAGGCATTGCTTGAGGAACTGTTCGGCGCGCTCGGTGCTGCCAAGCCGCGCGTAATTATCATTGGTGCCAAAGGGCGAGTTGGGTCAGGTGCAGCTGATTTGTGTCGTGCGCTTGGCCTGCCAGTGACCGAGTGGGACATGGACGAAACAGCGCACGGCGGGCCATTCCCGGAAATTTTAGAGCATGAGATGTTCGTCAACTGCATCCTAGCCAACCCCGGTGTACCGGTCTTTGTGCCGATTGAGGCTGTGAACGCTAACCGCGCGCTGAGGGTGATCGCAGATGTGTCTTGCGATCCGGGAAGCGACTATAACCCGGTGCCGGTTTATGACCGCTCAACCACGTTCAACGATCCCGTGGTCCGCGTCACAGCGGGCCCACCCCCGCTGGATGTGATGGCCATCGACAATTTGCCGTCAATGTTGCCCGTGGAAAGCAGCTTTGACTTTGCCGAGCAGCTTTTGCCATATCTATTGGAACTGGACAGCATAGGCGGCGGCGTTTGGGCACAAGCCGAGCGAGTCTTTCGCCAATACGTCTAGGGGCGTCCGGGGTCTGAAGGATACGTGCCCAAAACCTTTACCTCTGACGTGAAGTAATCCAACTCTTCCATCGCCAATTGGACCGAGCGATCCTCGGGATGGCCATCGATATCGGCATAAAACTGAGTGGCCGAGAACGAACCATCGACCATGTAGCTTTCCAGCTTAGTCATGTTCACGCCGTTGGTCGCGAATCCACCCATGGCCTTATAAAGCGCTGCGGGGATGTTGCGCACGCGAAAGACAAAAGTTGTCATCATCTTCTCTGAACGCCGGGACATGTCAGGCTTGGGCGACATGACCAAAAACCGCGTTGTGTTGTGATCGTTGTCCTCGATGTGTCGCGCAAGCACGTCAAGTCCATAGACCTCACCTGCCAATTCTGAGGCCAGTGCCGCCTGTGTCTTGTCACCTGCCTCGGCCACTTCGCGGGCGGCCCGCGCGTTATCGGGGCTGACACGGCCGGTGATGTTGTGTTTGCGCAGGAAGGTGCCGCATTGGGGCAACAGCACCAAGTGGCTGTATGCCTCTTGAACGTCTTCGATCTTTGCGCCTTTGACGCCAAGCAGGTTGATGTGAACGCGCACAAACGCCTCGTCGATGATGTGCAGTCCGCTTTCCGGCAAAAGCCGGTGAATGTCCGCAACCCGGCCATAGGTCGAGTTCTCAACCGGCAGCATCGCCAACGCCGCTTCGCCTGTCTGCACAGCTGAAATCGCCTCCTCAAAAGTGCGGCACGCTAAAGGATCCATGCCGGGATGGGTCTCGGCACAGGCCTGATGCGAATAGGCACCAAGTTCTCCCTGAAAAGCGATCCGGTCGCTCATGATTTCAAAGGCTCCGTTAACTCTGCGGCAACAAGGGCGATTGGTCGCGGCTTTACCTCTTGAAGACGGGCAAGGGAAGCGGATAGATAGCGCGCAAGAACGGACCAAATGGGACGCGACATGTTCGACACTATGACAATGACGAAACTACTGGGCGGTTTTTGTGGCGCCTTCCTGGTTTTCCTACTTGGTGGTTTCGCCGCCGAATTCATCTATCACCAGGCAGAATCGCACGACGGTGAGCATCATCAGGCGTACACCATTGATACTGGTGCGGAAGAGGCGACCGAAGAAGTGGCCGAAGTGCCCTTTGGAGAGGTTTTCGCATCTGCAGACGCTGCGGCAGGAGAAAGACTGTGGCGTCAATGCCAAGCCTGCCACAAGCTTGAACAAGGCGCGAACGGCACAGGGCCTTATTTGACAGGTGTCGTCGGTCGCCAAGTGGCTTCGGCGCAGGGGTATGCTTACTCTGGCAGCCTGGTCGAGGTGGCCGATGTCTGGACACCAGAAAACCTGAACGGTTTTCTTGCAAACCCAAAAGGGTATGCGCCCGGAACCAAGATGGCCTATAACGGAATGTCAAAGATCGAAGACCGTGCAAACCTGATTGCCTGGCTTGAGGGTCAGGGCGGTTAAGGAAAGCCCCTATTTAACGGAAAAACAGCCGGGTGTATCACACTCGGCTTTTTTTGTTGCACACGCCACCCTCACCAAGAGTTCACAGGTATATCGAACTGATTTCTCGACATTTGCGAATTTACGTACAAATTTAACAAATCAGCACATATTGGTGCGTGAATAGGAGAAGCCGACCCATGCAAAAGCGCCCGTCCCGCGCAGTCGCTGCAACACCTGAAGTGTCCTGGTGCTGTCGCATCACCTTTGGCGTCTTAAGCATTGGAGCTTTTTTTATTGGAGCAGGTCATGCATGGTCCGAAAGCCACGAGAATATCATCGTAAGCCACGGCTATAACGAATACGACGAACTGAAATACTCACCCGGCGATCCTCACCTTGAGTATGTGAACCCGAACGCGCCCGTCGGAGGCGAGATCAGTTTGCCGGCCATTGGCACCTTCGACAGCATGAATCCTTATGCCACAGGCATAGGAAACTGGGGCATGTTCTCAACCATCGGCTACGAAGACATGATGGTCGGTACGTCCGACGAGGTTGGATCAATCTACTGTCTGCTATGCGAAACGATAGAGTACCCGGAGAGCCGGGACTGGGTTGTTTTCAACATGCGACGCGACGTGATGTTCTCTGACGGCGAGAAGATGACTGCTGAAGACGTGCTCTTTTCGTTTGAGCTTTTGAAGGAACAAGGCACGCCGTCCTATGCGGCGTTTGTCAAGCAAGCTGTCGCAAAGGCCGAACTGCTTGATGAATACACGCTCAAATTCACGTTTGCCGACGGATTTCCGCGCCGCAGCCTGATCGAAACGATGGGGTCGCTTCCTGCTTTTCCACAGCATTGGTACGAAGAGACCGGCGCTCGATTGGATGAGAGCCGGCTGGAGATCGGACCGGGCACCGGCGAATACGTTCTCGATAGCCTCGATGCAGGGCGCCAGATCATATATGCCCGCAATCCAGACTATTGGGGCAAAGATCATTACCTGAAGCGTGGACATGGCAACTATGACCGGATCCGGGTCGAGTATTTCGGAGACAGCTCTGCAGCTTTCGAAGCCTTCAAAGCAGGTGAATACACATTTCGACGCGAGAACTCTTCTCTCAACTGGGCAACGCGCTACGACTTCCCAGGCGTGCGAAATGGCACTGTCATAAAAGAAGAACTGCCCGATGGCGCTCTGCCTGGTGCTACAGGTTTCGTATTCAACATGTTCCGCGACAAGTTTGCCGACAGAAACGTGCGTCGTGCATTAGGGGAAGTGTTCAATTTCGAATGGACCAACGAAAACCTTCAATATGGACTTTTCTTTCACCGTGCCAGCTTCTGGGAGAACGACCGTCTACGTGCCACTGGCCTGCCCGAGGGCGACGAACTTGCTCTTTTAGAAGCCTACCGCGCCCAATTGCCGGAAGCGATCTTTACAGAAGAGGTGTTTGTTCCCAACAGCGGCAGTTCACGTCCACGCGATAGGGCAGCAATTCGTCGCGCACTCGCTTTGATGGAACAGGCAGGCTACTCACCGGGAGATGACGGTCTGCTACGCGACGCTGACGGCTCGACGCTCGATATCGAAATAATCGAAGATCAGCAAAGCTTTGATCGGATCATTCTGCCTTATGTTGAGAACTTGAAGGCGCTTGGAGTTAATGTCGTCTATGACCGGATTGATCCTGCCCAGTACCAGAACCGCCGTCAGAGCAACGACTATGACATTCTCTTCGGCGGCTACGGCAGTGGGCTAATTGAAGGGTCGGGCTTGGAACAGAAGTACGGCTGTGAAGATCGAGAAGACATCTTTAACCCGGCAAACTACTGCAACCCGGTGGTTGATGAGTTGGCCAAAGTTGTCGTTGAAGCTGAAACTTACGATGAACTTGCAACAGCCGTGCGCGCCATCGACCGTATTATGCGTTATGATTATTTCATCGTGCCAGTCTGGGCTCTTCAAAAGAACTGGGTGGCCTACTACGATATGTACGAATACCCCGAGAACCTTCCGGAATTTGGCCTTGGCCACTTGGAGTATTGGTGGATCAATCAAGAGAAGCTAGATTCATTGCGGGCTGCAGGGGCGCTAAAATAAATGGGCGCCTATATTGTCAGACGGCTATTACTGATCATCCCGACACTTTTCGGGATCATGCTGATCAACTTCACTCTGACACAGTTCGTTCCCGGTGGACCAATCGAACAAATCCTTGCCCGGCTTGAGGGCGGCGGTGACGTTTCCGAGACGATCTCGGGCGGCGGCGGCGACATTGAAGTTGATACGCTCGATAGCGACAGTGGGTATATTGGCGGCCGCGGGCTGCCCAAAGAGTTCATCGAGGAACTGGAGCGCGAGTTCGGCTTCGACAAGCCTGCTTGGAAGCGTTTTGTCGATATGATGTGGAACTACATGCGCTTTGATTTCGGAGAGAGCTATTTCCGATCGGTCAGCGTTGTCGATCTGGTCATCGAGAAAATGCCCGTCAGTATTACACTCGGGCTTTGGTCCACGCTGATCGCCTATGCCATCTCGATCCCATTGGGCATCCACAAGGCGGTGCGCGACGGCTCAAACTTTGACACCTGGACAAGCGGGCTGATCATCGTCGCCTACGCGATCCCGGGGTTCCTCTTTGCAATCCTGTTGCTCGTGCTTTTCGCAGGCGGTTCATATTATCAAATCTTCCCGCTTCGAGGACTAACATCAGACAATTTTGAAACGCTCTCGTTTTTTGGCAAAATTGCCGACTATATGTGGCACATCGCCTTGCCAGTGATCGCCTCGTCAATTGCCGGGTTCGCCACGCTGACGCTGTTGACCAAGAACTCTTTCCTTGATGAGATCCGAAAGCAATACGTGATCACCGCCAAGGCAAAGGGATTGAGCGAAAGCAAAGTGCTTTATGGCCATGTTTTCCGTAACGCCATGCTGATCGTCATCGCGGGCTTCCCTTCGCTTTTCATCGGCATTTTCTTTGGCTCATCGCTGATCATCGAAACGATCTTCTCGCTCGATGGTCTGGGCCGTCTCGGGTTTGAAGCAGCCGTTGCGCGCGACTATCCGGTGATCTTCGGCACGCTTTTCGCCTTCGGTCTTGTCGGGCTGTTGGTCGGCATCCTGTCTGATTTGATGTACGTCTTCGTCGACCCACGCATCGATTTTGAGAAACGGGAGGCTTGACGCAATGGCCATGCCCGAGCTTCAGCCGGAAGGCACCACTGATCAAACACCAACACATGCGCCCCCGCCCAAACAAGGCTGGCTCTCACCGCTCAACCAACGACGTTGGCGGAACTTCAAACGCAATCGGCGCGCCTATTGGTCGCTGATTATCTTCTCAATCCTCTTCGGTCTCAGCCTTTGTGCCGAGTTTATTGCCAATAACAAACCGATCTTGGTGAAACATCAGGGCGAATACTACATGCCCATCTTTAACTTTTATCCCGAAACCGCCTTCGGCGGCGATCTGCGGATCGAAGCGCAATACCAGTACGAAGACATCCAGTGCCTGATTGTCACGGGCGGTGTGATCGATTGCTACGACGATCCCGAAGGCATTTTGGCCGAAGTTGAGGAAAGTGGCACCGCCTTGGGCGAGCCTGTCGACAAAGGCTGGCTTCTCTGGCCGCCCATCCCATACCGATACGACACCATCGTCGATATTCAGGGCGCCGCCCCGTCCGCACCCGACGGCAATAACCTGCTTGGCACCGATGACACCAAGCGCGATGTATTGGCGCGTGTGATATACGGCTTTCGGCTCTCCATCATCTTCACGCTGATCGTCACCGGGGCTGCCTCGATCATCGGCATTATGGCAGGCGCTGTGCAGGGCTTTTTCGGTGGCTGGATCGATCTGGTGTTCCAGCGCATTCTTGAAATCTGGAGCTCAACACCGTCGCTCTACGTCATCATCATCATGTTTGCGATCTTCGGCCGAAGTTTCTGGATGCTGGTCTTTCTTTCTGTCCTATTCGGCTGGCCATCGTTGGTGGGTGTGGTGCGTGCCGAGTTCTTGCGTGCACGCAATTTTGAATACGTCCGCGCAGCCCGTGCATTGGGCGTGTCAAACACTACCATCATGTTCCGCCATATGCTGCCAAACGCAATGGTTGCCACGCTGACCCTGCTGCCCTTCATCATCACCGGCACCATCGGCGGCCTCGCTTCGCTCGACTTCCTCGGCTACGGGCTGCCCTCTTCTGCCCCGTCGCTCGGAGAAATGACCCTGCAAGCCAAACAAAACCTCCAGGCCCCCTGGCTCGCCTTCACCGCGTTTTTCACCTTTGCAATCATGCTCTCCCTCCTCGTCTTCATCTTTGAAGGTGTCCGCGACGCGTTCGACCCAAGAAAGACTTTCCAATGATCTTTGCCTTTCATCGGTCCAAAAATATGGCGGGGAGGTCTGGAGGGGCAGAGCCCCTCCAGTTGGTCGACGCGCGCAAGCGCGGCGAAACAAAGGGCACAACATGAGCGAAGTGGTTCTCGATGTCCATGATCTCTCGGTCTCGTTCCGGCAAGACGGCAAGATCAACCCCGCCGTTAAAGGTGTTACCTTTGACCTAAAGCGCGGTGAGACAGTCGCGCTCGTCGGCGAGTCAGGTTCTGGCAAATCGGTCACCGCGCTTTCTACCGTGTCGCTTCTGCCCGATAGCGCACAGATCGAAGGCTCGGTCACCTATCTCGGCGCTCAGATGGTTGGTGCCGATGAGGCAGAGTTGCGCCGCGTGCGCGGGAATGACATCAGCTTCATCTTTCAAGAACCGATGACCTCGCTCAACCCGTTGCACACGCTGGAAAAACAACTCTCAGAATCCATCCTGCTGCATCAGGGCCTCACTGGCGCTGCCGCGCGCGCCAAGATCATCGAACTTCTCAATCAGGTTGGTATCGTAAACCCCGAAGAGCGTCTTACAGCCTATCCCCACCAGCTTTCTGGCGGACAGCGCCAGCGCGTGATGATTGCCATGGCGCTTGCCAATGGGCCAGAACTGCTGATCGCGGATGAACCGACAACGGCGCTTGACGTCACTATTCAAGCACAAATCCTCGAACTGCTCGATGATTTGAAACGCGACCTCGGCATGTCGATGCTCTTTATCACCCACGACCTGACGATCGTGCGCAAGTTTGCCGACCGCGTTTGCGTGATGAAGGACGGCGAAATTGTCGAGCGCGGCCCAACGACCGAGATTTTCGACGCACCCCAGCATCCTTACACTCAAAAGCTGCTTTCTGCGGAATCCACCGGTGTGCCTGATCCGGTCCCTGACAATGCAGAAACCATCGCCGAAACGGAAGACCTGCGGATCTGGTTTCCCATTCAACGTGGTCTCTTGAAACGCACCGTGGGTCACGTCAAAGCGGTGAATGCCGCGACGCTCTCCGTGCGTGCAGGCGAAACCGTGGGCATCGTTGGTGAAAGCGGATCGGGCAAGACCACATTGGCGCTGGCGATCATGCGCCTGATTTCGTCCGAAGGACCGGTGATCTTTCTTGGAGACAATATCCAGGGTCTGTCCAACAAGGCGTTGCGTCCGCTCAGATCAGACATGCAGATCGTTTTTCAGGACCCTTACGGTTCGCTGTCTCCGCGCATGACCGTAGAAGAGATCATCGCCGAGGGTCTGACGATCCATCAAGTGGATCCCACGCGCAATCGCCGCGAGATCGTGGCCGAGATCATGACCGAAGTGGGCCTCGATCCGGCGTCTATGCATCGCTATCCGCACGAGTTTTCCGGCGGCCAGCGTCAGCGCGTCGCCATAGCGCGCGCCATGGTCCTGCGCCCGCGCCTGCTGGTCCTCGATGAGCCGACCAGCGCGCTCGATATGACGGTACAGGTGCAAATCGTCGAGCTTTTGCGCAATCTGCAAAAGAAATACGCACTGGCTTATCTCTTTATCAGCCATGATCTGAAAGTTGTGCGCGCGCTAAGCCACAAGGTCATCGTGATGAAACGCGGCGATGTGGTAGAACAAGGTCCGGCGGATACGATTTTCGATGCGCCTCAAACCGACTACACGCGCGAGTTGATGGCAGCAGCATTCGATGTGAAAGCTGTTGGCTGAACAAAGAAAGGGCGGCCAAAACAGGCCACCCCTTCCCCACTAGACTGGTTAACACTGACGCAAGACCGGCTGTGAACAGCTGTCCGCGCCAAGCCTGCCGGGAATTTCCCGTCGCAGGTCACCAAGAGTCGAAGCTTTTAGCCACCCCCGCCGCTGAATACACGCAGCGAACGCCTTCAATGTGAAGCGACCCCCCACTCTTCTTTTGGCCAGCAGATCGGCCAACTCGCACCTAAGATCCGAAATAGCGGACCTCACAAAGGCGCTACTAGGCACGCAGCACCTATCCTTATAATACACAAAATAAGGGGTTTTTGAAGTCTTCTTCCAAATTTCTAAACTTTTAGCTAAATCTCAATCGCTTAACCTGTGCATAGTTTGATCACATGCACACATATCGGGCTTTCCTTGTGCCCTTGCCTTCGACTGCAAGTGCCTTCTAGTTGAGGCGTGTAATAACACGGAGGCTTAGAGTGGATTTCGCGCTTTCAGAGGAACAGCGGTCGATCTTCAAGATGGCGTCGTCTTTTGGTGCTGAGCGGATCGCACCTTTCGCCCGAGATTGGGAAGCCGAGGGAACTATTCCCAAGCCGCTCTGGATAGATATCGCATCTCTTGGGTTCGGCGGACTGAACGTCACCGAGCGCTCTGGCGGTGCCGGGCTCAGTCGGCTCGACAGCACTTTGGTCTTCGAGGCTCTGTCGGCGTCCTGCGCATCGGTCGCCGCGTTTTTGTCGATCCACAACATGTGCGTCCGCATGATCGATGCTTTCGGATCGGACGAAATGAAAGCGCGGATGTTGCCCGATGCGCTGACAATGCAGACCATCCTGTCGTACTGCCTGACTGAACCCGGCTCAGGCTCAGACGCCGCAGCTCTGAACACACGCGCCATGAAAACTGCCGATGGGTGGGAACTTACCGGTACCAAGGCTTTCATCTCGGGTGGTGGATATTCTGATGCCTATATCGTCATGGCCCGGACCGGCGGCGATGGACCAGGCGGCATTTCTGCCTTTTTGGTTGAAGATGGCACGCACGGGCTGTCTTTTGGCGGACTGGAAAACAAAATGGGCTGGAAAAGCCAACCTACCCGTCAGGTGCAATTGGACAAATGCGCCGTGCCTGTGGGAAACCTGCTGGGAACAGAAGGCCAAGGCTTCAAATATGCGATGTCAGGGCTTGACGGTGGTCGGTTGAATATCGCGGCCTGCTCGCTCGGTGCTGCGCAATCCGCCTTGGACAAAACACTGGCCTATATGAGCGAACGCAAGGCCTTTGGGCGAACGATTGACCAGTTCCAGGCGTTGCAGTTCAAGCTGGCCGATTGTGAGACCGACTTGCAAGCCAGCCGCACGTTTCTGCGCCACGCGGCATGGGCCCTGGATACCAACCAACACGATGCGACCAAGCGATGTGCAATGGCGAAAGCCTTTGTCACCGAAGCTGCTTCACGCGTGGCCGATACTTGCCTTCAGTTGCACGGCGGGTACGGGTACCTTGCCGACTATGGAATCGAAAAAATCGTGCGCGACTTGCGGGTCCATCAGATACTGGAAGGCACGAATGAGATCATGCGCGTGATCGTTTCGCGCGAATTGATTAAATGAGCCTTTCAATCCGCAAAACTGGTCGTGCCGGGCGCATCACCTTACAGCGCGAGAAAGCGCTGAATGCGGTGACATGGGAGATGATCCGCGAAATCTCATCTATTCTGCCGATCTGGGCCGAAGACGACAGTATCGACGTGGTGGTGATCGATGCCGAAGGCACGCGCGCCTTTTCTGCGGGCGGCGATATTGCCGAGATTTACGCTGCTCTGATAGCCGAGGATTTTGAGACGCCCCGCCGGTTTTGGCGCGAGGAATACCAGATGAACGCCATGCTGTTCCATTTTCCCAAGCCGGTGGTCAGCTTCATGCAAGGCTTCACCATGGGCGGCGGCGTGGGCGTCGGTTGTCACGCATCACATCGCATTGTCGGCATCACAAGCCGGATCGCCATGCCAGAGTGCTCGATCGGGTTGGTGCCGGACATTGGCGGCTCTTACCTCCTGGCGCAGGCGCCGGGACACGTCGGCGAATATCTGGGCACGACAGCCACGCGGATGGGGCCCGGAGATGCTGTTTTCGCCGGGTTCGCAGACTTGTTTATTCCCGAAGCCGAATGGCCAGACCTTATTGAAACGCTTGAGAGCACAGGGGCAGTTGACGCATTGAGCGACGCTGCACAAGCGCCACCTGCAAGCGATTTGGCAAAGCAACAGGCGCAGATTGAGCGCTTCTTTTCAGGCGACACGCTTCGGGACATTCTGAGCGAATTGCAGGCATCAGACACCGCATGGAGCCGAGCTGCCCAAAAGGCACTGGCCCCTAATGCGCCACTTGCCATGGCCGCCGCTATTGAACTGATCCACCGCGCGCGGGCATTCAACACCATCGCCCCGGCGTTATTGCAAGAATACCGCTTCGTTCACCGCATTGTCGCACAAGGCGACTTTCGCGAAGGCATCAGAGCGGCCATAATCGACAAGGACAAGGCGCCAAAGTGGTCGCACGACAGCCTGTCGGGTCCCGCGCATTCCGAGGTGCTGACGATGCTGGAACCACTGGGCGACGACGACTGGTCATGGGAGAGACGGACATGAAAATTGGATTTATCGGGGTTGGCAATATGGGAGCGCCGATGGCGGTCAATCTGGTTGCTGCGGGTCATGATGTGACCGGGCACGACATCGTCACCACCATGCCGGAGGGCGTCAAAACCGCCACCTCGGGTGTCGAGGCCGTGCAAGGTGCAGAGGTGGTGATCACCATGCTGCCCGCCGCCAGCGATGTGGAAGAGGTGGCAGCGCAAGTGATCCCGGCGATGGAGAAAGGCGCGCTATTCTTCGACGGCTCCACCGCAGGCGTTGCCTGCGCGCACCGGGTCGCTGAGATCGCTAAAGCCCACGGTGTCAGAGCCATCGATGCCCCTGTCTCAGGCGGCATAGGTGGGGCGCAAGCGGCAACGCTCACTTTTATGGTGGGTGGCACCAAGGCTGATTTTGATGCCTGTCAGGATCTGTTTTCGGTCATGGGACAGAAAGCTGTCTACTGCGGAGAAACCGGCAAAGGTCAGGCGGTGAAGATTTGCAACAACATGATCGCAGGTGTCTCGATGGTGGTGACCTGCGAGGCTATCGCCTTGGCCGACAAACTTGGGCTTGACCGGCAAACTGTCTTTGACGTTGTCTCAACCTCGACCGGCAAAACATGGGTGATGAACGACTATTGCCCGATGCCGGGCATTGGACCAAAAGCCCCATCAGACAATGATTACAAGCCCGGATTCACGGCTGACCTGATGATCAAGGACCTGCGCCTGTCGCAAGACGCCGCGGCGGAGGTTGATGCCGACAGTCCCATGGGCGCGCGCGCGGCAGAGGTTTTTGCGCAATACGTCGAAGAGGAAGACGGCAGCGGGCGCGACTTTTCGTCGATGCTTTTGCGATTTGAAAAGCGTGGGAGCGGCTAGTGCAGTTCTGCCTTTTTCTCGGGAAAGAAGATTGAGAAGACGGGAACAATCGCGCGAGTAACGATCGGAATCAGGATCAAACCAAGGATCAGGCCCAAAATGCCGTCCAGTGTGGCCGTCACCAGCCATTTCACGAACCCCTCGGCGGTGCCCACCGATTTCGAGACCGCACTTGCGATACCCTTGATCGTCTCATAAGGCCAATGCCAGCCAAGGTTTTCCAGCCCGTGCACGATGATGTTTCCGCCCACCCAAAGCATCGCTGCCGTGCCGATGACCGAGATGATCATCATCAACGTCGGCATGAATTTCACCAGCCAGCGTCCAAAATTGCGCGTCGCGGCCAACCGGCCTATCTGGCTGAGCTTTAGGCCAAGGTCATCCATCTTCACTAGAATCGCGACGACCCCGTAAACCAAAGCCGTGATGCCAATTGCAACGACCCCCAGAATGATGCCCGAGTTCAGAAAACTGTCGCTTTCAAAAGCCGCGAGCGAAATTGTCATGATCTCGGCGGACAAGATGAAATCGGTCTTGATCGCACCTTTGACCCGTTGTTCCTCAAGGTGGGCTGCATCAATCACTTCGGCGGCCTGTGTGTGGCTTTCGGGGTGCGGATGCAGGGCATGCCAGATTTTTTCGGCCCCCTCAAAGCAAAGATAACATCCACCCAACATCAACAATGGCGTCACAAGCCACGGCAAAAACGCATCGAGAAGCAATGCGGCGGGCAGCAGAATAACCAGCTTGTTGAAAAACGAGGCGCGCGCGATTTTCCAGATGATCGGCAACTCCCGCGCGGCGGGCAGGCCGGTGACATACTTTGGCGTGACCGCCGCATCGTCAATGACAACGCCTGCCGCCTTGGCACCCGCTTTGGCGGCGTCATCAAGAACTGTCGCGCCAACCTTTGCGCCCACCTTGGCGGCTTGGCTTGCTATGTCGTCAACCTGAGCTGCCGTCAGCTTAACGATGGCCGCAACATCGTCCAAAAGTGCAAGAAGTCCGCTCATAGTTTTTCAGCCTCGATGTCCTGCCTGTTGGTCGCATAGACACATGAATCTCTCAAGCATTCATCTGCCTGATAAACATAGGATAACAACTGTGCCGTGGAGCGAGCCTTTTGGGCAGTCGACCTGTCCAAAACGCCAGATTGTTAAGGCGCCACATCATGACCAGTGTATTTTATGCTGCCACTCCCACGCATAAAACAGTCACCGACGGCCCCTGGGTTCATTGCTGATCCCTATCAGTTCTATGACAAAATACGTGCGCTTGGCGATTTCGTGTTTTGGGAAGACTATGAGATGGCAATGGCAACAAGCCACGGGGCGGTAAGGACCGTTCTTTGCCATTCAGCGCTTGGGCGCGAGGTGCCGCGCGCAAGGCGCACATCGCGACCGGTCCATTTGGCAGCGTTTCACAATATCGATGACAATTCACTCCTACGTCTGGAGCCACCCGAGCACACGCGTCTGAGGAGCATAGTTGAACAAGCCTTGGATGCGGCCACCATCCTTTCTATGGCACCCACAATCAGCCGGACCTGCGACGAACTGATAGATGGGTTTCCACGCCAAACCGCCTTCGATGCGCAAAAAGACTTTGCCGACCAGTTGGCCAGCTTAACGGTCATGCGTTTCCTGGGTATGCCAGAAGAAATGTACACGCAGATAAAGACCTGGGCGCACCTGATGAGCGCACTGCAATACGCACGCAGGGATCGGGCGATAGAGGACGACGCCAACACGGCGGCATCAAAGCTAACCATTTTCATGCGTGAATTTTTGGCAGAAAAGCCAAGTGGAGATAACTTCATCGGTCGCATTTCAAGCATTAGTAAGACACTGACCGCGGAAGAAGTAATGTCTTTGGTGTTGTTGTTTGTACAAGCGGGGACGCAAGCGACAGCCTACTGTATCGGGCACGCAGTGTTGCAACTCACCGATTTCCCCGAACGGTCATTAGCCGTCTCCACCATTCATATCTCTGAAACCGTAGACGAATGTATCCGCTTTGAACCACCACTTCACATAGTCGCACGACACGCACAAGAAGACGTGACCCTCTTTGATCATCACTTTGAAAGAAACACACAAATCGGGTGTATTCTGGGGTCTGCCTGCCACGACGATGCCGTTTGGCCCGACGGAAATGTCTTTGATCCTTTCCGTGCTGGACGCCCTCATATGGGGTTTGGCGCAGGAATACACGCCTGCGTTGGCGGCGCCCTTGCCCGAATGATGATGACAATTGCCCTGCCCGCCTTCTTTTCGCGCTGTCCTAATGCACGCGTGGTCGAGCCAGCGAAATACGCGAATGACTATCTGTTCCGCCGGCTAGAGCGCTTGATGATAAGGGTCTGAACCGTCAGACCGGCAGAATCGTTGTTGATTTTATCTCTTCCATCGAAAGCAGTGCCGTCACGTTGTAGATCTGCACTTCTGAGATAAGTGCCTGATAAAACTCATCATAAGCGCGGGCGTTTCGAACCTGTACTTTCAAAATGTAATCGATATCGCCCGCAAGGCGATGCGCCTCCAAAACTTCTGGGCGCGATTTCAAAGCGGCAAGGAACTTGGCCTGCCAATCCGCCTCATGCGCCGAGGTGCGGATAAGGACAAAGAAACAAGCCTCAAACCCAAGCGCTTCCGCATCAAGAATGACGGTCTGCCGTCCGATGACCCCTGTCTCGCGCATCTTGCGGATACGATTCCAAACTGGCGTCTTGGAAGAGCCAACTTTCTTGGCAATGTCGTCCAGGGATTGGCTTGCATCGTCCTGAAGCTCGCCAAGGATCTTCCGATCCAACTCATCAATCCGCGCTGCCATTCCAATTCTCCACGAAGGTATAGGTTTCCGTTCTCTTGATGCAGAAAAATAGAATATTCTTCCTTAACTGCAAGCGATCACTGCCATCTATTGGGAAAAAATTCTATATTCGGAAAAGAAAAGGACCTTTGATGAAGCATTTTCCAATTTTTCTGGCCGTCGAAGGTCGCCGCATCGTGATCTCAGGTGCAGGCGATGCCGCCTTGGCGAAACTACGGCTGCTGTTGAAAACAGAAGCCAAGGTGACAGTGTTTGGTCGTGATCCTCACGCAGACATCGCCAAATTTGCAGCTGACGGGAAACTGACGCTGATAGAGCGCGCCTTGGAGCCGGGCGATGCGGCCTGTGCGGTGCTGTTTTACGCAGCGAATGATGACGAAGCAGAAGACGCGCACGTCACGAAACTGGCGCAGGCTGACGGTGCCCTGACCAATTGGGTCGATAATCTGGGTGCCTCGCAGTTCATTACACCCGCAATCGTCGATCGTGATCCTGTGACCGTTGCCATCGGAACCGAAGGTGCCGCCCCTGTCTTGGCGCGCGCGATCAAGGCTGATCTGGAAGAGCGCCTGCCGCGAGCCTTGGGAACACTTGCACGGATCGGAAAGGCTTTTCGCAAGTCCGTTGAAGCTTTGCCGACGGGCAAGCGGCGTCGCGCCTTTTGGTCGGACTTTTACTTTGGCAAAGGACCTCAGGCATTTGATCAAAGTGGCGAAGCAGGCGTACAAAGTGCATTGGAAGAGTTGCTCAGCGCGCATGTGAATGCAGTCGAAAAGGAAGGGCACATCACCTTTGTTGGCGCTGGTCCCGGCGATCCTGAGTTGCTCACGCTAAAGGCCCGTCGTGCTTTGCATGAGGCCGACGTCGTGATCCACGACCGTCTTGTGACTCCCCAAATTCTGGAACTGGCGCGCCGCGAAGCCGAGATTATCAACATGGGTAAAGAAGGTTTTGGCCCCTCGACCCCGCAGACTGACATCGACGCCATGATCGCTGCCAAGGCTCTGGAGGGTCATCACGTGGTGCGCCTGAAGTCCGGCGATCCAACGATTTTTGGGCGGCTGGACGAAGAATTGGATGCCTGCACGCGCGCGGGCGTTGCTTTCAGCGTGATACCCGGCATCACGTCGGCCTCTGCGGCAGTTGCAACGATTGGTCAAAGCCTGACAAAGCGCGGGCGCAATGCCAGCGTGCGGTTTATCACTGGCCACGACGTCAAAGGGTATGCCGAACAAGACTGGCGCGCTTTGGCCAAACCCGGTGAGGTTGCGGCCATTTACATGGGCAAGCGCTCTGCCCGGTTTTTCCAAGGCCGTTTACTGATGCACGGCGCGTCACAGGCCACGCCGATCAGCGTCGTTGAAAACGTGTCGCGCCCGGATCAGCGCATCCTTGCCACTACGCTTGCCGCCCTGCCCGACGATCTGGCCGACGCTGCACTGAATGGTCCGGCCCTCATCCTCTTTGGGCTTACTCCACGCGCTGCAGAAACCTTTGCCATAAATATCTCAGAGGAGATCGCTCTATGACCCGTCGCCCCTTCACCCCCAAGGTCATCACCGCAAATGCGTTGCTTGAAGGCGACGCAGTATGGCTGACCGAAGACGACCGCTGGACACGTGATATCCGTGAGGCCGAGTTGATCGATGACGAGGCTGTCGCGGACGACCGCCTGATTTTTGCGTCCGCACAGGTTGGCATCGTGGTGGGTGTCTATCTGGCTGAGGCGAAAGAGACGCCTGACGGCCCGGCACCCACGCACTTTCGTGAAGAATTCCGTGCGCGCGGACCTTCAAACTATCTCCACGGCAAACAGGTCGAGGTTTAACCCATGTATAAATACAACGACTTCGACCAGAAATTCGTGCGCAATCGCGTCTCTGAGTTCCGTGCACAGGTTGAACGCCGCGTCGATGGCAGCTTAACCGAAGATGAGTTCAAGCCACTACGCCTGATGAACGGTCTTTACTTGCAATTGCACGCATACATGCTGCGCGTTGCGATCCCTTATGGCACGCTCAACAGTGCGCAGATGCGTCAGCTCGCGTTGATTTCCGAGAAATGGGACAAGGGCTATGGCCACTTCACCACGCGGCAGAACATTCAGTTCAACTGGCCGGAGTTGCGCGACGTGCCTGACATGCTTGACGCTTTGGCGGACGTAGGCATGCACGCCATCCAAACCAGCGGAAATACAATCCGCAACGTGACAGCCGACCATTTCGCGGGTGCTGCGGCCGACGAGATCGCCGATCCGCGCCCGGTGGCGGAATTGATCCGCCAATGGTCGACGGACCACCCCGAATTCCAGTTCCTGCCGCGCAAGTTCAAGATTGCGGTGACCGGGTCCGAGACCGACCGCGCTGTGACCAAAGCCCATGATATCGGGCTGCGCATGGTGCGTAATGACTCCGGTGAGGCTGGCTTTGAGGTGATCGTTGGCGGCGGTCTTGGCCGCACGCCAATCATCGGAAAAGTGATCCGCGACTTCATTCCGCAAGCTGATCTGCTGCCATATCTTGAGGCAATAGTCAGCGTATACAACCTACTGGGTCGCCGGGATAACAAGTACAAGGCACGGATCAAAATCACTGTGGCCGAGAACGGGCTAGAGACGATCCGCGACAAGGTAGAAGCACGTTTCGAACATTTGCGGGCGGAATTTACCGGGTATGACCAAGACTTACTTGCCCAAATCGAACGTTCCTTTGCGTCACCTGAATTCGTTAATGCCCCTGTGGATAACTACGTGGATGAACGTGGGGCGAACCCCGCGTTCCGGTCATGGACGGATACAAACCTGAGTGAGCACCATGCGGACGGCTATGCCATTGTATCGGTCTCGATCAAGGCGCACGGCGCGACACCGGGCGATGCAACTGGCGAACAGATGCGCGTGTTGGCGGATATTGCCGAACGCTTTGGCCATGACGAACTGCGCATCAGCCACGAGCAAAACGTGATCCTGCCGCATATCCACAAGGCGCATTTGCCCGAGATTTATCAGGTGCTGCGCGACAATGGCTTGGCGACAGCGAATATTGGGTTGGTCAGCGACATAATCGCTTGCCCCGGTATGGATTATTGCGCGCTTGCCACTGCGCGTTCGATCCCGATCGCGCAAGAGATTGCGACGCGCTTTGACGAACTGAAGCTGGAGCACGAGATTGGACCTTTGAAGATCAAAATCTCAGGCTGCATCAACGCCTGCGGGCACCATCACGTGGGTCACATTGGCATTCTCGGTCTCGATCGGGCGGGTGTGGAAAACTATCAGATCACGCTTGGTGGTGACGGCACGGAGACCGCTGCAATTGGCGAACGCGCCGGGCCTGGCTTTTCAGCGACCGAGATCGTGCCCGCCATAGAGCGGTTGGTGGAGGCATACCTCGACCTGCGTGACGCCCCACAGGAAACCTTTCTTGAGGCTTACCGTCGGTTGGGTCTCGCCCCTTTCAAATCAGCTCTTTATCCAGAAAAGGAGGCTGCGAATGCCGCTTGAGCACCCATTCCCCACGGCCGTCGAACGCGCCGAGTGCCTGAACGCAAAGTTTCACGGCAAGAGCGCACAAGAGGTCATTGAGTTCACATTGAGCGCACCCGAGATCGGGCGTGTTGCCCTGGTGTCTTCGTTCGGTGCCGAGTCGGTTGTTCTTTTGCACATGGTGGCGCAGATCGATAAATCTGCGCCGGTGCTATTCATCGATACTGAAATGCTCTTCTCGGAGACGCTGGCGTATCAAAAAACGGTTGCACGCACGCTTGGCCTGAAAACCGTCCAAACGATCACGCCTGACCGTGACGCGGTTTTCCTACGCGACAACTCAAGCAGATTGCACGTGCACAATCCGGACGCCTGTTGCGATTTGCGCAAGACCGCTCCGCTGGAAAGTGCCCTTGCGGACTTCGACGGATGGTTCACGGGACGCAAACGCTATCAGGGCGGGCAACGTGCACAACTGGACTTCTTTGAAGCGGATGGTGACCGCATCAAGGTCAACCCACTCGCTTATTGGAGCCCGAAAGACGTGCCTGCCTACATCGCGCAGCACCACTTGCCAAAGCATCCGCTGGTCGCCAAAGGGTTCGCGTCATTGGGCTGTGCACCGTGCACATCGCGGGTGATTGATGGCGAAGACCAGCGTGCGGGCCGCTGGCGGGGTCAAGACAAATCGGAATGCGGCATTCATTTTGAGGACGGACCGGCAATGCGCGCCAGCCTGAAGGAGGCGATATGACAACGCTTGTAACGGACACCGGCTTTCGGGCCGATGATTGGACGCATAGGATTACGCCTTACAATCAGGTGCCCGCGAACGACTGTGATCCGGTGGTTGCCGTTGATGTACCCTCGGGCGTCGACCCAGACGATCTGGCGGATCGATTGGATGCACTCAAGCTGATCCGCGTCGATTTCCCCAGCTTCGCCGATGGCCGCGGATTTACCATCGCGCGCCGTCTTCGCCTGATGGGCTATACCGGTCGGTTGCGGGCACGTGGCCATGTGATTGCCGATCAATACGCTATGGCGCGGCGCTCGGGTTTTGACGAGGTCGAGATCAACGAGACCCTGGCCAAGCGGCAACCAGAACCACAATGGCTGGCCCGCGCCAAGTGGCAGGCCCATGACTATCAGACGCGGGTGCGTGGCTGAGCCTTTAATCAAACCGAAATCACCATTATGAGGGACTGGGGCGCGTAGGCCCCGGCAAACGCATGACTGAACAAAGCCCCGTGACCCAAGCCGCCGCAAAACCCGTCACCCTGCCCGACGCCCAGACCGTAACCCAGGTAAAGCACTGGACCGACAGGCTTTTCTCGTTCCGCACGACACGACCGCAATCGTTGCGGTTTCGGTCAGGCGAATTTGTGATGATCGGCCTGATGGGCGATCCTGATCCGGCAACCGGCAGGCAAAAGCCGATTTTGCGCGCCTATTCCATAGCATCCCCCTCTTGGGACGATGAGCTGGAGTTCTACTCTATTAAAGTGCAGGACGGCCCGCTGACCTCAAAACTCCAGCACATTCAGGTCGGCGAACAGATCATTTTGCGCCCAAAACCGGTGGGCACCTTGGTGCATGATGCGCTTTTGCCCGGCAAACGCCTATGGTTTTTTGCAACTGGTACAGGTTTTGCACCCTTTGCGTCACTGCTACGCGACCCTGACACGTATGAGAAATACGACGAGGTGATTATGATGCACACCTGTCGTGACGTGGCCGAACTTGAATACAGCCGCCAATTGGTCGAAGGTTTGGCCGAAGATCCGCTGATTGGTGAATTTGTGGGCGACAAACTGCGGTACTATCCAACCACCACGCGCGAACAGAGCCCCAGGATGGGGCGGATCACTGACAATCTGACCGGCGGCAAGGTTTTCGAGGACCTCGGCATTGACGGCATCAATCCCGAAACGGATCGCGGCATGGTGTGCGGCTCGCTTGACTTCAATACGGATATGAAAGCAGTGCTGGAAGGCTTTGGGCTTGAAGAAGGTGCGAACAGCGACCCCAAGCAATACGTCGTTGAAAAAGCGTTCGTCGGATAGAAGATGGCCGCCCTTATCGGCGGCCAATAATCTCTATTCTACTGCGAGTGCCGACCTGACATTAGACAAGACCCTGTGAAGGTCAGCTTCGCCCAGTTCAGCCGCCTGCAAGCTTGAGGTCAGTTGAACTTTCTCAAGCTCTTCCAAGGGAGAGGCCGCGATAATATTCGCCACCATATCTCCATCATACGTTTCAGGCTGTAATGCCGACATCCCAAAAGCAGCTGTCGCCAAAGCAAACCCGTTTTGACCCGATGGCCGCAATTGTGCAGCCGTGCCAATCTCAGGCTCAACTCTGGACACCACGACATCCGCGCGCGCCACCTCGGTCGCCACAACGGATTCAACCCGATCCGGTCTTTCCATATTCAACCCGTAGATCACAGCAGCGGCAGCAGCCACCGATGTTATCCAATATACTCGCCCCATATCCTGCATTCCTCTGCTCTTATTCAGGAATACCCACACCCCTGAGCCGCAACCTACCCAGATGCATGTCAAAGCCAATCGGGTTCCTTGGGATAAGCGGCGTTCGGCTAAAGGCAGCGCAAACCCCACGGTAACGTCGGCGGATTTCGGATGACCGGTTTACCAGAGGTAAGTTTATTGGTGCATGTTGATATTTTCGCAACAGCACACAAACAGGACGCGCTCCTTATCCGGGACCCAGCAATTCTCTGAGTTGGTCGACAACTTCCTGAATCAATTCGGGATTCTCTTCCGCTTGCACCACAAGACCTTCAGCCAGCTGAGATTGGACGACGCCAAGATCCGAGTCGGCTATGGACTGACGCAAAACTTCTGCATCAAATCCTTCAACGCTGAGCGCCTCGGCAAGCGAACCGGTGGTTTCACTTTGCGGTGTTTCTTGATCCAACGCGTCGGGAACAACGCTTTCAAGAGCGTCCGAGGCGTCGTCGACAGCCTCGTTCACATTTTCCAGAGCCCCTTCAACGGCGTCGTTGACGCGGTCTTCTGCATCTTGAATAGCCTCGGTCGCTTGTTCTTGAAGCTCTTCCACGGCAGTGGTTGCTTCATCTGCAACATCTTCAACAGCGTCTTGTGTTTCTTCAACCGCCGTTTCTGTTTCGGCGGCTTCCGGCGTTGCTTGCGCGGCGGGCGCAGTGACTTCTGGCGTTGCAGGCTCTTGTCCACCGAACACGATCCAAGCAACTGCGGCAATCGCAGCAATGACTGCGAGAATTACTATTGCTCTCATCATTCCCTCCTTAGGTCTGTTGTCATTGATGTGTGAACTTCGCGCGTCGATGTCCAGCGCATCTTGAAAGCCAACACAAGACCAGCGGAACAGCGCCTAAAGCAAATCGACAGATAATCAGCGAATCCGGTTGAAAGCCTTGCAAACAGGGCCTATTTTGCATCCTCATACGAAACTTGAAAGGAATACCAACCATCGCTCGCAGACCTCACAACGCGCCACCACAGCGCGACACAGGCCCCCGGATCAACGAACGTATCCGCGCGCCAGAAATCAGGCTTATCGGAGCAGAAGGCGAAAACCTTGATGTCGTGACGCCAGAACGCGCCATGCAACTCGCCGATGAAGCCGGATTGGACTTGGTCGAGATTTCTCCCAATGCCACGCCGCCCGTTTGTAAAATCATGGACCACGGCAAATACAAATACGAACAGCAAAAGCGCGAAAGTGAAGCGCGCAAAAAGCAAAAAACCATCGAAGTCAAAGAGGTAAAATTCCGTCCCAATACAGATACCCACGACTATGATGTGAAAATGCGCAACGTAACCCGCTTTTTGGAAGCAGGTGACAAGGTCAAAATCACCTTGCGGTTCCGCGGGCGTGAAATGGCGCACCAAAACCTTGGACGCGAGCTTTTGGAGCGTGTTGCAGACGACATCCAAGAGCTTGGCAAGGTCGAAAACATGCCGAAAATGGAAGGTCGTCAGATGGTTATGATGATCGGCCCTGCGAAATAGCTTCTCATTTCATCCTGTGCAGGAGCGTTTTCGGCGCTCCCGCACTAGAATTGTTTTCTACGTTTTTTTGACATCTTTCACCATAAATCAAAGAACGAACCGGCGATGTTCGCCGCTTTGTTTACTATTTCGCGACAGTAGCCCCCGGAAAACAGCCTGAACTTGTCGGGCTAAGGCCGTCCGGCTAGTGTGACTTAGTTTTGTAAGGACGAGTGACATGGTAGCGGGGGCTGCTCTTTCTGCCGATCTTTCAGATGCCGAGTGGTTAAAAGCTCTGCGCGATATCGGAGAGACCGATGGGTATTTTTCATCGCTGGGTCGCAAGCATGCGGCGGTCTTTGTAGAGCGCTCGCACGGGACGCTGTTTGTTTCATTTGAGACGCTATTCGGCATCCGCTCGGTCAGCGAAAGCGGCCTTCCCATAGGGTTCGACGTCAGCGAAAACAGGAACTGGTCGCATCTGACCATGATTGCCGAGCAGCAGAAT
>JABDJX010000177.1 GCA_013003245.1 Silicimonas sp. | reverse complement strand
GCCGCAAATCTTGAAAAGCTGGCGCTGACCTCGACGAAAGAGGTGATCGACGCCGTCAAAGCCGTGACGTACAGGTAAGCCATCATGGAAGTCCTGGGCCGCGATCGTGAAACCGAAAGCTACCGCGTCATCGTTGACGTGGACGGGAACAAGGTGTCCGCCTTGGTGCCCGAGCGTTTGGCGGCTGATCTGAAAATCGGTGCACGCCCCTCCCATCAGGCCGCCTATGTCTGGATGGCCGGATACAAAGACAAAATCGAAAAGGCGATCACGCAACTGGCCCAAGGCAAGGGCCGCCCGCGTGCGCCGTTTGACCAGATTACGCTTGTGAAGGAACACTGACATGCCAACCGAAATCCTGATGCCCGCGCTGTCTCCGACGATGGAGGAAGGCACGCTTGCGAAATGGCTGGTGAAGGAAGGCGATACCGTCTCATCCGGTGATCTTCTGGCCGAGATCGAAACCGACAAGGCGACAATGGAGTTTGAGGCTGTTGACGAAGGCACAGTGGGCAAACTGCTGATCGCCGAAGGGTCCGAAGGCGTCAAAGTGAACACCGCCATCGCGGTCCTGCTCGAAGAGGGCGAAAGCGCCGATGATATTGGCGAGACCTCTGCGCCCGCGCCCGCGGCGCAGCCCGCCGCGGCCGCAGAGGCGGCTCCCGCAGGGGGCTCCGATAAGGCCGCCGCCCCTGCCCCGTCAGCGCCCGCCGACAGCGACGGAACCCGCATTTTCGCCTCGCCACTTGCCCGCCGCATCGCCAAGGACAAAGGTCTGGACCTCAGCCAGATCAAAGGCTCCGGCCCGAAAGGTCGCATCGTGAAGGCCGATGTCGAAAACGCCCAGCCCGGTGCGGCCAAACCAGCCGCCGCCGCTGCGCCTTCGTCGAAAGCCGCCGCGCCAAGTGGCCCAAGCACCGATCAGGTTGTCGCCATGTACCAGGGCCGCGACTATGAAGAGGTCACGCTCGACGGCATGCGCAAAACCATTGCCGCGCGCCTGTCTGAGGCCAAGCAGACCATCCCGCACTTCTACCTGCGCCGCGACATTGAACTTGACGCCCTGCTCAAATTCCGCAGCCAGCTCAACAAACAGCTTGAACCGCGCGGCGTGAAACTGAGTGTCAACGACTTCATCATCAAAGCCTGTGCCATCGCGCTGCAACAGGTGCCCGACGCCAACGCCGTCTGGGCCGGTGACCGGATGCTGAAACTGCGCCCCTCAGACGTCGCTGTTGCAGTGGCTATCGAAGGGGGTCTTTTCACGCCGGTACTCAAAGACGCCGAAATGAAATCGCTCTCAGCACTCTCGGCCGAGATGAAAGACCTCGCCTCACGCGCCCGCGACCGCAAGCTGGCCCCGGATGAGTATCAGGGCGGCAGTTTTGCCATCTCGAACCTTGGCATGTTCGGCATCGACAATTTCGACGCGGTGATCAACCCGCCGCACGGCGCGATCTTGGCAGTGGGTGCTGGCGTCAAAAAGCCTGTGGTGAATGCCGAAGGCGAGTTGGCCGTGGCCACCGTGATGTCGGTGACACTCTCGGTCGATCACCGGGTGATTGACGGCGCACTGGGCGCAGAGCTTTTAACGGCAATCAAGGAAAACCTTGAGAACCCGATGACCATGCTGGCATGAGGTATGTCATAGCAAGCGCACTGATCGCGGGGCTTGCCGCCTGCAGCGGCGGATCGAAAACGGCAACATTCTCCTGCCCGAACGGGCCTGAAATCGCCGTCACCTATGCTGACGACACCGCGACAGTCACGTTTTTCGGCGGCCGCACCGAGACCCTGCCACGATTTGAGCCGGGCAAGGAAACCTACGCCAAACCGGGGATGGTCTGGTCTGAAACCGGCTTTCGTACCGGACGGCTTACCGATGGCACCAGCAGCTATTCCTGCGACCAAACCTCGGTCTGAGTGATGAGCAAGGACGGGTACCTGCTGACAGCAGACGACATCGCGGCGATGGAAGGGCTGGCCAAAACGCACTTTCTGAACCCCAACGCCAGGCGGGTGAACAAATCTCTGGGCGATGCCACCGGCCTGACCGGGCTGGGCATCCACCTGATCGAAGTGGAACCGGGCTGCGAGACCACCGAGAAACACGTGCATCACTTTGAGGACGAGGCGGTTTATGTTTTGTCCGGCACCGCCACGGCGGAAATCGGGGATGAAAGCGTGACGATCAAAACCGGCGATTTCATCGGCTATCGCAAAGGCGGGCTGCCCCACACGATCCACAACATCGGGTCTGAGACTTTTCGCTGCCTTGTGGTCGGGCAACGTCTGGCACAGGACGTGGCGGATTACACCAACAAGGCCAAACGCATCTTCCGCAACGAGGGCATGGCCTGGGATCTGGCGGATCACGATGCGCTGGAGCACCCGCAGGCGGGTGCCAAGAAGTAGCCCGCGGCACCTATTCCCCGAAAGCCACAACGCCGCTCAGGTCCATGCCATCGGCGATGTTTGACCCAATCAAGGTGACCCTGCCCTTGCCATCGTCATCCTGAACAACCTCGATCCCGGTCTTATCGCCATCGTCGTTGCCCAAGGCCGTTGACGCCCGCACCGAGACAACAACGTCGCCGTCGTCCTCTTCCTCAAACACAGCGCCCTTGCCTCCGTTGGACAGCAGACTAACGCCGCGCAGGTTTGCGAAAACGCCGCCCGCATCTTCCTCGGAGAGTTTGATGCCATCTTCCGCGTTGCCCTGATAGACGCCGCCTTCGACCGTAATCGAAATCCGGCCTGCGTCCTCTTCATCAAAATCCGCGCCCTCATCAAGATTGTCGCGAATATCAACACCGTTCAAATCACCAAGAATATGGCCCGGCCCGGCCTCGTCGACGTCAAACCCATCATCCACATCGATGGCAAACGCGTAGGCTTCAACCGATCCGCTTTTGTAAAGATCAACCTCGCGCTCAAAGCAGGCATCATCGGGCGAACCGCTGACGGGACCCGGAATATCCGCCTTGCCCCGCGCGCCATCGCCAAAAGCGCCCTCGTCCGGGCTGGGCAGAAACGCCGCAAGCAAATCCGGGTCGCAATAAGCGCCGTTGGCCTCGAACCGAGAAGCGTCGACCCTGAAAACCACATCTCCCGCCTGACCCTCGTCCAATTCAACACCATCCGCGCCAGTGCCAGTGAAAAGTGAATTCCCCGCGACAAAAACGATACCACCCTCGCCACGTTCGTCCACGCGCAGACCGTCGGCATCAAAACTGCCATTGCCGACGTCGCGCACGGTGACGTCCGTCAAACTTACCTTGATCGACGCATCAGAGCCGCCGCCCGCGCCGCCACCACCACCGCCACAGTCATCTGCAAGATCGCAATCCGAGATGTGGATGCCGTAACCCGCCACGCCCGCTACCGTCACTTGATCAAGCGTCAGGGCATACGTGCCGGTCTGGTCATCGCGCAAATCAACGAAGATGCCTTTACCCGCGCGACCCTCTGGCCGGGCATTGATATTGAACCCGCCGGGGCCTTGAAATGTCAGGTTCGAGATGTGCAGATCAGCGCCGTCCATCACGCCAAGCAAGGTAAAGTTCGCGTCCGCAGTGATGCTTTGCCCCGCGCCGCGCAGGATCAGCGGCGCCCGCCCGCCATAGGTGAGCGTTACATCAATCTCGATGTCGCCCATGGTTTCAATCACCACCAAGGTTGGCGTTTTACTTTGCGCAGCCAGGGCAAGGGCATCGCGCAAGCTGCCCTCTCCGTCATTCGCGACGCTGGACACGGTCAGGGTCTCGGCAGAGACAGGCACTGCAAAACACAAGGTCAAGGCGGTGATAATGAGTAAACGGGTCATCAGAGGATCTTTTTTGGTTACGTTGTCTTACGCCCCTATGGCCGCAATGTAACACGTTCATGAAATCCCTTGCCGTGCTTTAACCTGATCCTCACAAATTCCGGTCTAAGCGGTTCCGGCAATAGGAGACTGTTTATGAGTGGAGAAACGTACCTTCTCACCGCAGAGACGATAGCAGCGCTGGCCCCAGAGATGCGATCGCATTTCCTGAACAACAACGCACGACGCACACAAAAATCTCTCGCACGCTCGACGGGGCTGAACGAGATTGACTTTGCAATCATCGAAGTGGCTCCCGGCGACGAAAGCACCGAACATCACAAGCACCACCACGAGGAAGAATGCCTTTATGTCCTTGAAGGCGAAGGCGTGGCGCGCATCGGGGCGGCAAGCCACGCGGTGAAAAGCGGCGACTTCATTGGCTACCCTGCGGGTGGGCTGGCGCATTCCCTGCACAACACCGGCAGCACGCCCTTGCGCTGCATATCCGTCAGCCAGCGCAAGGCACACGATGTCTCGGACTACCCACGCAAGGGCAAACGCCTGTTTCGCAACAAGGATTTGACGTGGAACATGGTCGATCTGTCAGTCATTGATCGCCCGTTCGGATCAAAAACCTAAAGCTGATATCCAGGCGTCGACTGCGACAACTCCACTTCTTCGTCCGACATATCCTCGGGAACGCCCTCAAAAAGAGGCGTCGACAGATACCGCTCGCCGGTGTCAGGCAGCATGCACAGGATGACTGAACCGGGAGGTGCTGTTTCCGCCAGTTTCATCGACACCGCGAAGGTCGAGCCACCGGAAATGCCAGTAAAAATCCCTTCCTCTGCCGCCAGTCGCTTTGACCAGGCAATGCCGTCAGGCCCCGCCACGGGGATCAATTCGTCGTAGTACTTGTTGTCGAGTGCCTCTTGCATCACGTGCGGAATAAAGTCCGGCGTCCAGCCCTGAATCGGGTGAGGCTCGAAATTCGGATGGCTTTCGGTTGGCTGATGCGCGTCGTTGCGCGTGTTCACGTAGCCAGACGCGACAAGGGCCGCATTCGCAGGCTCTGTTAGGATGATCTTCGTCGAAGGCCGCTCTTTGCGCAGCACGCGCGCAACCCCGGTGACGGTGCCACCAGTGC
>JABDJX010000084.1 GCA_013003245.1 Silicimonas sp. | reverse complement strand
CGGCAGAGGGCCCAGATGGCGCGCTTCTGACGGGGTGGCTGTTGAAAAATTCGCGCCTGCCTGCGCGTGTACCCGCCGAGCATTCCGAGACGGCGTGGCTGACGACCCGCGGCATCGAGTTTATCGAGCAGCAGGGCGATCAGCCGTGGCTCTGCCATCTCAGCTATATCAAACCGCATTGGCCCTATCTGGCACCAGCGCCTTATAACGACATGTACGGCCCGGATGACCTGCCACCGGTGGTGCGCAGCCAAGCCGAGCGCGACACAGACCACCCGGTGATGCAGGCCTGGATCGATACGCGCGTGTGCCAGACATTTTCGCGCGACGAGGTTCGCGATCTGGTGGCACCCGCCTACATGGGGCTGATCAAACAGCTTGATGACGAGATGGGGCGTCTTTTCGCGTATCTCGAAAAATCAGGCCGCATGGACGACACGATGATCGTCTTTTGCTCGGATCACGGCGACAACATGGGCGATCACTGGATGGGCGAGAAAGACCTGTTTTATGATTGCTCGGCCCGCATTCCGCTGATCATTTATGATCCGCGCGCCGAGGCAGATACCGCGCGTGGCGAGATCACAGATGCGCTTGTCGAAGGGATCGATCTGGCGCCGACGTTCCTTGAGTTCTTCGGCGGCGGCGCAAAGCCGCATGTGATCGAAGGCCGCTCGCTCGCTCCTTTGCTTCACAAGACCGAGACAAGCTGGCGGGACTTTGCGATCTCGGAATATGACTATGCCACGCGCGAGGCGCGGCTTGCTTTGGAGTTGGATCAGAACGACGCGCGCCTCACGATGGTTTATGATGGGCGCTGGAAATACATCCATGCCGAGACGTTCAGGCCGATGCTTTTCGATCTTGAAAACGACCCCGACGAGCTGACTGATCTTGCAACCGACCCTGCGTACGCCTCCGAAGTGACGCGGCTAGCGGAGGCGCATTTCGAGTGGGCGCGCCAGCACCACACCCGAATTACGGTGACCGCCGAAGAAGTGAACGTCCGGGCGCAAAACAAAGAGCCGCCGGGGATTTTCATCGGGTTTTGGGACAAGACAGAGCTGGAGGGCGCTGGCAAAAAGCTACCGGACAAGGCGTCCGGATAGACGTCGAGCGCCAAGAAAAGTGCTGCGTGAGAACCTCAATATTGCCGGGATGGTCGGCCTTTGCCGGAAATCAAGTCACTTTGACTTGCAGCACACCCAGACCATCTACAAACAATTCCATCACGTCGCCCCTTTGCACCGGACCAACACCTGATGGGGTGCCAGAGAGAATGACGTCGCCTGCTGCAAGCTCAAAGTAGTCCGAAAGGTAGGAAATCATTTCAGGCACCTTCCAGATCATCTGATTCATGTCGCCTTCCTGACGTACCTCTCCGTTTACCTTGAGAACAACTGCGCCTTCGTTCAAAAGCCCCGTTTCGGTGACCGGGTGGATTGGCCCAACCGGTGCAGACCTTTCAAAGGCTTTGCCGATTTCCCAGGGGCGCCCCATTTTCTTTTGTGCCCCCTGAAGATCGCGACGGGTCATGTCCAGCGACAAAGCGTATCCGAAGATGTGGGATTCTGCCGCGTCGATGGGAATGTTCGTGCCGCCGGATTTCAGCATCACGGCCACCTCGGCTTCATGGTGCACGTCCGACGAATGGGGCGGGTAGGGAAATGTGCCCGATGGATCAAGGTTGTTGGGGTTTTTCTGAAAGAAGAACGGCTGTTCGCGGTCCGGGTCGTGGCCCATCTCGATGGCGTGGGCGGCATAGTTTCTGCCGATGCAGTAGACACGGCGGACGGGAAACTTGGCGTCGGATCCAGCGATTGGAAGTGCCACGATTGGCGGGGTTTCAATGGCAAATTCGGTCATCTGGTCCTCTCAGAATTCGGTACGATTCCTGTTCAATTACCGCGATGTGCCGACCAGATCAATCGCAACCAATCCGCCAACGAAAAATTTTTAGGTTGATTGATCCGGTGTTTTGGGCGTTATATCGAACCAATACTGCAATTGATCACCCAATTTTGGACCAAAAGTGACCAAGCTTGAAAGATTCGACAAAGATGACGCGATCTCTGCGTTGACCGGTCTGATCCGTGACGGCGGGTATGCGCCAGGAGACCGGCTGCCGGCCGAACGCGAATTGACCGTCAGCCTTGGTATAAGCCGGAACACGCTGCGCCGTGCACTGGAAGCGATGGAGCGCGATGGCGCGATTTGGCGGCATGTCGGCAAGGGCACCTTTGTTGCGGCACATGGTGGGGACGCAGGTACAGGCAGCCTTGCGGAGCTCAGCCAGCAGGTCACGCCGGTGCAGCTGATGCGCGCGCGTCTGGCTTTAGAGCCCGCGATTGCGCGCGAAGCGGCGATAAATGCGTCCAACGAGGCCGTGACACGTCTGAAGGCCTCAAAAGACCGAGCCGTCGAGGCATCGAACTGGGACGACTATGAAACCCAGGACGATCTTTTTCACCGCGACATTGCCGAGGCGACGGACAATGTGCTTTTGCTGTCGCTCTTTGATCATCTGAATCAGGTGCGGCGCGCGGTTGCGTGGAACACGGTTGTGCGTAAATCCGACCGACCATCGCGGGATCATCCAAGCTTTGCCGAGCATGACGACATTCTGGCCGCGATCGAGGCGCGTGATCCGGGGGCGGCCCATGCCGCGATGCGAAAGCACCTTGGGTCGGTGTCGGCGCGATTGTTCGAGGAGACCTGACGCAAAACGTCGACAAAAGATGCCCTAAGGCACGCTGTTGACCATGAAATAGAACTGCATCTTCAAGGGAGGAGAAAGATGAAACACCTACTTAAAAAAGCCGCAGGGCTTGCCCTGGCACTGCCCGTTGTGATGGGCATGACCATTGGCACAGCACAGGCCGAGAAAATCCGTATTGCTTTGGCTGAAACACCGTCTGACGAGCTTGCGGCTTTTTTTGTTGCGCTGGATCGTGCCAAGGCCAATGGCCTTGATTACGAATGGACCGCGTTTTCGGACGAGGAACTGGCAATTCAGGCTGTTTTGAGCGGCCAGATGGATATCGGTTTCGGCACGCCTTACGCTGCCATGCAGCGCTCAAAGGCGCCGATCCGCATTGTGTTCCAGCTCTCGAAGCTCAAGTTCTTTCCGGTAACGACAAAGAAATACAGCAAGCTTGAGGACCTGAACGGCGAGCCGATCCTGCTGCTCTCGCGCGGTGGCGGCACGGATTCGATTGCAAATGTTATCGAGGATCGCCTTGGCATGGAGTTTGGAGATCGGTCTTACGTGCCGGGATCATCGAACCGTGTTGCGGCTCTTCTGGGCGGACGTGCCGATGCCACCATCATCGATTTGTCCAACAAGAACAAGCTGATGCGCAGTGATGCCGCGGGCGACTTTAACGTGCTTGAAATGTTTGATGTCGAGGCCAGCGACGAGGCGCTCTTTGGCAACCTCGACTGGATCCAGAACAACGCCGAGGACGTGCAAATCTTTGTCGACGCGCTGGTCAGCACATGGCAGGACATGCACGAAGACCCAACGATCATCCGTCGTGAGACCAATCCGGACGGACCGATCGGCCAGCTTCCCGCCGAGATCCTCGCGGAACTCGATGGTTTCTACGCGGATGCGGTCGAAGCCGGGCTTTATTCTCCCAACGGTGGTGGTCGCACTGCGGCACAGGCAGACATGGAGTGGTACTCTGCCGCAGGGCAACTTGAGGGCGATGCGAGCACGCTCAACATCGAGGATTTCTGGTACCTTGCCCCGCTTGATGCGGCGATGAACTGATCAAAACACGCCGTCGCGCTGATGTCAGCGCGGCGGCTTTCACTCTCTCTCGTGGATGAACGGCACATGAACCGCCCCCTGCTTCTTAAAATCCTGTCCGCCGTCATTCTGTTTGGCGCGTGGGAAGTCGCCGGACGCATTCCGGTCAGCCTTGCGTTCCCGACCTTTCTGGAATCGATGGGCGCGCTCTTTCGGATGATCGGCGATGGCTCGCTTTGGGAGGCCTATGGCGAGACGCTGCAACCGCTTGTTGTCGGGGTCGCGATTTCTGCCGTTCTTGGCATTGCCATCGGTCTTTGGGTGGGGCTAAGCGATTTCTTTGACTGGCTTTTCTCACCAATATTCATCGTCATGCAGGCCGCACCGCTGGCCGCCCTGATCCCGCTTCTGGTCTTGGCCTACGGCATCGGGTTGACGTCAAAAGTGCTGGTGGTGTGCATTATGGCGATGCCGGTGATCGTTCTAAACACCGCAAGTGCGGTGCGCAACACACCGGAATCAATGAAGGAAATGGGCCGCGCCTTTCTCGCAAGCGATATGTCGATCATCCTCAAGATCGTCGTTCCAGCAGCCTCTCCGGTGATTTTTGCAGGTCTGCGCCTTGGCGTCTCTGCAGGTTTTATCGGCGCGATCCTGGCAGAGCTGAAAATCACCCCCACAGGCGTCGGCGATATCATCACCTACAGCCGCTCCATCGCTGACTATCCCAGCATGTACGCGGCGATCTTCTCGATCATACTTCTGGCGGTTCTGTTCCTGAACCTTTTGGAAAAAACAGAATCCGTTCTCTTCAAAGGAAATCAACGTGGCTATGTCTCAGACTGAAATGCACGCCGCCGAAAGCGTCCCCGAAAGCGCAGTTTCGACGCGCAACATCTCGAAGAACTATGGCGACGTAGAAGCACTACGGGATCTGTCGCTGGAGTTCCCGCGCGGGCAACTGACCTCGCTGCTGGGGCCTTCGGGCTGTGGGAAGACCACGCTTTTAAAGATCATCGCGGGGCTTTTGGAGCCAACCTCGGGCGAGGTCGAGGTGAACGGCAAAACGGTGACCGGCCCCGGCCCGGACCGGGCCTTCGTGTTTCAGGATTTTGCGCTGTTGCCCTGGGCCAGCGTGATCCGCAACGTGTCCTTCGGGTTGGAGATGCGCGGCGTTGCCAAATCCGAGCGCGAAGACATCGCCGAGCGCTACATCAGGGAAGTGGGCCTTGCGGGGTTCGAACACTCCTATCCGCACGAATTATCAGGCGGCATGCGTCAGCGCGTTGGCCTTGCCCGTGCGCTTTCGGTCGATGCGCAGGTTTTGCTGATGGACGAGCCTTTTTCGGCCGTCGATGAACAGACCCGCCGCAAGTTTCAGGAGGATTTGCTGCACCTTGTCCAGAACGAGAACAAGACCTTTATCTTCGTAACGCACTCAATCGAAGAAGCCGTCTATGTGTCGGACCAGATCGCCATCCTGTTGCCGCGCCCCAGCCGTGTGCACGAGATCATTCGCCCCTCGGGGTTCCGCGAAAAGGGCGTCGACAACATTCGCCGCGACCCGGAATATCTTGATATCGTTGACGAGATCTGGGCCTCGCTGCGCACATATGTGGAATAAGCCATGACCCTATTTGGATATCGCCTGCCCGGTATGTCGTCGCTCATTCTGTGGGGCATTTTGTGGGAGATCATCGGTCAATCTGGCCTGACGTTCTTTGTGCCACCACTGTCCGAAGTTCTGGCCACACTGTTTGAAGTCATACAAACCGCCGCTTTCCAAAAGGCGCTTTATGAAACCGCCTATGCCTTTATCGCAGGCGTCTTTTTCGCCATTGTCATTGGCATCCCCACGGGCATTTTGATGGGCAAGAACCGGCTTTTGGACGAACTCCTTTTGCCGTGGGTAAACGTCTTTCTCAGCGCGCCGCTGACAGCGCTGGTGCCTGTGCTGATGGTGCTCTTTGGCTTTGGCATGAAGGCGATCATCATCACGACCACGCTTTTCGCGATCTGGATCATCATCCTCAATTCGCGTGCCGGTGTGAAACAGATCAACCGCTCACTGGTAGAGATGGCGCACAGCTTTGGTGCATCGCCCGTTGATGCCTTTTTCAAAATCTACTTTTGGGCAGCGCTGCCGGAAATTTTGGGCGGCGTGCGCATCGGTATCATACGCGCAGTCAAAGGTGTGATCATCGGTCAGCTTTTGATCTCAATCGTCGGCTTTGGCGCTTTGTTCGAGCTTTATTCAGCCAACTTCCTGATGGGGCATTTCTGGGCGGTTCTGATCGTTCTTTTCGCCCTGGCCTTCACGATATCGGAGTTTCTGGCATATCTGGAACGCCGCGTTTCGTACTATGCGGCAAAAAGGTAACGTCGGCGCTGTCTTGTGTCTGAGAAACATCGCTTGTCATATTCCGATGGCTGTGCTGTTCACCTAGGGCCGAATTTGCTGATCCTTTGCCAAAAATAGGACGTCTGATGGACCTTTCCGATACACGCGAAATCGCTGCTGATCGTATGACCGTCTGGGCGGCCATCCTTGATCCTGAGGTGCTGAAAGCCTGCATTCCCGGATGTCAGGAGATGCAGGGCTCGCCTGAAGAAGGCTTTACCGCGACCGTGGTGCAAAAAGTCGGCCCCGTCAAAGCCACGTTCAAAGGTGATGTTACCATCTCGGACATTGTCGAGGGGGAAAGCCTGACGCTTACCGGTCAGGGCAAGGGGGGGCCTGCAGGATTTGCAAAAGGCGAGGCCAAGGTCTCTTTTGCGGACACCGATTCAGGTAGGACGCGGCTGACATATGACGTGACCGCCAAGGTGGGCGGCAAACTGGCGCAGTTGGGCAGCCGGATCATCGACAGCTTTGCCAAAAAGCTTGCCGATCAGTTCTTCGAGCGGTTCCAGACAGGGCTTGAACCTGCCGACAATTCGGAAACACCTGAAGAAACATCTAAGGAAGACGAGGCCCTAAAAAAAGGCTGGATCGGGCGGATGTTCTCAAACTGACGCAACTCCAACAACCGGCCATCTTTCGGATGGAAATGCACCTCTGACAGGGGCGATATCTGCGCTCCCCGATCCTTATATCCAGAACCCATCGCGCACAGTGCCCGTCACCGGTCCTTCCGGTGTTTCGATGTGAAGCTCGGTACCCTCGTCCCAGTGGGTCATCCGCACCATTCCTATGGCCACCGTGCAGTCAAAATCCGGCGACCATGCAGCCGAGGTGACCTGACCGACCTTTGTGCCCTTGGCCATGATTGGCCACGCGCGGTCGCAAGACGGCACGCGGTCCTTTATCTCAATCGGACGGATTTGGCGGATGGGTCCATCCTTGGCCACACGCAAAAGCGCATCACGCCCGACACAGCCAATCGCTGTTTCCGTGTTGCAAAATCGTCCAAGTCCGCATTCGTGCGGTGTATTCTCGCGGGTCATGTCATTGCCATAACTCAGCAAGCCACCTTCAACCCGCTCAATTGCATTTGGGCACCCCGCGCGGACGTTCAGATCTTCACCGGCAGCGAAAAGCGCATTCCAAAGCGGCATGCCAAGATCCCAGCCCTGGACGTAGATTTCAAAACCGCCTTGCTTGGAATAGCCAGAGCGCGCAATCAGGACGTCGTGACCTTCAAAGGTGAACCAGCTGAAGCGGAAAAAGCGAACGTTGCGCACATCTTCCCCAAAGACACGGGCCATAAGGTCATCGGCCTTGGGGCCCTGAACTGCAAGCGGGCTGACGTCAGGCTCATCCACCAGAACTTCCATGCGGTATGCGTTGGCAATGCCCTTGACCCACAGCAGCAAATCCGAGTCGGCAATCGAGATCCAGAAACGGTCTTCGCTCAGCTTCACAGCGACCGGGTCGTTCAGCATGCCGCCGGTTTCATCCACCACAGGCAGGTAAAAGCACTGACCCGGCAGCATGCCCCGCAAATCGCGCGGCGTCAGCGTTTGCATCAGACGCGCAGCATCCGGGCCGCGCAGTTCCACCTGACGTTCGCAGGACACGTCCCAGACCTGAACGTGCTTTTTGAGGTGATGATAATCGGCCTCGACGCTTTCAAAATAAGTCGGCAAAAGCATGTGATTGTAGACCGTGTATCCGCCGACCCCTGCGGCCTCGACACCTTCGGAGAACGGCGTGCGGCGCAAGCGGCGCGATGGTGCGATGATTGCCATGTGCGATTTATCCTTCTTCGCGGGCGTGCTGACGCAATTCGAATTTCTTGATTTTGCCGGTCGCGGTTTTGGGCAGCGTTTGGAACACGACGGATTTTGGTGTTTTGAACCCCGCCAGATGCGACCGGCAAAAGGCGATTATGTCCGCCTCATCGGGGGATGTGCCCGCGCGCGGCTCGACATAGGCGCAGGGCACTTCGCCCCATTTCGGATCGGGCTTGGCGACAACGGCGGCGGCACCGATGTCTGGGTGACGATAAAGCACCGCCTCCACCTCAACCGACGAGATATTTTCACCGCCTGAAATGATCACGTCCTTTAAC
>JABDJX010000078.1 GCA_013003245.1 Silicimonas sp. | reverse complement strand
GAAGTTGGCTGTGCCGCGATCGACAAGGGGGCCAACCAGCCTAACAAGTTCATTGATCCGAAATCGTCTGAGTCGAGCTTGCCCAAATATTCAGACGGGGCGCGCGATGATCTGATGCAGATGCAGTATCTGCGCGCCTTGTCAGAGTTCTGGGGCGCGGATGAGAACAATCCAACCGGCAGCTATGGCGCGCCGATGGTGGCGACGGACCGGATGTTTGTGTGGGCTTGGGACGCGCGGCCTTATCCCTTTTTCCCTGGTAATTCAGATGTTTGGAGTGACGGTGAGAATTATGCACGCGGTCATTGGCTGAACGGTCGTGTCAGTGCGCGCGCGCTTTCAAGCGTGATCAAGACGATCTGCGCCGAGGCGGGTGTGACGGATGTGGATGTCAGCCGGGTTTACGGGCTGGTGCGCGGATTTGCTCTTGAAGGGGGTGAAAACGCGCGGGCGGCGCTGCAGCCGCTTATGCTGGCCCACGGTGTTGATGCGATTGAAAAGGACGGCACCCTGGTGTTCCGCCAGCGCGACGGCAGGCCCGGGCTTTTGTTGACGCGCGATGATCTGGCAGACGGAGAGTCGGGCGCTTTGGTGTCCCGGCACCGGTTGCCCGAGGCCGAGTCCTCGGGGCGGGTGCGGCTGGCCTTTGTCGAGGCTGATGGCGACTATGAGGTGCGCGCAACCGAGGGAATATTCCCCGATGAGGCGACCACGGGGGTGGCGCAAAGCGAGCTGGCAATGTCGCTGACCCAAGGTGAGGCGGGCAACACGGTTGAGCGTTGGTTGGCGGAGTCGCGTGTGGCGCGGGATGCGGCCAGCTTTGCGGTGCCGCCGTCGTCGGAGATTGAGGCGGGCGATGTCATTGAGTTTGAGGGTGACAGTTTTCGCGTCGACCGGATCGAGGATGCGGGCGTGAAACAGGTTGAGGCCGTGCGTGTTGAGCGCGGTTTGTACCGTCCGGCATCATCGCCTGAAGTGCTGATTGCATCGAAGCCCGTTGCAGTGGCTTTGCCAGTGTGGGGCGAGATCATGGACCTGCCGCTTTTGACCGGAAACGAGATATCGGGCGCGCCTTGGGGCGTGGCAAGCGCTGACCCGTGGCCGGGTGGAGTTGCAGTGTATAGCGCGCTTGATGACACGTCGTGGCGGTTTGAGACGGTTTTGGATCGCAAGGCGGTGATGGGGCAGACGTTAACCGATTTGCCGCGCGCCGAGGCAGGTGTCTGGGACCGGGGTATGGCTTTGGAAGTGAAATTTCTGCACGGGGCGCTGTCGTCGATTGACGAAGGCACGCTTTTTGCCGGGGGCAATGTGGCCTTGATCGGTGTGCCGGGTGGCGATGATTGGGAGGTGTTCCAGTTCCGCGACGCTGAACTGACCGCGCCGGGTACATGGGCATTGTCGCATCGGTTGCGAGGGCAGCGCGGGACGGACGGTGTGATGCCGCTGGCTTGGCCTGCGGGGGCGACGGTCATTGTTTTTGATGCGGCGCTCTCTCAGATTGATATGTCGCCTGAACTATTTGGTTTGCCGCGAAAATATCGCATTGGGCCGGCAAACAAAGCTGTTGATCATGCGAGCTTTATTGAGTTTGAAAAAACCATAACTGGCGCGGCGCTACGGCCTTATCAGCCTGCGCATCTGCGTGCGGTTTCCGAAGGCGGCGACATCGCTTTTCACTGGACGCGACGGACGCGCACAAGCGGGGATGCCTGGGGTGCCGGGGATGTACCGCTTGGCGAAACAAGCGAGGCCTATTTGCTGCGCGTGACCTCTGGCGGCGTTGTGCGGCGCGAAATTTCTTTGAGCGCGCCGAACTGGACGTATTCAAGCGCGGATCAGGCCGCCGACGGCGTAAGTGCGCCTTTTGACGTGGAGGTGGCGCAAGTGTCCGACCTCTTTGGACCCGGAATTTTTGTAAGGATCGTGATCAATGGCTGAGACATCTAATCTGGGGTTGCCGCTGGTGGCACCCGCGCAGGCGCAAAAGCATGTGACTGTGAATGAAAGCTTTTTGCGGCTGGATGCCCTGACGCATCTGTCGTTGCAGTCGGTCGGGGCTTCTGTGTCTCCCGGATCGCCTGCCGAGGGTGATGTGCATGGCGTAGGATCAGGAGCGACCGGGCTTTGGAGCGGGCAGGACAGCGATCTGGCGATCTTCCAGAACGGCGGTTGGGCCTTTGTGACGCCTGCGGCTGGCTGGAAAGGCTGGTCTGTGGCGAGTGGCACGGGCGTGATCTTTGATGGTGCCGACTGGGTCGAAGGGGCCGGGGCTTTGTCGGCGAATGGCGCGGGTTTCGTGCATCGCTCGGTCGAGGTGGATTACCCGCTTGGCAGTGGCGCTACATCAACCGTTACAGCGGCCATTCCCGGCAATACAATCGTTTACGGCATCACCGGGCGCGTGATCGCCGACATCGGAGGGGCGGCATCATTTGAAATAGGCGTGGCAGGTTCAACCAACCGCTATGGCAGCGGGATTGGTGCAACCACTGGTGCTTGGGCGCGGGGGCTGACGTCTTCGCCGCTTGCGTATTACAGCGACACCGATCTGGTACTGACGGCAACGGGCGGCACTTTTGACGGCACAGGCACGCTGCGGCTGGCGGTTCATTTCGCCGAATTGACGTTGCCGCGCGCCTAACCCTTGGCGCAGCTGACGCAATTGGGGGTGGTGGGATCAAGTTCCAACCGTTTGGGCGCGATCTCTTCGCCGCAGTCAACGCAATAGCCAAACTCGCCTTCGTCTAGCCGCAGAAGGGCCGCGTCAATGCGGCCCTTTCTGGCGTTGCGGCGCCGGTGTGTGGCCTCTGCCATGGCTTGGTGCTGCATCGCGTCCATACGGCTGAGACGACCCACCGAGGTTTGATCCAGAACCACGGTGCCGCGGCTTTCCGCGCCTTGATCGTCCTCCATCTGCAATGCCTCCCGCTCGGCTAAAAGCCGCTGGCGAAACCTGTCTGTTGTGGCATCGTTTGGCACGAATATTCCGCCCCTTGGCCTTTTCTCTTGGAGTTCGAAGCTTATCTGACTTAGAACGCTGTCAACAAGGAAGGATCAGGACCATGGCAAAAGAACAGCTTCGGCCCCGGTCGGTTGACCCGGTATGGACCCGTATTCAGGACGATGCACGCGAAGCCGTGACGGCAGAACCGTTGATGGGCGGCATGGTGCACGCGACGGTGCTGCACCACAATTCCTTAGAAAATGCATTGGCTTACCGCTTTGCCTTCAAGTTGGAATCAAGCGAAATGTCGGCGCAGATCTTGCGTGAATTGGCCGAAGAGGCTTTGGCCGCGGACAAATCTCTGGGCGAAGCGGCGCGTGCTGATCTGGTGGCGGTGTACGAGCGCGATCCGGCGTGCCATCGGTTGATGCAGCCGCTGATCTTTTTCAAAGGGTTTCAGGCGGTGCAGGCGTACCGCATCGGCAACTTCCTGTGGCGAGAAGGCCGCAAGGATCTGGCCTATTTCATTCAGGCGCGTGTCAGCGAGATATTCGGGATCGATATCCATCCGGCCGCCAAGATCGGCAAAGGTCTGATGATCGACCATGCGCATTCGATCGTGATTGGCGAGACTGCGCGCGTGGGCGATAACGTCTCGATGCTGCATTCGGTGACTTTGGGTGGCACTGGCAAGGAAGACGACATTCGTCATCCCAACATTGGCGACGGGGTGCTGATCGGGGCCGGGGCCAAGGTATTGGGCAACATCAGCATTGGCCACTGCAGCCGCATCGCAGCAGGCTCGGTCGTATTGCACGACGTGCCGCCGATGAAGACAGTTGCGGGCGTGCCGGCCAAGATCGTGGGCGAGGCGGGATGTTCGCAGCCGTCCCTTGCGATGGACCAGATTCTGAACGGATTGGTTGCCGACTAAGCGCATTGCAGAACGCCGGTCCTGCAAGCACCTTTGGGCCGCTTTTTTCTCCTTTTTACTCTGCGCGCCTGTTCTCAGGCTGCACTTGCCGTTGAAACTTGCTAGGGTTTCACGGGCAAACCGCGAGGGAGAACACGCATGACACGGAAAACCAACGGACGCGGCAAACGCTATGACAGCGTTCTCGACACCGTCGGCGACACGCCAACAATTCGGATCAATCGCATAGCACCTGACCATGTCACGGTCTTCGTGAAGTTCGAGGCGTTTAACCCGGCGGGATCGGTCAAAGACCGTTTGGCGCTGAATATTATCGAAACAGCAGAGGCGGATGGCAGCTTGAAGCCAGGTCAGACCGTGGTTGAGGCGACAAGCGGCAACACCGGCATTGGGTTGGCGATGGTATGTGCCGCCAAGGGATATCCGCTGGTGGTGACGATGGCCGACAGCTTTTCGATTGAGCGACGGCGTTTGATGCGGTTTCTGGGCGCGAAAGTTGTGCTGACACCGCGGGCGGAAAAAGGCTTTGGGATGTACCAGAAGGCCAAGGAACTGGCCGAGGCAAACGGATGGTTTCTGGCCAGCCAGTTTGAAACGCCTGCCAACGCCGATATACACGAAAACACGACGGCGCGCGAAATTCTGGGCGATTTTTCTGGCGAGCGTCTGGATTATTGGGTCACTGGTTACGGCACTGGGGGGACCGTCACCGGGGT
>JABDJX010000075.1 GCA_013003245.1 Silicimonas sp. | reverse complement strand
AATCTGTGATCGGCAAGGTCCTCGATCGATTCTGGCGTGCCGTTCTCGGCCAGATACTCGGGCGTTGCGTAAAGGCGCATGTTGACGGTCATCAGTTTGCGCCGGATCAGGTCTGCCTGGCTGGGTTCTTTCATCCGAATGGCGACATCTGCTTCGCGCATTGGCAGATCGAGCACGCGTTCCTCAAGGTTCAGGTCGATCTTGAGCGCCGGGAACTTCTTGTAAAGCTGCGGAAGACGGGGAGCGAGCCACAAAGAGCCAAAGCCTGTTGTGGTGGTCACCCGCAATTCGCCAAAGACCTCTTCTTCGCTGTCGCGAATGCGCGCCTCGGCGGTGTCTAGCCTGCGGGTCATCGACGAGGTCGCATCGAACAGCAATTCGCCCTGTTCGGTGAGAATCAGTCCACGTGCGTGACGGTGAAAGAGCGTTGTGTTCAGGCTCTCTTCCAGTGCTCGGATCTGGCGAGAGACCGCTGATTGGCTCAGGTGAAGCACGTCGCCTGCATGGGTCAAACTACCTGCATCGGCGACGGCGTGAAATATTCTAAGTTTGTCCCAGTCCATCGCGATACATCCGGTCACTGTTTGCGTTAACACTATCCCAAGGCTTACCCGGAGGGTTGCACGGAATGCAAACACCCTTGTGACGCATCTTTGATTTTGTAGGTCAGCAAAATTGACCTATAGTTAAGGGGAGGCCGTGATTGGAGACCACATGATCCAGAACGACGTATCGCTGCACGACAAGTACGACCTGAAAAAAGCTCAGGTGTTGTTGAACGGCACGCAAGCTTTGGTGCGGTTGATGTTGGCGCAGGCGGCGCGTGACCGAGAGGCTGGGCTGAACACCGGCGGGTATGTGACCGGGTATCGCGGATCTCCGCTTGGTTCTGTGGATTTGCAGATGGAGCGGGCACAGGATGATTTGACGGCAGCCAATGTGATGTTTCAGCCGGGGCTGAACGAAGACCTTGCGGCCACAGCCGTTTGGGGCACGCAGCAGGCTGAATTGCGCGGTGAGGGCAAATTCGACGGGGTCTTTGCGCTTTGGTACGGCAAGGGGCCGGGTGTGGACCGCTCTGGTGATGCTTTGCGGCATGCGAACATGGCGGGCACCTCGGCGCATGGTGGTGTGCTTATGGCGATGGGTGACGATCACACCGGCGAAAGCTCGACCACGTGCCACCAGTCAGATTGGGCGGTGATGGATGCGTATATTCCCATTCTGTCGCCTGCTGGTGTGCAGGAAATTCTTGATTTCGGGCACTATGGATATGCATTGAGCCGCTTTGCCGGGGTTTGGGCCGGATTGAAACTGATGAAAGATACGGTCGAAGTGACCTCGGCCGTTGATGGGCGGCCTCGCAGGATGTCGTTTGTGATGCCCAATGACTTCAAGATGCCCGAGGGTGGCTTGAACATCCGGCTTGGCGATCACTGGATCCCGCAGGAAGAGCGGTTGATCACGCAAAAGCGCTATGCGGCAGAGGCGTTTGCGCGCGCCAACAAGATGGATCGCCGTGTCCTGGGCAAGGCGGGCGCTAGGATCGGGTTTGTTGCGGCGGGCAAGAACTGGCTTGATCTGGTGCATGCGCTTGGTTTGCTGGGCATTGACGATGCAGAGGCCGAGCGGCTGGGCATCACGACCTATAAGATCGGGCAGACGTTCCCGATGGATATGCGGTCGTTTCACGACTGGGCCGACGGGCTGGAATTGATCGTGGTGGTCGAGGAAAAGCGCAAGCTGATCGAGATACAGATCAAGGAAGCGATCTTTGATGACCGGCACGGAAGGCGCGTTTACGGCTGGCACAAGGGCGGTGCTGGTGGACTTGCGCGCGAGGTTCTTTTTCCGACGCACTTTGCGCTTGATCCGGTGATGGTGGCCGAAAAACTGGGCGAAATTCTGATCGAGGAAGGCCGCGGCACGGACCGCATTCGTGCGGGCGTGGAAAAGGTGCGGCAGGCGCGCGCGTCCGACAATGGCTCTGACGTTGCGACACGGTTGCCTTACTTTTGTTCGGGCTGTCCGCACAATACCTCGACCAAGCTGCCAGAGGGGAGCCGTGCCTATGCTGGAATTGGCTGTCATATCATGGCCTTGTGGATGGATCGTGAGACGTCTGGGTACACCCACATGGGCGCAGAAGGCGCGAACTGGATCGGGGAAGCGCCGTTTTCGACGCGGCACCACGTGTTTCAGAACATGGGCGACGGCACCTATAACCACTCGGGCCTGATGGCGGTACGTGCGGCTTTGGCGGCGGACGTGAACATCACTTACAAAATTCTCTACAACGATGCGGTGGCGATGACCGGCGGGCAGGGCAACGATGGCGCCTTGTCGCCTGAACAGATTGCGCGCGAGTTGATCGCAGCCGGGGTCAAAGAGCTGGCGGTTGTCTTTGATGAAAAAGAAGAGCCGCGGCGCAGCGATTTTCCGGCCGAGGTGAGCTGGCACAAGCGCAACGAATTGCCTGATGTGCAAAACCGGATGACCACCGTTGAGGGCGTCAGCGCGATCCTTTTCATCCAGACCTGTGCTGCCGAAAAACGGCGACGGCGCAAGCGTGGGGAGTTTCCTGACCCTGACCGACGCGTGTTCATCAATACCGAAATTTGCGAGGGCTGTGGCGATTGCGGGGTGCAGTCGAACTGCGTGTCGATTGTGCCGGTTGAAACCGAGTTGGGCCGAAAGCGCGCGATTGATCAGTCGTCGTGCAACAAGGATTACTCTTGCCTCAAGGGATTTTGCCCGTCGTTCGTGACGGTCGAGGGCGGTGCTCTGCGCAAGGGCACGGGCATGGCGTTGAACACTTCCGGCCTGCCGGATCCGGTTTTGCCCGGCATCGACGGGACCCACAGTGTGGTGATCACCGGCGTGGGCGGCACCGGCGTGGTGACGATTGGTGCGGTGATGGCGATGGCGGCGCACCTTGATGGCAAGGGCGTGGGCATGATGGAGATGGCAGGCCTTGCGCAAAAGGGCGGTGCGGTTCACATTCATTGCCGCATTGGGAACACACCAGACGACATCAGCGCGATCCGCGTGGCGTTGGGAGAGTGCGACACGCTGATCGGAGGTGACCTGTTGGTTTCAGCAGGGCGCAAGACCATTGATTTGTTGCAGGACAGCACGCAAGCAGTTGTGAACACGCATGAAATCATCACCGGAGAGTTCACGCGAAACACCGAGTTCCGTATCCCCGGCGACGATCTGCAATTGGCGCTGAAGCGGCGCATGCACGGGCGGCTGGCGCAGTTCGATGCCTCGGCTTTGGCAGAAAAAGTGATGGGAGACGCGATTTATTCCAACATGATGCTGCTTGGTGCGGCGTGGCAATTGGGCCAGATACCTTTGACGCATGACGCGTTGATGCAGGCGATTGCGCTTAACGGGGCTAAGGTCGCTGAAAACCAGCACGCGTTTGAAGTGGGCCGGTGGGCTGCGTTGAATTCGAATGAGGTGGCGACTCTGACGGCCTCGGAAGTGGTGGATTTGCCGAAAACGCTGGACGAAAAGATTGCCTTCCGGGTTGCACATTTGACGGCGTATCAGGGGCCGTCTTTGGTGAAAAAGTACCTCAAATTGGTAGACCGAGCCAAGGATCCGCAGCTGAAAGAGGCGATTGCCCAAGGCTACCACAAAGTGCTGGCCTATAAGGATGAATACGAGGTTGCACGGCTTTTGATGCAGACGCGGGCGAAGGCAGATGCGCTTTTTGAGGATGGTTTTGACATGAAGTACCATCTTGCTCCGCCGCTTTTGGCAAAGACCGGGGCGGACGGGCGGCCAATGAAACGGCAGTATGGTGCTGGTATGGCACGGTTTTTTCCGGCTTTGGCGAAGCTCAGGCGGCTGCGTGGCACGCCATTCGATCCGTTTGGATACTCGGCGGAACGTCGCATGGAGCGCCGGTTGATCAAGCAGTATCGCCGCGATATGGCCGAAATTCTCAAAGCGCCGGAACAGAATTTTGAAGCGGCAATCGCGCTGGCCGAACTACCTTTGCAAATCCGTGGCTTTGGGCCGGTCAAAGAGGCCAACGCGAACGCGGCAGAGGCGCGCCGCGAAGAATTGCTGGCTGCCTTTCGCAAGGGTCCGATAGAGACGCCTGAAGCGGCTTAAATTCATGGACTTTGCTGCCCATTGTGCCTATTGCACGGCGCAAAGATGAGGCGTGCGTTATGGCGGTAGGCATATTTGACAGCGGACTGGGCGGGCTGACCGTTTTGCAGGCGGTGACCGAGCGGTTGCCTGATGTGCCGGTTGTCTATCTGGGCGATAATGCACACACGCCATATGGCACTCGTGATGCCGACGATATTTACGACCTGACGACCAAGGGTGTCTCACGGCTTTTCGAGGCGGGGTGCGATCTTGTCATTCTTGCGTGCAACACGGCCAGTGCTGCGGCGCTGCGGCGGATGCAGGAATCGTGGGTGCCGACAGACAAGCGCGTCTTGGGAGTGTTCGTGCCCTTGATCGAGGCGCTGACGCAGCGGGACTGGGGCGACAACTCGCCCCCTCGGGAAGTGAGCGTCAAGCATGTGGCGCTTTTTGCAACGCCTGCGACGGTGCGCAGCCGGGCGTTCCAGCGCGAGCTGGCGTTTCGTGCGGTCGGCGTCGATGTGGAGGCGCAGGCCTGCGCAGGTGTGGTGGATGCGATTGAAGAGGGCGACATGATCTTGGCCGAAGCACTGGTCAAAAGTCATGTCGAGGCTCTTAAGCGCAAGATGCCTGAGCCGGACGCGGCGGTTTTGGGCTGCACGCACTATCCTATTGTCGAGGAGTACTTTCGCGTGGCCCTTGGGGACGGCGTGACCGTCTTTTCGCAACCCGATCTGGTGGCCGCATCGTTGGCCAACTATCTTGAACGCCGCCCTGAAATGAAAGGGTCGGGCACGGTTTCGATGTTTTTGACCACGGGCGATCCCGCGCGTGTCAGCGATCAGGCGACGCGGTTTCTCCGACGACGGATCGATTTTCACGCCGCCTGAAGTTGCAGCGGCCCGATCAACGTCATACATCGAGAGACATCAAAGGAGTGGGCCAAGATGACCCATAAAATCGCCATTCTGGGCGCAAGCGGATACACCGGCGCCGAACTTGTCCGGCTGATCGCCACGCATCCGTCGTTTGAAATTGCGGCCTTGTCCGGGGATCGCAAGGCGGGGCAGTCGATGGCCTCGGTCTATCCGCATTTGCGTCACATGGGCTTGCCGGATTTGGCGCGGATCGAGGATATTGATTTTGCGGGCATCGACATGGTGTTTTGCGCCTTGCCGCATGCGACATCGCAGGCTGTCATCCCCGGATTGCCGGATCAAGTTAAGATTGTGGACCTCTCTGCGGACTTTCGGCTGCGCGATCCGGGGGCCTACCAGAAATGGTATGGCAAGCCGCATGCTGCCTTGGAGATGCAGTCGCAGGCGGTTTACGGGCTGACCGAGTTTTACCGCGATGAGATCAAAGACGCGCGTTTCGTGGCAGGCACCGGGTGCAATGCGGCGACCGGGCTATTCTCACTTTTGCCTTTGGTTAAGGCGGGCGTTGTTGATCTGGACGATATCATTATGGATCTGAAAGCCGCGACCTCGGGTGCGGGGCGGTCATCCAAGGAGCAACTGTTGCTGTCAGAGCTTTATGACAGCGCCAAGCCTTACTCGTTGGGCGGGACACACCGGCATCTGGGCGAGTTTGACCAGGAGCTGTCCAAGGCCGCAGGGCGCGAAGTGCGGGTGATGTTCTCGCCGCATTTGTTGCCAGCAACGCGGGGGATCGTGCTGACGTCTTATGTTAAGGGTGAAGCCGAGGCCGTGCACGGCGCTCTGGAGGCGGCCTATGCCGATGAGGTTTTCATCCATGTATTGCCGATGGGCGAAGTGCCGCAGATGAAGGATGTGCGCGCCTCGAACTATTGCCATATCGGGGTTGTCGGCGACAGAATATCGGGCCGGGCAACGATTGTGGCGACGTTGGATAACCTGACGAAAGGCTCGTCAGGGCAGGCCATTCAGAATGCCAATCTGATGCTGGGTTTGGACGAAACAGCGGGGCTTTTGGCAGCACCGGTTTTCCCATGAGGGCGCGATGAAGGGTTTGAAAAAACAACGAAGGGTGCAAATTCTGGCACTGGCGGGCGTGTGCATCGCCGGGGTTCTGGCGATCCTGTGGTTTTTGCCGAAAGATGCGTTCCAGTTCTTTCGCTCGCCCACCGAGGTGTTGGCCGCCCCCCCTGCCGAGACGGAATATTTCCAGTTGGGCGGCTTGGTGCAGGAAGGCTCGATGACCGAGACGACGGGTGTTCAATTCAGTTTTGTCGTCACCGATGGCAATGCCGAGGTGCCGGTTACTTACGTCGGTGGCGATCCGGCCCCGGACCTTTTTGGCGAAGGTCAGGGAACGATCGTGAAGGGCTATTACGTTGGTGGCGTCTTTCAAGCGTCTGAATTGCTTGCCAAACATGATGAGACCTACATGCCCGCCGAGGTGATCGACGCACTGAAGGAACAGGGGGTCTATCAAGACCCGAACGGCTAGTTTCGGACCCGTTAACCCACTTGCAAGACTTTCGGTCGTGCAAAGTGAGGGTCCAATTCGTGCAAAGCGTTCAATCTATTGCCAGCGAGATCATTGCCCGCGAAGGCGGCTATGTGAACGACCCTGATGATCCGGGTGGGGCCACAAATTATGGTGTGACCATTCACACCATGCGCCGGCTTGGCCTTGATCTGACCGGCGACGGCAAGGTGACCACGGCGGATGTGCGCAAGCTGACGCGCGCGCAGGCGCAAAAGATTTTCATCGACCATTATTTTCACCATCCGCGCATTTCGCATTTGCCCAAAGTGTTGCAGGCAACCGTCTTTGACATGCAGGTCAATGCCGGCACGCACGCGGTGAAAATCTTACAGCGTTTAACCACGAAAATGGGGTTTCCGGCGCGTGCCGATGGCCAGATCGGGCCAAAAACTCGGGATGCAGCACGACAGGCGGCTTTGGCCGCGCCGGATCATATTGCCGATGCCTACGGAATTGCGCGGCGGAATTATTACTATGCTTTGGCTGATCGGCGGCCTGCCAGCCGCAAGTATGCGCGGCGTCGTGATGGCGGCAAGGGTGGGTGGATCACACGGGCAGAGGATTTTATTTCGCCTCGCTATCATCTGAGCGATGCGGCCCATAA
>JABDJX010000062.1 GCA_013003245.1 Silicimonas sp. | reverse complement strand
TCGCAAAGCCAGCAAACGCCAAGGCCGATGTGCAAAAGATCGACATCACCAAAGCCTGAATACGACCTGGGGTTGGGCGTGCAAACGCCCGTCCCACCTGACAGAAAAGGACCAACCAGATGCACCTCAACACCCTTCTCGTTTGCCTGACAACGCCAGACCATGCCGAAACGCTTTTAAAGCTGGCAGTGCCGCTGGCCCGCAGACATAATGCGCATCTTGTTGGCCTGCACACGATCGAAGCGCTGCTGGTTTATCCCGGCATCGCGATGCATATTCCCGACCCCGTCTACGCGTCTTTCAACGATGCGCAAAAGGAAGAGGCGGACAAGGTGAAAGCTGTTTTCACCAAGCACACCCAGAACGAGGATTTCCAAAGTGAATTTCGCCTTGTGCGCGCCGAAGGCATTTCAGCCAACGCGCGCATGGTCGAAAGTGCACGCGCCGCCGATCTGGTGATCATGTCCCGCGAGGACAAAGTCGCCGACCATACCGATCAGCGCCACGCGCAGGCTCAGGTGATCCGCGAAAGCGGCCGCCCGGTCATTATCGTGCCAAACGGGTACGATGGGCCGGAGGTGGGCCAAAACATCCTTCTTGGGTGGAGCGATACCCGCGAAGCCACGCGCGCCGCGCACGATATGCTCTTGGTCGCGCAAGACGGTGCCGGTCTGACCGTGTTGCGCGTTGGCAGCGTCAACAAAGATGCCCTGCACGACCCCGACGGTGTGGATATTTCCGAAACGCTGTCGCGACACGGCCTGAACGTGACACTTGAGAACCGCGACGCCGACAGCACGGGGGTTGCCGGTGTTCTCAACCAGGTCGCGTTTGAAAAAGGCGCTGATCTGATCGTCACCGGCGCATTCGGGCACTCGCGCGCCTATGACTTTGTCATCGGAGCCGCCACGCATGAACTGCTGCGCGACGCCAGGCTGCCGGTGCTTTTCAGCAAATAACGGCGCGCTCAAACCGCGACGCCCCACCAGGTGCGTGCACTGACCGCGCGGCGCACCAGCGGGCTAAGGGCAACGCACAGGATCGCAATCGAAAACAGGCACCAGACCGCTGGCATCTCGTTGGGATTGCTGGTCAGGGTTTGCGCAAGGATTGGCCCCGCAAAGGCATGCATCACAACAAACCGCCACGCGCCATAGACCAGCGGCAGGATAAACACCGCCACCATATAAGAAGGAAACCCCGACGACAGGCCAAACGCCTGCTCAATCGGCACCATCAAGCCGTTATAGGGAATATCCCACGCGATATGCCACGCACCCGAGACGGTACACAACGCCTCTGCGCAAAGCGGCGTGCCGGGCACGCAGGCCCCAAACGACGGCAAAGGCACCAGTTGCAAAAGCATGATCGCCGCCGATGCCGCACAGATCGCCAGAACCCATCCCCGCACCCGCTGTTTGACCGGCTCGGGCACCAGCTCCATCGCAAACAGGTTGATAAAGATCGGCTGAAACGCGATGTGCAGGTACGACAGCACGGACACAGCCCGGTTGGCAGGCGTTCCGCACTGGTCCAGCACGGCGTAGCCGCCCACCTGAAGGGCCTCCATCGCGGTAAAGTACCCAAGCGTGCCCCAGATCGCCACAGGCTGCTTCTGGTGGCGTGCAACGGCTGTGGCAAGGCCACCCACCGCCACCATGGCCACCGATGCTTCCGCGCTCCAGCACATCGCTTGCAGTCCTTTAAAGTTCAGAGTTCCTCGCAAGCATGACAATCCCCGCACGCCGGCCCTTGATCCACGTCAGTCCGTTACACAAGCTTCAACCGGGGCGTGTCTTCGGTAATCTCCGGGCCGCCCTCTTCGCTCAAGGCCCGCAGCGCGCTGAACGCAACGAACTGCGACAGGTAAACCTCACCCGTCAATCGATCCAGGAATTTACCGCGCTGCAACCGGTCCATCACCGGGCCCTTCACCTCGGAAAGCGACAGCGTAATCCCCAACTCGCTCAGCCGCGCGTTGATCCGATCCAAGGTGTCCAACGCACTCAAATCAATCGCATTCACCGCCGAACACATCAGGATCACGTGGCGCAACGCCTCGTCGTCGATCACCCGATCAGTGATGTAATCCTCTAAAAACCGCGCGTTCGCGAAATAGAGGCTTTGATCAATCCGCAAGGTCAGAACCCGCGGATCCGTCACCACGCTATGGCGCAGGATATTGCGGAAATGCTCGGTTCCCGGCACCAGCCCCACCTCGGCCACATGCGGGCGCGACGTGTCGTACAAAAACAAAAGGATCGACAGCAAAGCCCCGGCCATCACGCCAATCTCGACCCCCAGCAAAAGCGTCAGCACAATCGTCACCGCCACCGCGCCAAAGTCGCGTTTGGAATAGGCCCAACTGTGCCTCAGCGTCTTGACGTCCACCAGCGACAGAACCGCCACGATGATCGTCGCCGCCAGCGTCGCCTTAGGCAAAAAGTAGATCAACGGCGTTAAAAACAGCGCCGCAATCGCCAGCCCGACAGCGGTAAACGCGCCTGCCGCCGGTGTCTCGGCCCCTGCATCAAAGTTGACGACCGAACGAGAGAATCCGCCCGTCACCGGAAACCCGCCGGTCAGAGAGGCCCCGACATTGGCCGCGCCCAGCCCGATCAACTCCTGATCCGGGTCGATCTTTTGGCGCTTTTTGGCCCCCAACGTCTGCGCGACCGAGATCGACTCGACAAACCCGATGACCGAGATCAAAAGCGCCGGCACAAAAAGGGCGGCCACCACGTCCAATGACAGATCCGGAAACGTCAGCGGCGGCAGGCTCTGCGGCACCGCGCCCACGATATCCACGCCCACGGCATCCAACCCCTGCCGCCAGACAAGCGCCGTTGTGACGGCAACAACCAGTACCGGGCCAGCCTTGACCATGAAACTCGCCAGACGGGGCGGCACGCCGATCCGCTCAAGCACGGGGCGCAGTCCAAGCCTGACCCAGAACAGAAACACAATCGCCCCTGCCCCGATCAAAAGCGTCGCCAAATTGGTCTCTCCCAGATGCGCGCCAAGGCTCATCACAAGCTCAACCAGCGTGTGCCCTTCGGCAGATATCCCCAGAACATGCCGCAACTGGCTGGCCGCAATCAAAAGCCCCGATGCGGTGATGAACCCCGAAATCACCGGGTGCGACAGAAAATTCGCCACAAATCCCAATCGCAAAAGGCCCATTGCCAACAAGATAGCGCCCGACAGCCCCGCCAGCGTCAGTGCTGCGGCGGCATAGCCCACCTCCATGGTCTGGGTCACCGTGCCAATCGCCGCCGCCGTCATCAGCGAAACCACGGCCACCGGCCCCACGGCAAGCGCGCGGCTGGTGCCAAAGAGGCTGTAAAGGATGATCGGCACGATCGAGGCGTAAAGCCCCGCCTCGGGCGGCAAGCCTGCCAGCAAAGCATAGGCCAGCGATTGCGGGATCAACATGATCGTCACGATCACCGCGGCCACCAGATCGTTTCCGGCAGCCGACCATGTATACCGCCGCCCCCAGTCCAGAACCGGCACATAGCGCGCCAGATCAAAGCCGGTTTTCTTGCCGGAACCACGCATCGCTTACTTCACCGAGATCTTCTCGGGCGAGGCAAGACGATCGCTAATCCGGGGCACGAGACAGGACATGTCGTACCCCGCCCTTTGCGTTGCACCTAGAATGGCGGCCAAGGGCAATTCATCCGCTCTGGCCAGCGCCCAAAGCGTGGCAGAGCGTGTTCCCGAGCGGCAATAGGCCAGAATAGGCTTGGGCATTTCGTCCAACGCCGCCCGGAAAGCGGCAGCATCTGCATCGCTGACCATTCCGCCTGCAACGGGGATATGGCGCGCCTCGATTCCCAGCTTTTTCGCCGCCGTGGCAATCTTCTGAAACGTCGGCTGATCGGCCTCCTCCCCGTCCGGGCGGTTGCAGATGATCGACCGAAAACCCGCATCACGCAAAGCGCTCAAATCGGCCTCAGTAATCTGCGGCGACACGGAAAGCAGGTCCGAGATTTGTCGGATATCCATAGGAATACTCCTTGTTAGAGACTAAATCGCGTTGACTGGCACCTTTAGCATCGGCTTGCCGTCTTCGGTTTTTGGCACTTCGCCTGCCCGCATGTTCACCTGCAAGGACGGCAGGATCAGCTTGGGCACATCCAGCGTCGCATCGCGTGCTTCGCGGAACGTGATGAACTCCTCGCGCGACTTGCCCTGCCCCACATGGATGTTCTCAGCCTTCTGCTCGGCCACCGTGGTTTCCCACGCAATCGCGCGCCCACCGGGCCCATAATCGTGGCACATGAACAGCCGCATCTCATCGGGCAACGCCAAAACCTTCTGGATCGAGTCGTAAAGTTCGCCCGCATCCCCGCCGGGAAAATCAGCGCGCGCCGACCCGCCGTCCGGCATGAAAAGCGTATCGCCCACAAAGGCCGCATCGCCAATCACATGCACCATGCACGCAGGCGTATGACCCGGCGTGTGCATCACGAAAGCGTCCAGTCCGCCAATCTTGTAAGTGTCACCCTCGGCCAGCAACCGATCAAACTGCGACCCGTCGCGCTGAAACTCGGTCCCTTCGTTAAAGACCTTGCCAAACGTGTCCTGCACCACCGTGATCTGATCACCAATTCCGATCTGACCCCCCAGTTTCGACTGAATGTAAGGCGCCGCCGACAGGTGATCGGCATGCACGTGCGTCTCAATCAGCCACTCAAGCGTCAGCCCCTGCTTTTCGATAAAGGCGATGATCTCATCGGCGTGCTCATAGGTGATCCGACCAGCCGCATAGTCGATATCCATCACCGAATCGACCACCGCACAGGATGTCGAATTCGGATCCTTGACCACGTAACTGATTGTATTCGTTTGCGGATCGAAAAAGGCCTTAACCTCTGGGCGGGCCTGCATATTCACCGGATACTGCGTCATGTCTCTCTCCATGGCTTGGATTTTGCGTGACACTGACCGCAAAACGCCCGGCGCTCAGTGACAAGATCACCAATGCCGCAGCCACCAGTTTAAAATTTGAGTAAAATCAAACGCGGACCCAAAAGGCCCTAGCCCGGATCCTCGTCCAAAGCACCCGGCTCCAGCTCTTCCACAAAGGCGTGGATCGCCTCCGCGTTCAATGGCGATGTCCAGCCATGACGCTCGAAATCATCGCGCCTCACCGGGTCCTGCAACCGGCTCAGAAACAACCGCTTGTCGGCATCGCGCTGCGTCGGCGTGCGCGCCTGGATTACCTCAAAAACCTTGCGCAACCGCGTTGCCTTTTCCTGCACATCACCGCTCACTACGGCCTCTTGCGGCACCTCATAGTCGCGCTCGATCGCCACCGTCAGATATTTCACCGGGCTTTTCACGTCGCCGCGCCCAGTCACATAGCCCAGTTTCTCGGCGACATACTCCTCGCCGTATTGCGCGATCCATTGCCGCGCCAGCCGGTCGCTGACACCGATATCGCGCAATTTCCCATAAACAGTGCCTTTTCTCAGGCCCTCGCCATCATCCAGATCAAGCATCGCCAGCTGCGGATTGCGTGTGATCACAAACCGTATGTCACTGACCGCCCTGCCCTGTTTGCGCACCTGCGGTTCCACCATGATATCGCTGACCTTGTTCACCTCGGCCACCGCAGGCTTGATGATTTTCGCGTTCAGATGCTTGAAGCTTTCATAGTATTCCGACCCGTCCACCCCCATCAGGCGGCGGAAAATTTCCAGAGGCCACCACCCCGTGCTGCCGGTGCGCACAAAGCGAAAACAGTTCTCATAAAGCGCCAAGGCATGCCCACCGCTGAACTGGCGCTGAATGTTCAGGTTGATCAGCGCAAACACCTTGGGGTCATGCAGCTTCTCAGCAAGCGCTTGCGAATAGGCATACTCGCAAACGCCGCCCTTCAGTTTGGCATAGGACAAAAGCGAAGAAACGCCCCACTCCTGCCGCCCCTTGGCGTCCAGCATGTCCCATTCGGCCACGGTCTCGGCAAGCCCGCGCAACGACGATTTCAGTGTGTCGATGTCGTTCGAGTTGTATCCGATCATCAAGGCCAGCGTCTTGGCGTCGATACGATGCGTCGAGCGCGTGGTCAGCGTGTCATATGCATTAAGAAGCAACACGTTTGAAAGCTTGCGCTGCAACAAAGTCAGCTTGCCCGATACATGGATCGCCGCCACGTTCTTTTTTACGCTCTCGCGGCGCAATGCGCCTGAAAGCTGTTCTTTGGGAATCGCGTCCATCTGCCTGCTCATTTTTTCTTAAGTCTTGCAGAATTGGTACCCAACGTAAAGAATGCCTTGGGTGCCAATAAAAAGGCGTTGCTGAAAGGCAAAGGGTACCAGGATACAGGATGAGAATATCAACGTGACAAGCCAATCGTCTCTAATATTGTAAAAACAGAGTCTCACCGTAGCTGGGTCCGCTTTTTCCCGCGAATCGGCACAGTTGATCCTGCAGGCGGGCACCTTTTGCCCTGTGAACGCATGCCTTTTATCCTGTATTCAGGACCCCTAACCTAGGTAACTCATTGATCATATTATTTTAATAACTTGCAAAGATCTTAAAGTACTAAAAGAATCTATACGTTTTGTGATGTCGTTCCTTTTAGTTTCGTGACGAAACCTATCCTCAATTCACATCTCATGCAGGATGTGCGATGTTTTCCAAAACATGCGTGAATAATAAACACATCTGAGGCAACATATGGCACCCAAAGACACCCCCCTGCCCCCGTACTTCAACATCAATCCGCAGGCGGCGGCAAGCAAACTTGCTGATCCGGTCACGACAACGCGCTTTGCTAAGGCCGCCACGTTTGCGGCGCGTGGACGGGATGACCTGGCAAAGCGTGGGTATGCGCCGGATGGGCAAAAGCGGCTTAGAAAGTTTTCAACATGGGAGGTGTGCCGCTACCTGATCCCGGTTGCTGCGGCGCATTTCCGGCGCGTTCTCAAACAGCACCCCGATCTGCCTCAGGGGATCGGCGAAGGAGCGTCAAAGTGGTTCACCTTGGAAGAGGTTCTGACCCTGCGCGATCACTTCGCAACCGAGGGCGCTGCAGACCGCGAATACCGCCCCTATCGGCCAGAGGGTTTGCCCGCAAAGGTTTTGGCAGTCGCAAACTTCAAAGGCGGTGTTGGCAAGACATCCACCTGTGCACATCTGGCGATGAGCGCTGCCTTGGACGGGTACAAAGTGCTGGTGATCGACCTTGATAGCCAGGGGTCGATGACGTCGATACTGGGTGGCAAGGTGGAGGATGAGTGGAAAACGGCCTTTCCCCTGATGGCCAAGCATTTCGCGTCCCACGTCCAGCAGGAAAACCTTGTGCGCAAGGCGTCCGGTACAGCAGAAATTACTTTGGACGAGACTTTAAA
>JABDJX010000038.1 GCA_013003245.1 Silicimonas sp. | reverse complement strand
GTATGGTGGATTGGCGATTACGTGGTCGAACCGGCATTGGCGCAGATCGGATGGAAGGTCTGCAAGATCGGCGACGGCGACGTCAAGCGACACGTCATTTTCACGCGCATTGCGCTGCGCCAGATCTGCATAGTCCGGCTGTAGCTCAACCCCGGTGAGGGTCAGTCCAGCAACACGCGCGGCCAGACAGAGGATCGCGACACCTACGCCGCAACCCAATTCCAAGACCGACTGACCGGGCTTGGCTGCCACTGACGCAGCCAGCAATACAGGGTCTATTCCAGCCCGGTAGCCCGATTCTGGCTGCAAGATGGACAGTCGACCGCCAAGGAAGGCATCGCGGGTCAGGGCCGCGTCAGTCATCCGTCCATCGGCACATCATTGTCGCGCAGCACGGCGCTGGCGCGGAAATGATCCTGGGTGCGAACCATGATCCGACGGGGCAGCACGCCGATTGATCCTTCCAGCACGCTCATGTGGACGTCCATCGGAAAGCAGTCTATATCCTCGCCCTTAAGAAGAGCTTCGGCGAAGGCGATCATTGTTGGGTCGTTTGTGCGCATAAGTTCTCTCATTAGATGGACATAATGGCAGACCGCGGGGTTTGTCGAGCTAGCTGACGAGCGTGTGATGGGTCTGGACGTCGAGACATCGGTGAAGCCGCATGAACGGCTGGCGGACCATCTGAAAGATGACCTTACGGCAGTTAACAAGCTGATCCGCGAACGAATGGCATCCGAGCATGCACCGCGCATTCCCGAAGTGACGGCGCATCTGGTTGAGGCTGGTGGAAAACGCGTGCGCCCGATGCTGACTTTGGCAGCAGCGAAGCTTTGCGGTTACGAGGGCGTGAACCATCACCGATTGGCCGCAACGGTTGAGTTCATTCACACCGCAACCCTGCTGCATGACGATGTGGTGGATGAGAGTGCTCAAAGACGTGGACGGCCAACGGCCAATTTGCTTTGGGACAACAAGTCATCGGTGCTGGTGGGCGATTATCTTTTTGCGCGTTCATTCCAATTGATGGTGGAAACCGGTTCCCTGCGGGTGCTTGATATCCTCTCGAACGCCGCTGCGACAATTGCAGAGGGTGAAGTTTTGCAACTGACTGCGTCAGCCAACCTTGCGACAACCGAGGAAGTCTACCTGCAAGTCGTGCGCGGCAAGACAGCGGCCCTTTTTGCCGCAGCGTGCGAAGTGGGTGGTGTGATTGCGGGGGTGCCCAACACTCAGGTGACCGCGCTGCGCACCTATGGCGACGCGCTTGGGATTGCCTTTCAGATGGCCGACGATCTGCTTGATCTGGATGGGAGTGCTGCAGCGACTGGCAAAAACGTCGGTGACGATTTTCGCGAGCAAAAACTGACCCTGCCGATCATTCGCGCCATTGCGGCGGCAGACGCCGACGAGCGTGCTTTTTGGGTGCGGACGGTTGAGAGGGGTCGCCAGGAAGACGGTGATCTTGATTATGCACTTGCTTTGATCTCCAAGCACGGCACTTTGGACGCAACGCGTGCCGACGCGTTGGCATGGTCAGAAACGGCGAAAGCAGCGCTTACGGTCTTACCGGACCACGAATTGCGCGACATGATGGCAGATTTGGCTGATTACGTCGTGGCGCGGATCAACTGAAGGCGGCTGTATTGCTTCTTTTTATCCGCGGCAAAGCGTGTTCGGATTGATTGCCCAAAACCACCGAAACCACCCACCACTCTGGCTGCGCATCCCTGAGCGCTTTTTCCGCGTTCTTTGCCTGTGTCGCCGTCTCATAAATGCCAAAGCAGGTTGCCCCCGATCCGGACATACGCGACAGAAGACACCCTTTGGTGTGATCTAAGACTTTCAACGCTTCGGCGATTTCGGGGAATAGGCGACACGCTGGTTCCTGAAGATCGTTGCGCTGCTCTGACAACCAATCAATCAGTTGGTACGGTCCCTGAAAGCTGGGAAGCGTCTCGGGTAGGGCTTCGTTCGCCTTGTATTCCAGTGCTGAAAAGACAGAAGGTGTTGCCACAGAAACCCTTGGATTGACAAGAACAGCGATAAGGGACGGGATCGAAACAGGCGTCAGGACATCGCCAATGCCCTCGGCCCGGACGGTTGTTGATTGCAGGCACATTGGAATATCCGCGCCCAGTTCCAGCAATCCACGACCCATAGGGCTGCGATCCGCATCGTACAAAACGGGGTCCACGACACCATCGCTCCAGTGCGCCATCAAACCGCGAAAGGCTGCCGCGGCATCTGCTGAGCCTCCGCCTATGCCCGAAGACACAGGTAACCGTTTATCAAGCAAGAAAGACGCGCCCGGCATCTCTTTAAAAAAACTGGCAACCTGCAACACAAGGTTGTCCATGTCGGCGGGCACGCCGTTGGCTTCGGGGCCTTCTGTTGTAACCGAAATCGTATTGCCGATTTGGATATGCAAGTGATCGCCGACATTTGCAAAAGCAACAAGCGTATCAAGCAAATGGTACCCGTCGGCGCGCTGACCGGTCACGTGCAAGCACAGATTAATCTTTGCCGGGGCAAAGACGCTTGCCGCAATCATCGGCAGGGTCATTCAGACCTCAGCCGTCGTCATTCGCCACCTTCAAGGGCGCAGCACCTTCCTCTTCCAGCACCTTGTCTAAGCCCACTTCAAGTTTGCGGCGGATGCGCTTTGGGTCAACATCGGTTAAATCGGTGTCGTCGGTGATGAAAGACAGTGCGCGGTGCCATTGGAACTCGGCCTCGCGATTGCGGCCCACGGCCCAATAGACATCACCCAGATGGTCGTTGATGATCGGATCGATCGGTTGCCGCTCGACGGCCTTTTCCATGTGCCCCACGGCTTCGTCATAACGGCCAAGGCGGTAAAGTCCCCATCCAAGGCTGTCGATGATGTAACCGGAATCCGGTCGCAGCGCGACGGCGCGCTCGATCATGTCGATGGCCTCATCGAAATTGGTTTGCATCTCAAGAAACGAGTACCCGAGATAATTCAAAACCTGCGGCTGTTCGGGTCGTAACTCCAAAGCCTTGCGAAAGTCAGCCTCCGCCTGCGCCCAGTTGTCGCTTCGCTCGTGCGCAATCGCGCGGGCAAAGAAGATAATCCAATGCTGTTCCTCAGGTGTTTCGATCAGATCGACAGCTGCGTTATAGGGTTTGATCGACTCCTCAAACCGGTCCATACCGCGCAGCGTGTCGCCCAGTGTCACGTGCACCAAAGGCAACTCACTATGGCTCTTCGCCAACTGTTTTAGAACTTCAATCGCCGCATCTTCGCGTCCCGAGCGGCGCAGCGCTTCGGCGCGACCAAGTTCGGCTGCATGGAAGGACGGATTGTCGCGTGGAACGCTGTCATAAACCTCGGTGGCAAGGTCATATCGCTCCAGGTTCTCCAAAAGCTCAGCGCTCAGCAAAAGGCTGTCCACGTGATCCGGGCGCAGGGCAGCGGCCATACGTGTATAAATCAATGTGTAGGCATCCTGCGCCTCGCCGCGCAGAGCCGTAGCGATAGAATAATAGACCTCGGCCACGCCTTCACTTGCGTTTTTCACGGTGTCAAAAGGAATTGTTTCTCCTGTGTCGAGCTTGGCTTTGATTGTCTCAAGGTAAGGGTCAAGCGTGGCGCCAAAGCTGGCTGTGATCAACTCAGAACCAGATTCGTTGCGTTCCAACTGGCTAAGAACCTGCGCATAGGCGACCACACCGCGGCGGGTAAGCCGGATAGATGTGCCAGTGTCGCCCGAAAAAATTTCTGCCGCGCCTTCAAAGTCGCCGACCGAAGCAAGTGCCAACGCCTTGTGGTATAGCCCGAAGGCCTCAACACCCTGCGTGCTTGCCACATCATCAAAAGCCTCAATCGCCTCGGACATCTGACCTTTGCCAACCAAGGCCCAAGACTTTGAAAGGCCGTCGAAAAGCGGGCCAACGGGGTTAGACTCTTGAAGGCTCAGCAACGTGTCCCACTCGCCCTTTAAAGCGCTGTCCCCGTAAAGAACCAAGCCGGTTATCTGGCCTTCGGTCCCGATGTCCACCAGCCGCTGTGCGATTGAGGCGGCGCGGTCCAGATCGCCAAGACCGATATAGGCGTTCACCGCATTCTCAAGAATGCTCGGATTGTTCGGATCCCGTGTCAGCGCCTGCGCATAATACTGGGCCGCTTCTGCGTAATCACTTGAAATCATGGCAGAACGTGCCGCAAGATAGCTGCCGGAATCGGCAAGAACTGGTTTCGTAGAAACCCCGGCAACCAAGGCCAGTGCGAGGGTCAGATGGGCAATGCGCATCATTGGCTCCTTCAAATTTTAACAGAGCCTAATGCGCAGGTGCGCCTCAGGCAATGCAGGCGGGCACTATGACGCGGAAAACTGACGCAAGTGTTACATGCCCAAGAAGCTACTTAGCCCTTCATTGGTCCAGAAATATGGCAGGGGTCTGGGCCGTGGGTTCCGCAGATGCTGCACATCCGCTTTAGGCAGAGCCCCCAGTGCGGCGTCGACGCAGTCGGCGCAGGTCACATATTGGGATAATTCGGGCCGTCGCCTCCCTGCGGCGTTACCCATGTGATGTTCTGGCTTGGGTCCTTGATATCGCAGGTCTTGCAATGGACGCAGTTTTGGAAATTGATCTGAAACTTCCGTTCCGCACCCTCACCCACAAATTCATAGACGCCCGCCGGACAATAGCGCGCGGATGGGCCTGCATATTTCTCCCAGTTCACCTTCACCGGAATCTCTGGATCTTTCAGATGCAGGTGAGCAGGCTGGCCTTCCTCGTGATTGGTAAACGAAAAACTGACATTGGTCAGGCGGTCAAACGACAACACACCGTCTGGCTTGGGGTAGTCGATTGACTTATGCTTTGAAGCTGGTTCCGTGCTTTCCGCGTCGGTTTTGCCATGCGCCTTGGTGCCAAACAGGCTGAAGCCGCCAAAAAGTGTCTGAAACCACATGTCAAAACCGCCAAGCATCAGCCCGCCCAAAGGACCGTACTTTGCATTCAGCGGAGCAACATTGCGCACGCGCTTCAGGTCTTTGCCGACCGGGCCTTCGCGCAACTCGGCATCATAGTCTTCAAGAGTATCGCCAGACCGCCCAGCTGCAATCGCCTTATGCGCAGCTTCAGCAGCAGCAATACCCGAATGCATCGCATTATGATTGCCCTTGATCCGCGGCAGGTTCACCAATCCGGCGGAACAGCCCAGCAGCGCACCGCCGGGGAAAGCGGATTGCGGGATTGACTGAAAACCGCCTTTGGTTACTGCACGCGCGCCGTAGGCTGTGCGTTTGCCGCCTTCCAGCACCTTGGCAATCTTCGGGTGGTGCTTGAACCGCTGGAATTCCATGTAAGGAAACAGATGCGGGTTCTTGTAGTTCAGGTCGACGATATAGCCGACGTAAACCTGATTGTTATCGAGGTGGTACATGAAGGAACCACCTGATTGCTTCCAACCCAAAGGCCAGCCCATGGTGTGCAAAACCGAGCCTTCGTCGTGGTTCTCGGGTTTCACTTCCCAGATCTCTTTCATGCCAATACCAAACTTTGGCACATCTGAGTCGGCAGCAAGGTCGTACTTTTCGATCACCTGCTTTGAAAGCGATCCGCGCACACCTTCGGACAGGAACACATACTTTCCAAGCAGCTCCATGCCGGGTTCGGTGTTCTCGCCATAAGACCCATCGGCCTCCAGACCAAAGACGCCTGCAACAACGCCTTTCAGCTCGCCATTTTCCCCGTGGACCAGTTCGGAACACGCCATGCCGGGAAATATCTCAACGCCCAGTTCTTCGGCCTGTTCAGCCATCCAGCGGCACACATTGCCCATCGAGACAATGTAGTTACCGTGGTTGTTCATTAGCGGCGGCATCAGGAAATTCGGCAAGGGCAGGGCGCCGGCTTCGCCCAAAACGAGGAACTTGTCCTTCTTCACTTCAACGGTGACCGGCGCACCCTTAGTTTTCCAGTCCGGGATCAAACGCGTCAGACCCGATGGGTCAAGAACGGCACCCGACAGAATATGCGCGCCAACCTCTGACCCTTTTTCCAGAACGACCACGTTCAGATCGGCGTCGAGCTGTTTTAGACGGATCGCAGCTGACAGGCCCGCAGGCCCTGCGCCGACGATAACAACGTCGTATTCCATGCTTTCGCGTTCAATTTCAGACACCGGGTCGCTCCCTGAATAAACCTTAATCCGGGCGTTCCTAGACGTCTTTTGCCCCATGCGTCAATTGCTAGCCCTACGTCACAAGCAGGCCAGACGCCGCCGATGGTGTTCTGTCTCTTGACTCTCCCCCGTCCGAGCGCGTTAGAACAGATCGCACACTCTATTGGACGACGTGGCTTTCATGGAAAAGATACCGCTAACACGCGCGGGGCATACCGCGCTAAATGATGAATTGAAGCAGCTGAAATCGGTTGAACGCCCGGCTGTTATCCGCGCGATTGCCGAGGCGCGTGAGCATGGTGATTTGTCTGAAAACGCCGAGTATCATGCCGCACGTGAGAAGCAGAGCTTTATCGAAGGCCGCGTGAAAGAGCTGGAAGGCATTCTGTCGCTGGCCGATGTGATCGATACCTCTAAGATGTCTGGTACGGTCAAATTTGGCGCTGTCGTCACTGTCGTTGACGAAGATACCGACGAAGAGAAGACCTATCAGATAGTTGGTGAGCCCGAAGCGGACATCGAGGCACTCAAGCTGAACATAAAGTCTCCGCTTGCGCGCGCGCTGATTGGCAAGGATGAAGGTGACAGTGTCGAGGTGCGCACCCCGGGCGGGGAAAAGGCCTATGAGATATTGAAGATCGTATACTCCTAAAAGGACGCGCTTTATGTCCGATAGCCGACCAGAACCAACGGTGGATCTAGGGATCTATAGCCGAACACATGTGTCTGATGGCATTGATTCAACCGATAAAATGGCGCTGATTCTTTCGGCGGGTTGGGTCTTCGTGTGTGTGCTTTTCCTCGTCATCGTTGGGCTGGGAGATGGAGCAACGCTTGGACCGCTGCGATTTCTCATCGCGTTCTTAGTCGTTGTTCTACCCATTGCACTTCTGTGGGTTGGCACCATCGCCTTGAAAGGTGCGCGCGTTATGCGCGAAGAAAGCGAGCGTTTGCAGGCCTCCCTTGATGCGATGCGGCAGGTTTACGTCAGCCAGGCACAGATGGCGGCAACAGCGATGGGCCCGAATGTCGAGCGGAAGATCGACGAGTTGGTCAAGCGTCAGCGTCAGACAGAAACGGCGATTTCGAGCATGGCGATTCCACCGATGCCAGAATCTGCACCCGCATCGCGCCCTTTTGGTACGCAACCTCAGGCGCCTTCTGATGAGCCACCGCAAGAACAGGCGGCTTTAGCGTTTGCATCAGAGCCCGCGCCTGCCGCCGTTTCCATCGAGGATTTTATCTCAGCATTGAATTTTCCCGAAACAACCGAGGATCGCGAGGGTTTCGCGGCGTTGCGCAAGGCACTTGCTGACCCTCGTGCGTCAAGGCTTATCCGGGCAAGTCAGGATGTTCTGACATTGCTCAGTCAAGACGGTATATACATGGATGACCTAAGGCCTGACCGGTCTAGGCCAGAGATTTGGCGTCGTTTTGCGGCGGGCGAACGTGGTTTGGCCATAGCCGGTCTGGGTGGCATTCGCGACCGGTCCTCCTTGGCTCTGTCTTCGTCGCGCATGCGCCAAGATCAGGTCTTTCGCGACTCGGCGCATCATTTCTTGCGGGCCTTTGACAAGACGTTCTCGCACCTTGCCGATGGCTTAAGCGATCATGAGATTGCTGCGATGGCAGAGACGCGAACGGCGCGTGCTTTCATGCTGCTGGGTCGTGTCGCCGGAATTTTCGACTAATTACAGCAGAAACGGCTCGACTTCGTCTTCCATGGCCATTTGATCCACATATAGAACGTGCTCTTCAGCAAGAACTGTGGTCGGTATCAGATCGGAGAGCAATGGCATCTCGGTTTCCCCGTCATCTTCAGAACCGTCATCTTGCGCAACTCTGCCAGCCGCAAGAATGGCGGCCCCACCCCCGAATCCAAAGACCACAGCCAGCAGACCAAGCACCACAGCTATGATGCCGCCGCTGCTTCCGCCGCCGCCGTCCCCACCTGACGTGCCGGTGGTTGGCGGCTCGACCTGTTCCGCATCCGCCAATGGAGCATCGTCAGCGTCACGTCCGTACAGGTACTGAGCTCCGGCAATGTCTCCATTGCCCAACTCGCTGGCTACAATGACTTCGTTCATGATTTCACCAGGATCAGGCACATGCTCCATACCGATCGCGTGGCCAATCTCGTGCAGGGCAACTGCGTAGAAATCCAAGTAGTCGCCCGATGGACCATCGGGCGTCCATGTGAAGTCTGTCGCAAAGAAAATATCCACAGTGTCGAACGTCATAGTTGCTGGGAAAAAGAAAATTTCAGCTATGCCGGCAATACCAAATCCAAGGTCTTTTGACCCTACGGTTATATCGGCCACTTCGCCAGGTGCGGCCATTTCAAAATCAATAGCGGCGACACTTTCCCATTCATCAAAGGCCATCTGCAAAGCCAAATCAAAGTCAGCTTCTGTTGTGCCGGGTTCAATTGTCAGCGCATCAAAGTAATCTGCTGACCATGTGATTGGACCACCACTTGGGGTTCCAATCCCGCCGTCACCCCATTTGATCGTTCCCGGTACATAGCTCATTTAACCAAAGTCCTGTTGTGCAGCCTTGCGACAAAATCCTAAGCCATTGAAAGATGTTAGACAACTTAGAATAGTAAGGGGCTGACCGAGTGCGTATTATTGCCTACCCGTGGTCTTTCAAGAGCCGCTGTTTCTGCCTGTTCCAGTCCCGCTTTGCCTCGGTCTCGCGCTTGTCATGCGCCTTTTTACCCTTGGCCAGCCCGATCTTGATCTTCGCCATCCCACGGTGATTGAAATAAAGCACCAAGGGCACCAGCGTCATGCCCTTGCGTTGCGTTGCGTTCCACAGATTCGACAGCTCCTTGCGCGACACAAGCAGCTTGCGTTTGCGGCGATCTTCGTGGCCGAACATCGCTTGATCGTAAGGCGCGATATAGCTGTTCACCAACCAAAGCTCGCCATCTTCAACCGCAGCATAGCTTTCTGCGATGTTGGACTGCCCCGTGCGCAGCGATTTGACCTCGGACCCCATCAGTTGAATGCCGCATTCGACATCGTCCTCGATGGCATAGTCGTACCGCGCGCGCCGGTTCTCGGCGACGACTTTGTAGTTGGGGTTTTCTTTATCCTTGGCCATGACGTGCCGAGATAGGGATTTCAGCGCAACCTGTCTAGTGCGGTTGACCCTTTTGGGAAGGCAAGAAAGAGTACGCTGCATGTTAACCCAGCTCACCATCGGCAGCGCGCTGACACTAACATCATTCCTGATCGCAACACTTTCGTGGTGGGTGCTTGAGCTTGCGCTGGTCAGAATACACGGCTGGTCAACAAAACCACCGCACGGTCCAAAGCTGATGGCTGTCCTGACGATGGCGCTGATCTGGACGCTTTTCATGATGACCGCGGCGGTCTGGCTCTGGGCAATTGCGCTTTACGCGCTGAACGTTTTTGTTGAGTTTGAAGCCTCGGTCTATTTTGCGCTGGTCGCGTTCACGACGCTTGGGTTTGGCGATATTCTATTGCCACAGGAATGGCGTCTGCTTGGGGGGATGGCCGCTGCGAACGGGCTTTTGATGTTTGGGCTTTTGACCGCGATACTGGTTGAGACACTGCGCGAGACACGGTTGCGCCAGCGTGGACAGGGGACGAGTTAGGCAGGGGACCCATGAGCAAGATTTCAACTGTTGAGGTGCGCGCCTTTGATGTGCCATTGGCCGAAGTGTTGACTGACGCCAAGCATGGGGACCACACCCATTTTCAACTGATCACGGCGACAGTGACGGACGCGGATGGAGCAGCCGGAACAGGCTATACTTATACCGGCGGCAAAGGCGGCAGTGCGATCTGCGCGATGATACGTGATGACCTTGCCCCATTTCTTGTGGGTCAGGATGCAAGCGATGTCGAGGCGCACTATGAGGCGATGCAATGGCATGTGCACTATGTTGCGCGCGGCGGCATCGCATCGTTCGCGATCTCGGCGGTTGACATTGCCCTTTGGGATTTGCGTCTGAAATTAAGGGGTGAGCCACTCTGGAAGGCGGCAGGCGGTGCAGCTGACCGATGCCGCGCCTATGCGGGCGGAATTGACCTGAACTTCCCGCTACCCAAGCTGTTGGACAGCATCCGCAGCTATCTGGAGCGCGGGTTCAATGGTGTTAAGATCAAAATTGGCCAGCCGACACTGGCCGAAGACGTGGCGCGGATCAAAGCCGTACGCGAATTGATCGGACCGGATGTGTCCTTCATGGTCGATGCGAATTATTCGATGACCGTTGATCAGGCGATTGAAGCTGCAAAGGCATTCAAGCCATACGACATTACATGGTTTGAAGAGCCGACAATTCCGGATGACTACAAGGGTTTTGGCCGCATTGCCGACGCGACCGACATGCCGCTGGCCATGGGCGAAAACCTGCACACGATCCACGAGTTCGAGTATGCTTTTGCCGATGCCAAGCTCAGCTACATTCAGCCCGATGCGTCGAACTGCGGTGGGATCACTGGCTGGCTGCAGGTGGCAGAGCTGTCGGAACACCACCGCGTTCCCGTTTGCAGTCACGGGATGCAGGAGTTGCATGTAAGCCTTGTTTCAGGGCGCAGACGTGCGGGCTGGATCGAGGTGCATTCCTTCCCGATTGACGAATATACAAAACGGCCACTTGTGGTTGAAAACCACTTGGCCATAGCACCAGACGACCCCGGCATCGGCGTGACCTTTGATTGGGATAAATTGAACGCTGCACACGAGGGGATGCACCGATGAGTATGATCAACGCCGCTTTTTACCGGGGCGACAAAAGTTTCGCGGTTGAGCAGATAGAAGCGCCTGCACCGGGAGTTGGAGAGGTGCCCGTGCGTATCGCCTATTGCGGGATTTGCGGGACGGATATGCATGTCTATCATGGCAATATGGATGCGCGTGTTGGGTTGAACCGTGTGGTTGGTCACGAAATGTCGGGTGTTGTGGAGGCTGACGGCGAAGGGTTTACTGCGGGTCAAAAGGTCGTTGTGCGGCCCCTGGATCATTGTGGTGATTGTCCTGCGTGCAAGGCCGGACATCAGCATATCTGCCATAATCTGAAGTTCCTCGGTCTCGATACCGACGGCGCGATGCAGGAGATTTGGAACGTGCCCGCACACACGCTGCATGTGCTGCCAGACGATATGCGGATGGATCATGCCGCCTTGATCGAACCAGTTGCCGTCGCCTGCCACGATGTGCGGATGTCCGATCTGCAGGCAGGC
>JABDJX010000165.1 GCA_013003245.1 Silicimonas sp. | reverse complement strand
GCGCGGTGTTCCGGTTTCGCGGGGAAAGCGATGCGATGATCGTGCGCGGGCTGATTGCGATCTTGGTCTCGCTTTACGATGGCCTGAAGGTTGTTGAGGTTTTGCAGGTTGATGCAAGCGGCGAGTTGTCCCGGCTTGGTCTGAACGATCACCTTTCTGCACAACGCTCAAATGGGCTAAGCGCTATGGTTCAGCGCATTCGTGATCTGGCTACGGCTGCCAAAAACGCGTGAGTTGCCTTGTGCCCCCTCGTGCGCGGGCGCGGCAACGCACTGCTGATCAGGAACGCTGCCATCAGAACGGTGAGGGGCTGAAGGGCCATCCGCTGGATTGGAAATGGTAGCGGGCCGGGAGCATCGCGATAGCTGAGGTGGTAGGCGTCGATAACCTCCTGAACCGGCCTTAGTTCAGTTTGCTTGGCAGGTGTGTCCGTAATGCCCCAAGGCGCAAGCGTGGACGCGGAACACGGCAGTGCTACGGCGATCAGGAACACACTTGAAAGTACTCGCAACACAAACACACAACCCATAAGATCAACGCGCCACGATTAGCTCCGATTTGGTTAATATCAGGCTAATTTTCAGAGGTTTGTGGAAGGTTCTTAAGGTCAGCAAGAGCCGTTGCCAGATCGCCATAGCCCGTGGCGCGCCGCTCAAAAGCCAAACCCAGCCTGCGCGCGCAATCTTCCGCTTTGAGCGTCAGGTTTGGGTCATCAGTCTGCGCTTGATACACAAGTTTCTCATAGTTCCCGAAATAGCTGTCACGCAACTCGGGATGACGATCAAGACCAAGCGGACGCCAGACAAAGGCATCAAACTGGCGCACCAGAAAGTCTGTCAGATAAAAGGCGGTGAACTCGTCTTCCGCGCGCTCTATAAAGCCTTGGGTGCCTTCAAAGAACGCATAGCAGTGCGGACCGGGCATCATCTTCAGCCCCAGTTCCTTTGCCGTTTTCTCCAACTCCCCGCCCGTGCCGCAATCGGCATAGGCGAGAAAGATGTCTGAATACCCCTTTGCTTTCGCCACGGCGTCGCGCACCGCAGGTACGATTTTTTCAGGATGGTTGTGCAGGATGGCAGGCAGACAGTGCAGATCGATATGGCTTAGACCGTTCGCCTGAACTACAGCCAGGATTTCACGCGCCAAGGCACCACAACCAAGGATCAAAACGCGGCCATCGCCGGTTGCTTCCAACCCGTCAAGGGTCAGGTCGTCGTCACTGGGAAGGGAGGGCACGCGCAAAGGGCACCTCCTTTTTGCAGGTTAGCTTGCGGCCAGCTGGTTGTGCTTGCGGGCCATGAATTCCTTGGCGGTCTCCACGGCAACGGCAGCATCGCGGCAATAGGCGTCTGCGCCAATGGCCTTGCCAAATTCTTCATTCAACGGCGCGCCGCCAACCAGAATGATATAATCATCGCGAATGCCCATTTCGACCATCGTGTCGATGACCACCTTCATATATGGCATCGTCGTGGTCAAAAGCGCGGACATGCCAAGGATATCGGCGTCAAACTCTTTGATAGCTTCAAGGTATTTTTCAACCGGGTTGTTGATCCCGATGTTCATGATCTCGAAACCCGCGCCTTCCATCATCATGGTCACAAGGTTCTGACCAATGTCGTGAATATCGCCCTTGACCGTGCCGATGACCATGCGCCCGATAGTGGGCGCGCCGGTTTCAGCCAGAAGCGGCTTGAGGATGCGCATGCCGGTCTTCATCGCCTCGGCAGCCATCAAAACCTCTGGCACGAACAAGATACCATCGCGAAAGTCTTCGCCCACAATCTTCATACCACCCACAAGGGCGATGGTGAGGATGTTATAGGGTTCCCACTTACGTTCCAGCAGGATGTTGGTCGCCTCGAATATCTCGTCTTTCAGACCGTCATAAAGATCGTCGTGCATCTGCTGCACAAGCTCATCATCGTCAAGCTCGCTTAAGATCAGGTCGTCTTCTGCATCGTCAGACATCGGCTACTCCGCCAACAAGTGTTGTTTTCGATTTAGGAGCAAATGGTTAAGATTGAAACGCCAAATTGCGACCTGTTTGTCTGCGCGCGCGACGCGTGGCTTTTTAGGCAGTGTTTCCGGTTGCAGATGTTCCTGTAATGTTCCAAATTGGGGTATGCAGTCACGCAACCTTCCAAAAACGCCCGGTCGGGCAGCGACATCGAATGACGTTGGCCGGTTTGAGCCATACCGGCGTGCAGATTTTGACGATGGATGGGAGGGCGAGGATGATCAGCCGCCTTTGCGCACCGAGGTGGCGATTGAGCGCCCGCGAAAAGTCATCACGCGCAATACCTCGCCGGACATCTCCTTCGATCGCTCGATCAACCCCTATCGCGGGTGCGAGCATGGATGCATCTATTGTTTTGCGCGCCCGACGCATGCCTATCTGGGCCTCTCACCGGGGCTGGATTTTGAAAGCAAGCTGATCGCCCGCCCGGACGCGCCCGAGGTGCTGGAACGCGAGTTACGTGCCAAGTCTTATGTGCCTGACGTGATTGCGATTGGCACCAACACGGACCCTTATCAACCGATTGAGAAGACGCACAAAATCATGCGCCGCATTCTGGAGGTTCTGCTGGAATACCGTCATCCGGTGGGTGTGGTCACCAAGGGCACGCTGATCGAGCGCGATGCGGATATCCTAGGCGAGATGGGGCGGCTTGGCCTTGCGCGCGTTGGCATCTCAATCACAACGCTGGACCGGCACGTGGCCCGCAAGATGGAGCCACGGGTGCCGCCGCCCGATCGCCGCTTGAAAACCATCCGTGTATTGACCGACGCGGGATGCCCGGTGCGGATCATGGCCTCTCCGGTGGTGCCGGCGCTGACCGATCACGAGCTTGAGGCGATTCTTGAACGCGGTGCCGAAGCTGGAGCGATTGCCGCAAGCTGGATCATGCTGCGGCTGCCACGCGAGGTCGCTCCGCTCTTTCGCGACTGGGCCGAGACGCATTTTCCCGACCGGGCCGCGCGGATCATGGGCCGCGTGCGCGACCTGCACGGCGGGCAGGACTATGACCCGGAATGGGGCAAGCGCCTGACAGGTGAGGGACACTTCGCGCAGTTGATTGCGCAGCGGTTTGCCATCGCTACAAAGCGTTTGGGGCTGGCCTATGAATTGCCTCCTTTGCGCAAAGACCTCTTTCAGTGCCCTGCTCGAAAGGGTGATCAGCTATCGCTTTTCTGAAGGTTGCGCCAAATTCTTGCCGGATTCCTTAGATAGCTGAAAGGGATGAGCCTGTCTTTGATCGCCCTATGCCTGTGGGTTTTG
>JABDJX010000247.1 GCA_013003245.1 Silicimonas sp. | reverse complement strand
ACCTGCGCCGGTGCAGTTCCTCGCCCCTTACTCTGCCACCGCCATGGCCGAGCATTTCAGCGACAACGGTCGCCATGGGCTCGTGTACGGATTTGCGCGGGATGATGCCCGGCGCCTTTACGTCGGCCACGCCGGTCTTTGCGGCATTGATCGGGCCCTTGCCGTCGATCGGGTTGCCCAGACCGTCCACAACGCGACCCAGCAGTTCGTCACCGATCGGCACCGACACGATGGAATTGGTGCGCTTGACGGTGTCACCTTCCTTGATGTCCCGGTCGGAACCAAAGATCACCACGCCGACATTGTCGGCTTCGAGGTTCAGGGCCATGCCCTGAATGCCGCCGGGGAATTCGACCATCTCGCCGGCCTGGACGTTGTCCAGACCGTAGACGCGGGCGATACCGTCGCCAACGGACAGCACCCGGCCCACTTCGGCCACTTCTGCTTCCTGACCAAAGTTCTTGATCTGGTCTTTCAGGATTGCAGAAATTTCTGCTGCTTGGATACCCATTTATCCGACCTCTTTCATTGCATTCTGAAGGGAGGCGAGCTTGGAGCGGATCGACGTGTCGATCATCTTCGAGCCCACTTTTACGATCAAACCGCCGATGAGGCTTTCATCGACGGTCGCATTGATGGAAACGTCCTTGCCCATGCGGGCCTTGAGCGTTTTGGAAAGTTCGTCCGTTTGCGCCTTGGTAAGCGCCTTCGCGGAGGTGACGTCTGCGGTCACTTCGCCCTTGTCCACGGCGATGATGTCGCGCAGCGCCTGCAACAGTTGCGGCACCACGAACAGGCGCCGCTTGTCGGCCATCAGGGCCAGCGTGTTGGTCATCAGCGTGCTCAGTCCGGCCTTGTTCGCAATCTTGGTGATCGCGGCGGCCTGGTCTTCACGGCTGTAAATGGGTGAGTGGATCAATGCGTTGAAATCGGCGCTGTCAGCCATCGCGCTTTTCAGCGTCCCGATATCGTTTTCGAGGCTCTTGACGTCGCCCGCATCTTTGGCAAGTTCGTATACGGCAGTGGCATAACGCGCAGCAATGCCTGTGGAGATCGAAGCTGGTTCAGACACGTCCACCCTTTCGAAGTCTTGGCCCCGGTGTGCACCGCCTTGGGCAGCGGTCCGGGGACGTGGGAACGCTTTGATCTGTGCCAAAGCGCGGAAATCAGAGAGGATGTAGCAGAGGGTGGTGAACCCCGCAACATGAGTTCGTGAACTGGCGTTAAGACACTTTTCTCATGATTTCATAAGGTTAGCCAAGATGCGACCCTTTGCCCTCCGTGAGCGGACAGGAATTTGTTTCAAAACTGACATTTTTTTACGCGATTCCGACCGCCAGACGACCCGCACCGCGCCGTTAGCGCAACCAAATTCACAACCACCGATTCCGTTGACTTGCTTTGGCGTCAATCGCAGCCTGCCCTGATGAAGCGGAATTTCGCGGCTCTCGTTATTGCCGAGCAGCACATTGGCGCGCGCGTATTGTGCGCGGCCAGACGGAATAAAGTCAGATAGCTGAACTGTACAACCGGGTTGCTTGCGGCCTTTGGTCATGCTGCACGCGGATGCTGGCACTTGTGGCCATCGGAACTGTGCCCGCCGCGGCGCAAGAGGCGTTTCTGGTCTATTCTCCGATCACCTGCATAGCCCACGGTGTTGTCTATCAGCCCGGGCAACACTCGCTTGTCGACGGCCATGACATAATTCATGGACCGATTATCCAAGGCAGCAGCGGAACTCTGGTGATCGACGTTATCACGCTGCAGGTTCCGGCGCGCGTTGGCAGACCTTGACAGCAAATATCGCCCACCCGCCGATGGGCGCGCAGGCCGGGACCGTTCAGAGTTGGCCAATCGCGATAAGTGGCGGCGATACAAGGGCCTTCGGCTACGGTTTGGAGGACTCATTCAAGGAAGTTCCGGGTGTTTGGACCTTCTGCTTGTCGCGCGGGGATAAAGTGTTGTTGCAGCGCAGGACGGAATTCGTGCGTAGCGCGGACGCGAGCGAAGTGAATGCACGCTGTTTCAGTTTTTTGCCCGCGTCCTGAGACTAGATCCGCCCCGCAATAGGCGC
>JABDJX010000221.1 GCA_013003245.1 Silicimonas sp. | reverse complement strand
CTAAGGACCCAAATTAGCGAACAGGCAGAAAAACCGCCGAACGATCGAACCGAACTCTCTTTGGCGCTCGCCGCGCCATTCGACGCCCAAGACTTTGTTGCAGTCCTCGACCGTATCGACCCAAGAGAAACGGACGGCGTTGCAGTCTTCAGTCCCGAAACTCCTTCGGTGCGCGATGCCGTAAAGCGTGTCCGAGACAAAGGGATCGCGGTCGTAACGCTCGTCTCCGACCTGCCGTCTTCGGATCGGGATCATTTTGTTGGAATCGACAATGTTTCGGCTGGCAGAACAGCGGCGCAACTGATGGGACGGTTTGCACGACGCTCTGGTAAAATTCTATTTATCACCGGGTCGCGGTTCGCGCGCGATCACCTTGAACGCCGGCAAGGCTTTGACCTTGTTATCGACGAAGAGTTCCCTGATTTGGAGGTGGTCGCCTCGTTTGAAGGCCGCGACGATCCTGAACTGATATATTCCTTGCTACCCGATGTATTCGACAACCATCCGAACATTTGTGGGATTTACTCCAGCGCAGCTGGCAACGAAGGCCTCATTCGGTTTCTAAAAGACCGCAAGGCAGCTGACGACATTGTCGTCATCGGACACGAATTGACACCCTTAAGCCAACAGGCCTTGCGGGCAGGGCATTTTGATGCGGTCATTAGTCAGGACAGTGGACATCTGGTGCGGTCCTGCACAAGACTATTGCGGGCAACAGCAGACAGCGCCCCGTACAATCCGGCGCAGGAACGAATTCGTATCGATATTTATATCAAGGAAAACATGCCACCGTCTGACGCGGTCAAGTCGTGATCCGTGTCGATGAGATAGTTGTCAGAATGAGCAAAGAAGGCTGGGCCCTTGCGGGCTGCGGTCCACTGGCTTGTCGGATCAGAGAAAGATGTAGATTTTGGCTGTGCCGTATGCCGCTTTGCGGATTCAAGAGGCACAATTGATCGCGACCGGGGACGATGGGGCAGACAAAAAATACTCTTAACGCTGAATTTCTTAAGTTGGAGGTCACGTCATGAACAATTCAGAGCGCCCGCTTATCCTTTGCGCACCAGCCCCTCGGACGTTGGACCTGATCTTTTCTGCAGAAGCATTATGCCGGCTTCAGGCCGGCTACGAGATCGTCGAAACCGACGAGACGAGGCTTCCTGCCCTTCCCGATGAGGTCTTGGCTCGGGCAAGTTATATCATCGGTCAACCTGCCATCGACGAAGCGCTTTTGTCGCGACTGACTTCACTACGCTGTATTTTCAACGTTGAAGGCAACCTAATGAACAACATGCCCTATCCGCTGCTGTTTGAGCGTGGGATCCATGTTGTGACAACCACGGAAGTATTCGCGCAACCTGTTGCCGAGCTTGGCATTGCGCTGGCACTGAACTTAATGCGGGGCATTGTCGATGCCGATCTTGACTTTCGCCAAGGTCGTGAAAAGTGGGGTGGTGAAGGGAATGGCGACGCACGGCTGTTATACGGTGCCGACGTAGGGCTTGTGGGCTATGGCGGACTGGGGCGGGCGCTGCATCGATTGCTGGTTCCCTTCCAAACACGCCTGCGGGTTTACGACCCGTGGCTTCCGCGCTCGATTATTGTCGAGGCAGGTGCCGAGCCTACAGATTTGCACTCCGTCCTTGAAAGAAGCGACGTTCTCTTTGTGGTGGCGGGTGTGACATCTGAAAACCAGAACTTCCTTGGGGCTCAACACTTTGCTTCCATGCGCAAAGGGGCTTCATTCATCCTGCTAAGCCGGGCAGACGTGGTTGATTTCGATGCTTTGATCCAGGCCGTGCGAAGCGGTCATATCACCGGAGCAAGCGATGTCTTTCCCGAGGAACCTATGCCAGCTGATCATCCGGTCCGCAGCCTTCCAGGCTTTCTTCGCTCGGCACACCGGGCCGGGGCGTTGGATGCCGCGTTCAAGAAGATGGGCGATTATGTACTGGAGGACCTTGAATTGTTGGATCAAGGACTTCCGCCGCAAAGATGCAAAAAGGCAGAACGTGAGACCGTTCAAAGAATGCGTTCGCGTCCGGTTGATGTAAATTGAGCAGTCTTTTGGTTACGCCCGACGTGATGGAGGCCTCATTTTTGCGCGGTGCATTTGCGGGGACACAATGAAAGTCGGGCTTGAGAGATTGAGGAAGGCCGCGACTCCAACAATTCAGCGCGGAGCAATGTGACGCCACTGGCAATAACATTTGCGGCAGTTCAGTCGAGACACACAAGGCAGGAAATTGAAGTCAGAAGCGTTAGAAATCTCAATGTGATTGGCACCGCATGAACTATCTGCGAGTGGGACAATTATTCAATTGACCCCCACCGTTTCGACAACGCGTTGGATTGCGATAAAGTGCGTTATTACGCCGTCGGCATTGCGGATCGGTCGCATTTCACATTCATGCACAAACGAGGACTTGTCTTTGCGATAGTTTGTAGTGCGTATCGTTCCGGCCTCGCCACTTCTAATCAAATCTTGAAACTGAGTAATCGCTTCTGGCTCTGTAGCTGGTCCCTGCAAGAAAGCGAGCGATCTGCCGATTGCTTCTTCAGGTCGATACCCAGTGTGGGCTTCAAAGGTGTCCGAAACGTAAATGACTGGATTTCCTACACTCGCCGCGCAGACTACGGAGGAATGCGAGCGGGCGTCAGACCTGAGATCTTCATCGACGAAAGCATCCACGAATGTATCGAATTGATTCTGTAATGTCATGCGCTGCGTCCTGATTCACGTTTGCTGATCGCTTCTACAAGCTGGACGAGTCGCAGCTTCTCGTCTGGTTCTTCCAGTTGCACAAAGGCGCTGACAAGTCGGGCCAGAAGGTCCGCTTCGGACGCCATGCTTTGCGGAGAGGGCGTAGGCTGTTGCGCCTTGCCAGGCAAGAAAGTATTCACGTCCACCGAGTAGTGCTCTGCCAAAGCTATCAGGTAATTGAGGCTGCACTTGCTATGCGCCTCTTCGTACTTCTGATATTGCTGTGGGCTGACAGAGATGACTTGAGCCGCCTGCGCTTGGGTAAGGCCTCGCGCAAGTCTAAGGCGTTTCATTTCCTGACCAACATGCGCGTAAGCGTCCCTAGGCTCGGTTTCTTGATCTACTGCGGTTTGTTCTATCATGGGCTCCCCTGGAACCAGCTAGTTTCAAAATCCACAACATTCGCTGCGTTATGCTAAGATATTAATCGCGATGGTGTCCAAATATAGCCGAAATAGAGAAATTTTGAGTAAAAATGTCATAAGTTGATCATGAGTTCGCCAAAAACATAAGGTTTTCTTGAAATGTGAGAGTAATTCAAAGGTTTCGAGAAAACGTCATGAGTATACCTGAGCCGCAGAAGAACGCCCCTTTGTCAGCCGATGAGCTGCCTCGTGGCACAGAGCTAATGCTTGGCCAATATAAGATCAGTGAGTATCTGAACCACGGGGGGTTCGGTATCACGTATCTGGCTTCCGACAGTTTGAACCGCCGCGTGGTGGTAAAAGAATGTTTCCCGGGATCGCTGTGTCATCGCAGCCGTCTGGCGGTGAAAGCAAGATCGCGTGCACATGTATCGGAACTAGAAGGCGTCGTTAAGCTGTTTATGCGTGAGGCGCAGGCGCTTTCAAAGCTTGAGCATGACAACATTGTCGGCGTGCATCAGGTATTTGAAGACCATGGCACCGCTTACATGGTACTTGACTTTATCGAAGGCCATGACCTGCTAAAATACATCGAAAAGCCTGATTTGAATTTGTCTCCTTCAGAAATCAAACAGATTTTGGAGAAACTTCTGGATGCGATTGGCTTCGTGCACCAAGCCGGGCTGCTCCACCGTGACATATCACCTGACAATATCATCCTCACCGAAAACCTAGATCCGAAGTTGATCGATTTTGGCGCTGCACGCGACAAAGCAACAAAAGCAACGCAGGCTTTGTCATCATTGCGCGTGGTAAAGGACGGGTACTCGCCTCAGGAGTTCTATCTTGCAGGAAGCGAGCAAGGACCATCCAGTGATCTCTATTCTCTGGCCGCCACATTCTATCACATCATCACTGGTGAAACACCGACAGACAGTCAGGTGCGGATCACAGCCCACGTCAGTGATGAACCTGATCCGTATATCCCGTTGGCCAAGAGGACGACCGCATACGATAAGAACTTTTGTGCGGCCATCGACAAAGCTCTGATGGTTTTGCCGAAGGATCGTCTGCAAAGCTCCGAAGAGTGGAAGCAGATGATGAACGCGGTTCCCGTTGCGCAGGCTGCTAAACCAGCGCGACCTGCAAAATCGCCGGCGAGTCCAAAAGCGGCTAACGTCGCAAAAGCAAAGCCAAGAAACAAGGCAGCTCGGCGCACCGCGAGCAATAAAAAGGCACAGATTCAGGTGGCGGCAGCGACATTTGCGGCGGTTGCTGTTTTGGTGGGCGGAACCTATTTCGCAAAGGAGCCACAAGAGGCAATTGCGGCGTCGGCTTCATTTCAACCCGCAAGCATAGCCGCTTCAGATACGCCAAATCCGGTTGTTGAAGCGGCAGCTGGTATGGACAGGATCATCGCACCGATTGACCCAGTTGTTCCAGTTGCGCCTGCCGTCGTAGAGAAGGAAGTGGTGATTGATGTCGCCGCCCTTCAAACCGATTGGGCCGGCGGAAAAGTTGGTGTCTCATGGTTCCTTGATATGCCATTCACGATTTTGGATGACGGCGAGATATCAAATGTATCTGACGCGATTGAGGGCATCGACGCCGGTGACCGCCTTGTGGAGATAAACGGTCAAGCTGTTGAGAGTGTGGAAGATTTGCGCGTCATCACGCGCGAGGTCGCGCTGTCATCGAATGGCGTAGAAGCCTTGGTTGAAGTTACAGTGTTAAACCCTGCGACGGGGGAAACTACGCAGGCGACCATCATAACGGATGTCGTTTATGAAACAACGGTCGAAACCGGGCTTCGTACCCAGACTCGCATGCAAGCGGATGCATGGGAGACGAAGGTTTTGACCGTGCCGCCGGCAGATGCGGACGAACTGAGAACCGGCGACACCTTGGTTGCGCTTATTTCTGCAAGCCAACGCATCGAAGGTGGCGCGTCGTTTGCGAGCATCCTTGCAGGTGCGATGCAAAGCGATCGGGACACCGCAGATTTTGCACTTCGCCGCGACGAAACCCTTTGGGTCGTAAACATTCAGCTTGATAGTGAAGCAGAGTAATCAGTCATGAATCAAAGATCAGCATTCACGTTGGGCAGACGAGCTCCTGCGGCGGGCACAGAGCCACGCTTTGAGATCGGAACGGCCATTCACAAGGGCGCGCGGGACTACCAGCAAGACGCGCTTGTTACGAACTTTTTACCAGGCGAGGATCACGGAATTGCCATCCTTGCGGATGGCATGGGCGGGCACCTTGGTGGCGACGTTGCAAGCGCCATATCCGTTGGCGTCGCGTTTGCCGAGATCAAAAGCAAACTAAAGCCGCGTGGGCAAAGTCCATCCGAAATCAGCGATCTCTTGTCGAGCGCGGCCCATCGGGCAAACGAAGCTGTTGCCAAACAGATCATCGAAACGCCAGCCATGCGGGATATGGGATCCACTCTGGTTGGCTGCGTTGCTTTGGGAAATTCGTTTCACTGGATTTCTATCGGAGATTCGCCGCTTTATCTGTACCGCTCTGGCGTATTAAAACGCTTGAACGCAGACCATTCAATGGGGCCGAAAATCGATGTGATGGCCGCAACTGGCCTGATCGACCAGGATTTGGCCACAGACCATCCCCAGCGCAATCAACTTTTGTCCGCAATCGCTGGCGACGAGATCCCCTATATCGATTGCCCCAGCGAGGCTTTCACGTTCAAGGCCGGAGATATCGTGATCCTGGCAAGCGACGGGCTACAGACTCTGTCGGATGACGAAATTCGCAGCATCGTACACCGCAAGCGTAAACGCGGAGCAGACGAAATCACCCAAAACTTGCTGAATGAAGTATTGGATGCTGAGTCCGAGGGTCAGGACAACGTTTCAATCGTCGGGTTGAAGGTTTTATCAGATGCACCGATGGAAGATACGACAGAGGATCGAGTGGAGGTCTTTGACGCATTCCAAGAATTGAGTTTGGGCGGAACTGGCCCGGCGCTTGAAAAGGCTTCTGATCTATTAGACGAAGCGCTGCGTCTGTAAGATGGATATACTCGGTTTTTGAGAATATTTCTGGGTTGGCACATCGCCGCCAATCCGGAGAAACCAAAAAGTATACTGGCTATATCCCTGATATATCACCTTAAACCATAGTTGAAAAAGAGTACACTGAAGGACGTGAAATTTATCAGATTTAGTTATGTTTCTCTCAAAAAACTAGAATTTGTATAAAATTTTTCACATTTCCGCCTCTATTTCTAGATACCTAAATAGTGACAGCAACGTAGAGCGAGCAACACTGCAAATGATTGTTTATTCACACCGTTTTTCTGGAGTTCTGCAGCAATTGGTTGTTGAGCTTGGTCTCGACATGATCCTGGCTGACAGTGACTCTCCTGTATCGCTCACCGACAATGAGGTCATGTTGACCGACGTTGCAAACGGTTTGGGTGTGGATGTAAAAAAGGTTGCGGCCTCGGATGGCAGCGTACTCTTCAAGTTTCAGCGCCGCGGTTAATGGGCGCTAATCCACATAATGACGGCAAGGCGCGTGGACGCGCCGGTGTCCCGCTCGCAAGAGCGCAGCGGCTCAGTCAAAAGGCCGTGGCAAAAGGTGAGAGCGGCAAGCTGCCGGTTTTGCCCATCATTGTTGCGGCAATCGGCTTTTCCGGCTTCGTCGGCTACACCTCGGTCTCGGCGTTTCGTACAACTGACGAACCCGCTGTCGTCGTCGAACAAAAGACTCAACCCGCTAAGCCAGCTTTCGTTGCAACGCCTGTGACCGCACCAGCTAAAGTCGCAGAAGACGTACCTTGGTCGGCGCAAGCCAGTAGCAAAGTTGTGCCTGTATCTGTGGTTCGTCCGCGCCTTGCACCGTGCCTGGCGTCAATCGAATTTAGGCTGCGGCTTTTGCAAACAGCCAATGCAAACAACGAGCCATGGTCTGCGAAAAAAGACTATATTCAGAGCGTCGCACAATCCGTGCTCGATTGTGATCAGGCGACAATTCAGCTTGATGGTGCGGTGGAACTCGCCGCGTCAGATTTTGCAGATTTGCGCGTCCGTTGGGATCGCAACGCCGCAGTTCTGGATTTGACGATTGTCGATAGCGTTCCCGCAGACATGTATCAGGTTGCTTTCAGCGATGACGGTCAGCCTGTTGAATTTCTTGTGCACTAACTGAGGTTTCCCAATGTTCACTACACCAAGTCTTGATGTCACTCAGACAATGGCCTTTTGGGCAGACCGCATCTTCACCTATGATGTGCCAATCCCTGACGTTGCACTGCTATTTGCCACCGGACTGTTTATCTATGCAGTGCGGGTCTGGACAAACGCGTCCTCGGATACGGCACTTCGCGAGATCGAAGGTGTCTATCAGGGCGAGTTGCTGACGGCAAACCGCCGGGCACAACAAGCGCGCGACAATCTTCGAAAAGCACAAACCGAAATTGAGCGCGAGCGCCAAAAGCGTCGGCGCGCCGCAAATGCCCGCAGGGAGCGCCGTTCGCGTCGTATCGCCCCGCAGCTGATAGACGTGGCACACCAAACGCCACAGCGAACCACCACACGCGTAAACGCCTGAACCCATAACCCCCAGACCCGAAGACCGAATTGGACCAGACTCATGAACCTGACACGCCTTGTATATTACAGCCAGCGCAACCCCTCGATGAGCTTAAACATGGAAGAGCTTCTCGAGGTCTGCCAACGCAACAATGCCCCGATGAATGTCACAGGCATCCTGCACTATAATGGCAACTATTTCCTTCAGGTTTTGGAAGGTGGCCGTGCCGAAGTAAGTGCGATCTATCACCGTATTGCCGCCGACCCGCGCCACGTGAACATCATCTTGATGTCCTGTACTGACGTGCGCGAGCGGATCTTTCCGACATGGTCGATGGGCTTGCACGAAGGAATGGGCGAAGAGACTAACGAGATCTTCTTACGCTATTTCCCAAGCAACACCGTCAATCCTGAGGCCGTCAGTGTTGAAAGTCTTCTGGACTTTTTGCAGGACGTCTCCAGCGAATTAGCTTAACCGGACGGACTTCGGACGAAAACAACGGCCGCGCGACGTGCGTGGCCGTTGTTTTATCTGACACAGATCAAGGCGGTGGCCTTGAAAGTCGCATTAGGCATACGGAACACGAAGACAAAGTGATCCCATGCTCGAAACTTTGCTCGACAGATTTGATGACGGCACAGTCCTGATGGCAACAGGGGCTGTCGTTGGACTTGTGTTCGGCATGGCAGCACAGCATTCGCGGTTTTGCCTGCGTGCGGCCACGGTCGAAGTTTCGCAAGGCATATTTGGGCCGCGCCTGGCAATATGGCTGATCGCTTTTTCGGCTGCCGTTTTAGCTGTTCAGGGGGCGATCGCCTTTGGGCACCTTGATGTTTCGGGTGCGCGGCAACTGGCCGCGACAGGCAGCCTTTCGGGTGCAGTTATTGGCGGTCTGATGTTTGGGGTGGGCATGATCCTTGCACGTGGATGCGCAAGCCGCCTTTTGGTTCTTTCGGCCACGGGAAATCTGCGGGCGTTGACCACCGGATTGGTTTTAACCCTAGTGGCACAAGCCTCGCTACGGGGGGCACTGGCACCTGCGCGCGAAGTTCTTTCGGGCCTGTGGTTGATCGAAGGCGGTGATGCGCGCAACTTGCTTACGTTTTTGGGTCTAGGTGAAAAACAGGTCATTGGAATTGCCGCAGCCGCTTTGACGGCATCGGTTATTCTGGCAAGGCGAACAAAAGTAAAAGCTACACACATCTTCGCAGCTACCGCCGTGGGTGGTGCCATCATGCTGGGCTGGGTGTTTACCTATGCGATTGCGCAAACATCGTTTGACGTTGTGGCGGTCTCCTCGGTCACCTTCACCGGACCTTCGACCGACACATTGATGGGTCTGGTCAATGAAACCGATTTGCCGTTGGGATTTGGCGTCGGTCTTGTGCCCGGCGTTTTCGTCGGATCAGCTTTGATGGCTATTGCTACCAAAGAAGCCAAAATCCAGCGATTTGGCCCAGATACACCGATGGAGTGGTATTTGGTGGGGGCTGCCTTGATGGGCTTTGGCAGCATGCTGGCCGGTGGCTGCGCTGTTGGTGCGGGGATGTCTGGCGGATCGATTTTCTCGATCACAGCCTGGCTTGCTGTTTTCTGCATGTGGATTGGCGCAATGGTTGCCAGCCGCGTTCAATCCAACAGTCGCCAGCCCCAAGTGGCCTGAGCATTTTCTGGACTGCAGAAGATTTGTTAACTTTTGTTAATAAACGTGTTAAGATAACTTATGCGTTGCGGTGTACGTTCCTTGATCCGAAGCGCTCTTGATAGAATCTGACGTCCACCGACATCTCGATTTGACCAGATTAGCCTCCGGTCCGGGCGTGTTGGTGCAAGGTGCGTGTCTCCCTTTGGTTCAGGGTGGCACGCATTCGTCTTTGTGGCTTGCGCGCAGCCCCGCTTCTGCCTATTAGGACCGCTGATTTACATGACCCAATCGGCACCGGCCGACAGCGGAACAAAGAGGAACCCCATGCAGGTAACTGAGACCCTGAACGAAGGCCTGAAGCGCGGCTACAACATCGTTGTGACAGCCGATGAACTTGATGCCAAGGTTAACGAAAAGCTGACCGAAGCAGCCCCCGAGATTGAGATGAAGGGCTTCCGCAAAGGCAAAGTGCCGATGGCTCTGCTGAAAAAGCAATTTGGCGATCGTCTTATGGGCGAAGCGATGCAGGAAAGCGTCGATGGCGCGATGTCCAAGCATTTTGAAGACAGCGGTGATCGGCCCGCGATGCAGCCTGACGTCAAGATGACGAATGAGGACTGGAAAGCAGGGGACGATGTTGAGGTCGCCATGACCTATGAGGCGCTGCCAGAGATTCCTGACGTGGATTATAAAAAGCTGAAGCTTGAGAGAATGGTTGTGCCTGCTGACGAAAAGGCCGTGCAGGAAGCGCTCGATAATCTGGCCAAGAATGCGCAGAACTTTGAAGATCGCAAGAAGGGCTCGAAAGCCAAGGATGGCGATCAGGTCGTTATAGACTTTGTCGGCACGGTGGACGGCGAAGAGTTCGAAGGTGGTGCTGCCGAAGACTTCCCCCTCACACTTGGGTCCGGTCAGTTTATCCCCGGTTTTGAAGAGCAACTTGTCGGCGTCAAGGTTGGCGACGAAAAATCTGTCGAAGTGACGTTCCCCGAAGAGTATGGCAACGCCGATCTGGCCGGCAAGCCTGCTGTCTTTGCGGTGACGGTCAAGGGCGTCAAAGAGCCGAAGGCGGCTGAAATCGACGATGAGATGGCCAAGAAATTTGGCGCAGACGATCTTGCCGCGCTTAAATCGCAGATCAGCGAGCAGATTGAAGGCGAGTATGGCAATGCGTCCCGCGCGATCATGAAGCGCGCTTTGTTGGATCAGTTGGATGACTTGGTGAAGTTCGAGCTTCCGCCGTCACTGGTTGACGCCGAGGCAGGCCAGATCGCGCACCAGCTATGGCACGAAGAAAACCCCGATGTCGAAGGTCACGATCACGACAAGATCGAGCCAACCGACGAGCATAAGACCCTTGCCGAGCGTCGCGTGCGCCTTGGTCTTCTATTGGCTGAGATTGGCCGGAAGGCCGAGGTTGAGGTGACCGATGCTGAGATGACGCAGGCGGTGATGAACCAGGCGCGTCAGTATCCAGGCCAGGAGCGCCAGTTCTTTGAGTTCGTTCAACAGAACCCCCAGATGCGCCAGCAAATTCAAGCACCGCTTTTTGAAGACAAGGTCGTGGATCACATCTTTGAGCAGGCCGAAGTCAAAGAGAAAAAAGCGACCAAGGCTGCATTGGAAAAGGCGATCGAGGCGCTTGAAGACGAATAAACGTCACTTTCAGAGAAATGCAAAAGGGCCGCGCGTTTCGTGCGGCCTTTCTCTTAGATCAGGCTAGTGTCGGGAACTGGCCGCGCGCCATTTGTGCGATTTCACGTTTGCGAAGCATGATCTTGATCCGCCGTGGCAAGAATGGATTTGGCGCGCCATCTTTGCGCCAGTTTGAATAGCGGCGCAGACGCACCGTGGTGATCAGATAGAGCGCGAAGAGAAACAGGGGTATGACCCGCTCTGCAATCGAAAAAGTTGTTAACCAAGTCACCTTTAACGCTCCACGTGTTTTTGTTCTTAAGCTGACTTCAATTAACCAACTGACCGTGCCGGAAAAGTGTCGCGGGACGGGTGATTTGGGGAAAAACTGAGGACTTTTGCGCGCTGTGTTTCCAAACAGTACAACAATCGGCGTGCATCAAGCTGGATTTTCCACGCCAGCGATCATTAAAGACGAGATCCGTCAAAGACCTCAAGCGCAATACCCGAATCTTCCAGCCCCTTTCGGACAGCCGCAGCAAGCGCCACGGCCTCAGCACTGTCACCATGCACGCAAATCGTATCGATCCGCGTCTCCAATCGGTCTCCATCGCCTGTCAGAATGGCGCCCGCACGCACCATCTCGACCATGCGCGCAGCGGCCTCTTGCGGGTCGTGGATCATCGCACCGGGCAAGCGGCGATCCACCAATGTGCCGTCGGCGTTATAGGCACGGTCGGCAAAGATCTCACCGGCCCAGCGACAGCGCAGGTTGCGCGCTACGGCTTCCATCTCGGTCGCGGCCAGCCCCATGATGATAATCTCAGGTGCCACTTCAAGGGCTGCCTCAAAGCAGGCACGCGCCATATCAGCGTCATTGCACGCCATGTTCGACAGCGCGCCATGCAGCTTAAGATGCCGTACCTGACCACCGATAGAGCGTGCCATCGCCTGCGCAGCCCCCACCTGATAGCGCACCATATTGGCAAGCGTCGCGTGCGGTATCTGCATCGGGCGACGGCCAAAGCCCTGCAGGTCGGGAAAGCCGGGATGGGCACCGATGCCGACGTCGTTTTCCACCGCCAAGGCCATGGTTTGCACCATCGTGTCGGCATCGCCCGCGTGAAAGCCGCAGGCAACATTGGCCGAGGTGACAGTTTTCAAAAGCCGGGCATCATCGCCCATTTTCCAAGGGCCAAAGCCTTCGCCCATATCCGAGTTGAGGTCTACGCTGAGTTTCATGACCTGATCAGACCCAATATAGTCGGCGATTGCAACCAAAGGCGCTTTCCAACGCGTCAACCTTGGCCTACCAATAGGGCTAATGCGGCTTTGGTATGATGGCGCAGCGCGTTCCTTGGATCAAAATGGGTGGCCAAGCGGCGCTTTATGGTGGTGTCGCCCAAATAAGAAGAGGCGGATGGACACACCCCGCCAGTCGTGGATCAAGCAAAAGTCCGACTCCCTTGTGGCCAATTGCAAGGAAGGCTGGCGTGTTTTGCTGCAAGATGGCCCCGGCGGCATTCAGTTCTGGTTCATTGCGCTGATCGTCGGCATCGCGGCGGGCGGTGCTGCGGTTCTGTTTCGCCTTGGTGTCGAACAGTTGCAAAAGTTTCTCTATGGAACAGACGACACGCGGCTGTTGCACTCGTTCGCCGAAACGCTGCCGTGGTTCTCGATCTTGCTGTTGCCCGTGTTCGGAGGGCTTGCCGTTGGATTGATCCTGAACCGCTTTACCGAGGATGCCCGCGCCAAGTCTGTTGCCGAGGTGATCGAAGGAGCCGCCCTGAATGACGGGCGGGTCGAAACCAAGGAAGGTCTGGCCTCTGCCGCCGCGTCCATGATCACGCTCAGCACCGGTGGATCAACCGGTCGTGAAGGCCCGGTCGTGCACCTTGCGGGCGTTCTGGCGTCCTGGGTTTCGAACAAGATCAAGGCCGATGGCATCAACGGCCGTGACTTGTTGGGCTGTGCGGTTGCGGCCGCCGTGTCCGCCTCGTTCAACGCGCCGATCGCTGGGGCGCTTTTCGCGCTAGAGGTTATCCTGCGCCATTTCGCAGTGCACGCCTTTGCGCCCATTGTGATTGCCAGCGTGGTGGGAACCGTCATCAGCCGTTTGACCTTTGGGGATGTGACCGAATTCGCACTGATCCCGGAAACCGGCCTTGCCTTTTACGTCGAGCTTCCTGCCTTTCTGATCCTTGGCCTGTTGGCCGGTCTGGTCGCATTTGCGCTGATGCGTTCAATCTTCTTTGCCGACGACATGGTCACTGAACTGACCCGCCGCAGTGGTCTGCCGCGTTATCTGCGCCCTGCCTGTGCCGGACTGGCGCTTGGGGCCATTGCACTTTGGTATCCGCATATCATCGGGGTCGGGTACGAGACGACGTCGGCGGCGATCACCGGGCAGTTGGTTTGGCACGAGGCGGTTGTCTTCTGTATCGTCAAGGTTTTCGCCGTAGCCATCACCATGGCAGGTCGCATGGGCGGCGGAGTTTTCTCGCCCTCACTTATGGTCGGTGCGCTTTTTGGGCTGGCGTTCGGGCTGACGGCGACTTCGATTTTCCCCAACGTATCGGGGTCTGAGACGCTTTACGCTTTGGCAGGCATGGGCGCCGTCGCGGCGGCGGTCTTGGGTGCGCCGATTTCCACTACGCTAATCGTGTTCGAGCTGACGGGTGACTGGCAAACCGGCCTTGCGGTGATGGTTGCCGTCTCTACGTCAACCGCGTTGGCGTCAAAGATGGTGGACCGCTCGTTCTTTCTTACCCAGTTGGAGCGTCGCAACGTGCACCTTTCAAAAGGACCGCAAGCTTACCTGTTGTCGATGTTCCGCGTCGCCAACGTGATGCGAACGCCTGATGATGCCCGGGCCGCCCCGGAAGACAGGGTTTGGGAAGCCATAGAGGAAGGTGTTTGGGTCGGACCCAATGCGACGTTGGAAACTGCGCTGCCGTTATTTGAAGAAACGCGTCGCCAATTCCTGCCCGTGGTCACCGTGGGCGAAGAGGGCGAACCGCCTGAAATCCACGGTACGCTTTTTCATGTCGACGCCCTTCGCGCCTATAACAAAGCTTTGGCCGCCACCGCCGCCGAAGAGCACAGTTAAAGCTTTTCGACCGCCACCAAAT
>JABDJX010000220.1 GCA_013003245.1 Silicimonas sp. | reverse complement strand
GGCACCGGCGACAGCCGAGCCGCGCAGAAAGTTTCTGCGGTTCAAAGTATCAGTCATATTTCCTCCCAAGGAATTCACTACGGTGATCACCGCAGTTTTTGATTCATTTTGGCTGGGCTTTGCCGTTGGTCCGTCAAATTGCTGTGTATTCGCAGCCCTTTTGCGCGTCGGCACTCCCTCCACCACCTTTTTTAGAACGAAGTGAGTGGCATACAAGTCCTTGTTCAGTGCTCACGGCCATCAATGGCTCAACACTGGCCATGTCAATCTGCCGCACACCTCAGAAAAACAAGAGTGTTGCGAGATCGCGCAGCACATTATTTCATGGGGTGATAGCGCTAGCAGATGTCGAATAAAAAGGCGGTCAATTGCGTGTACATTCCTCTCCAAAAGAGCTTGGAAATTTATTTTCTGAAAGAAGCTGACTCGCCAGAGTTTTAAAGGCAGGAATGACTACAGCTCGTTTGGAGCTCCAAGCCGAATCACGTCTGGCACGTTTGTTAAGAATGCTTCGGATCAGCCACTGCCAATCCGTTCCAGCGTCCCTAAGCTTCGCCGGGCAGCTTCAACTGCGCGTTGCGTGCGTAAACCTTGGCCACCGCGGCGTCATCTTCGCCGCCAAGCCCCATACCAGCGGCGGCCAAAAACTGTTGCAAGGCAGCGGCGGTGATCGGGGCCGCGAATTTGGCGTCACGTGCGATATCAAGCACGATCCCAAGGTCTTTGGGCCAGATATTCACCGAACTGTGCGGCGTATAATCGCCCGCTACGATATGCGGCGCGCGGTTTTCCAGCATCCAACTGCTGCCGGCGCATTTACTGATCACTTCCACGAATTTCTCTGGCGCGACACCCTGGGTCATTCCAAAGGTGAGCGCCTCGGCCATCGCCGCGATATGAACGCCTGCCAGCAGTTGATTGACGGCCTTCATAGCGCTGCCTGCCCCTGCCGCATCGCCCAACTCAAAGACGGTTTCGGCAATGGCGTTCAGAACCGGGCGCAGGGCATCAAACGTCTCGGGCGTGCCCGAGGCCATGATCGATAGCTGCCCGCTGGCAGCCTTGACGGATCCGCCCGAGATCGGCGCATCAAGATAGAGCACACCATGCTGGGCGCATTTCGCCGCCATGTCGCGGGCAAACTGTGGAGGCACGGTGGCGCAGGACAAAACCGCAGCACCCTTAGGGAGTTTCGGCACAATGCCATCGTCGCCAAAAAGAACGGCTTCGGTCTGGGCGGCGTTCAGGACGACTACAATGACTGCGTCCAATTGCGCCGCACTCTCTTCAAGGGGACCTGCCTCACCGCCCTCGCCCACAAAGCGCGCCATCTGGTCAGGGTTGATATCGACGCCCCAAACGGCATGCCCACCGCGCAGGGCCGAGGCCGCAATGCCATACCCCATCGAGCCAAGGCCGATGGCCGCCACTTTGAGTCTACTGTCCGTCATCACTCTCTCCCGCGCTGTTACCGCTTTATGAAAGCGTTCGCGGCGCGGCGAAAGCCGGAAAAGCGCGTCACGCCGCCTGCTGGAAAATTCGCTCTTGCGCGTCGTTGAAGTAAAACGCGTTCGCAGGATCAAAGCCAAGCCGGACCTTCGCACCCACTTCAGTCAGGTCCTGCCCGAACAGGCGCACCGTCAGCGTCTCGCCCTCGTCGGTGGAGACCAAAAGGTTGGTATCTCCGCCCAAGCGCTCGACATGGGTTACCGTGCCACCGATCTGGCCGTTCTCGACAAACCCCAGATGTTCGGGGCGGATGCCAAGTGTCTGACCGGCGGGCAAGCCAGGCACGGACGCTTCAAGAAAGTTCATCGACGGCGATCCAAGGAAACTTGCGACAAACTTGTTCGCCGGGTTGTTATATAGCTCCATCGGGCTGCCCACCTGTTCGACCCGCCCATCACGCAGCACAACGATCTTGTCGGCCAGCGTCATCGCTTCGATCTGGTCGTGCGTGACATAGATCATCGAGGCGGAAAGCTTTCTGTGCAGCGCCGCGATCTCGACCCGGGTGTTCATACGCAAGGCTGCGTCAAGGTTTGACAACGGCTCGTCAAACAGGAAAAGCTTGGGGTCGCGGACAATCGCGCGCCCGATGGCGACACGCTGGCGTTGACCACCGCTAAGCTCGGCTGGGCGGCGGGCAAGATAGGCGTCAAGGTCCAGCATCTTGCTGGCCTTGGCGACACGCTCTTCGACGATGGCCTTGTCCTGGCCTTCCTGCTTCAGGCCCAGCCCCATGTTGTCCTTTACTGTCAGGTGCGGATAAAGCGCATAAGACTGGAACACCATCGCGATCCCGCGCTTGGCAGGCGGCACGGTGTTCACCACATCTTCCCCGATCGTTACGGTGCCCGAGGACGCATCTTCGAGCCCCGCGATCACCCGCAAAAGCGTTGACTTGCCACAGCCCGAGGGCCCGACAAAGACAACAAATTCACCGTCTTCCACCGTCAGATTGATGTCCTTCAGCACGTGTACCGAACCAAAGGATTTGTTGACGTTTTCAAGCTTGAGCGCGGTCATGGCGTCTCTCCCAAAGTGATAATCTGGCCTGTGCGGATGCTTTCATCAGCAGCAAGGCAAATGCGCAGTGATTGCACCGCGTCGGTCATGTGGCGGCTTAGGTCGGCGTTGGTCTGAATGGCGTCCACGATCCACGCCTGCTCGGCATCGCACAGCTCTTGGTGCCCCGGCTCATCTGGCAAATCGATCAGGCGGTCATCTCCGGGACGGTGCACAAGCAGACCCCCGACCTTTGTATGGCCATCCACATCGTCGGACGCGCCCTTGTTGGCGTCGGTGATGCTGACGGCGCCATTGGGGCTGACCACGTCTTTCACAAAGAACGCGGTTTCAGACATCATCGGGCCCCACCCCGCTTCGTACCAGCCAACCGAGCCATCGTCGAAAACCACCTGAAACTGGCCGTAATTATACATGTCTTCGGCGATCTCATCGGAAAGCCGCAGCCCCATGCCGTGCACGCGCACCGGTTGCGCATCGGTGATCTGGCACATCACATCCACATAATGCACACCGCAATCAACCAGCGGCGATGTCGTCTCCATCAGCGCTTTGTGCGTTTCCCACGTAGGCCCATCCGATTGCTGGTTCAGGTTCAGGCGAAACACGTATGGCCCACCCAGACCGCGTGCTTCGGCGATCAGCCGCTGCCAGCTTGGGTGGTGCCGCAAGATGTAGCCAACACCAAGCTTTCGGTTCAGCCGTTTGGCCGTGTCGACCACGTGCTGCGCATCGTCTGCCGTCATCGCCAAGGGTTTTTCGACAAAGACATGCGCGCCTGCCTCCATCGCAGCGATGGCGTATTCGGGATGCGTATCGGTATAGGTCGCGATCACTGCCAGATCAGGCTTGGTTTCGGCCAAAGCCTGATGGAAGTCGGTGAAAAGCGGATAGCCTTTCAATCCTTCCGGCAAATCCACCGGCGAGCGGTTCACCAGTGCGACGATCTCGGTATCGGGATGGCCGTGGTGCGCCAACGCGTGGCTGCGCCCCATATTCCCAAGCCCTGCGATAAGCACCCTCATTTGACCGCTCCCGAGGTGATGCCGCGGATCAATTGGCGCGAGAAGATGACGTAAAGGATCATCACCGGCAGGATCGCCATAGACAGTGCGGACAGCACCGCGTTCCAGTCGGTGACGAACTGACCGATGAACACTTGGCTGCCGAGTGTCAGTGTCTTCACCTCTTCTGACGGTGCAAGGATCAGCGGGAACCACAGATCGTTCCAGATCGGGATCATGTTGAAGACAGCGACCGTTGCCATTGCAGGCCGTACCAGCGGCAGAACAAGGCGGAAGAAGATTTTGTACTCGCTTAGCCCGTCAATCCTCCCTGCGTTTTTCAGATCGTCAGAGACACCCTTCATGAACTCGCTGAGAATGAACACCGCCAGCGGCAACCCTTGCGCAGTATAAACAAGGATCAGCGCGGTCAGCGTGTTCACCAACCCGGTCGAGACCATCATCTCGAGAATGGCGACCGTGCCGATGCGAATGGGGATCATGATCCCAAGCGCCAGATAAAGCCCCATCAGCGTGTTAAAGCGAAACCGATATTCGGCCAGCGCAAAGGCGGCCATGGCGCCAAAAAGCAGGATCAGCGTCAACGACACGACCGTCACGATCATCGAGTTCTGGAAGTAGAGGAAAAAGTCGCCTTGCTTGAGAACCGTCTCATACCCGATCATCGAAAAGCTGTCGACATTGGGCAGCGCCAGTGGCTCGCGGAAGATCGCTTTGCGCGTCTTGAAGCTGTTGATCAGAATGACGAATACCGGGAAAAGCGCGATCAGCGTGTAGGTGATCAAAACTGCGTGTGCGGCAAACGTCGTTCCCGGACTGCGGCGTGCTTTGTTCATAACCTTGCTCCTTAGAACTGATAGTTGCGCAAGCGGCGTTGCACGCCGAAGAGATAGATGCACACGCCGATCAGGATGATCACGAACATGGCCGAGGCGATGGT
>JABDJX010000198.1 GCA_013003245.1 Silicimonas sp. | reverse complement strand
GCAGTTGGCAAGCGTTTGGGTCCTTTGGTTAACGGCTTGAAGCGGCTGAATGCCGCAATCTCACGCCTTGTTCCACACCCTCTAATATGGTTTTAAGCAGGCCGAGAACAATGGGGCCGTCTTGCGTGCGAGTATCATGGCCCAACAACATCGCAAATAGGATCAGTAGACACATGCGTCTTAAGACTCTTTTGACTGGCCTTGCCGCCGCCTTCGGGGCGACCGTTGCAAGCGCTCAGGAGCTACAGATTATCGGGCAACCTGAGATGGGTGCTACCGGATTTCAGACACAAGCCACAGAATTGATGCGTGACATCGTCTGGCTGGACACGATGGTTTTGGTGATTATCACGATTATCACGATTTTCGTGCTGGCCCTGCTTGTGTATTGCATCGTGCGCTTTAACCAGCGTGCCAACCCAAACCCTGCAGGCTTTACCCACAACACACCGATCGAGGTGGCATGGACGGTGATCCCGATTGCCATTCTGGTCTTTATCGGTGCGTTTTCGTTGCCTGTGCTGTTCAAACAGCAGGAAATCCCAGAAGCCGAGGTGTTTGTGAAGGCGACGGGCTATCAGTGGTACTGGGGCTATGAATATCCTGATGATGAGATCGCTTTTGAAAGCTTCATGATCGGCGCGGGCGACAACATGTTGACGCCTGAGGTGTCTCAAGAATTGGCTGATGCGGGCTACTCGGATGATCAGTTCTTGCTGGCCACCGATACATCGATCGTGATCCCAACCGGTAAGACGGTTGTGGTTCAGGTCACCGGCGCTGATGTGATCCATTCCTGGACCATTCCGGCCTTTGGCGTGAAGCAAGATGCGGTTCCCGGCCGTCTGGCCGAACTTTGGTTCGAAGTCGACGAGGGTATGGAAGGCATTTACTTTGGCCAGTGCTCTGAGCTTTGTGGCCTGAGCCATGCCTACATGCCGATCACAGTCAAGGCCGTGACCCAAGCAGAATACGAGGCTTGGATCAACGAGACTAAGGTCGCGGGCCAGTATGTTGAGCCAGGTGCGGTTCAAGTGGCAGCGAGCGAGTAGTCCTGCATGGCTGATCTTTCGATCAACGCACCCAGGGAGTATGAGCCGACCTTTGGCGATTACTTCCAGCTTTTGAAGCCACGAGTGATGTCACTCGTGGTTTTCACCGCGTTGGTTGGTCTTTTGGTGGCGCCCGTGGCTCTGCATCCTTTCGAGGCGTTTTGTGCGATCCTGTTTATCGCGCTGGGCGCCGGTGCATCGGGTGCGCTGAACATGTGGTACGATGCCGACATCGACAGCGTGATGCGCCGCACGTCCAAACGCCCCGTGCCGTCGGGTCGGGTTGAGCCGGGCGAGGCCTTGTCGATTGGCGTTGGTCTTTCGGGTATCTCTGTTGTGATGCTTGCGCTGGCGACAAATCTCATGGCGGCGGCGCTGTTGGCTTTCACCATCTTCTTTTATGCCGTGGTTTACACAATGTGGCTCAAGCGCTGGACGCCACAGAATATCGTGATTGGCGGGGCGGCAGGCGCGTTTCCCCCAATGATCGGGTGGGCGGCTGCGACCGGCGATATCAGCTTGCCCAGCATTTTGATGTTTGCGCTGACTTTCATGTGGACGCCGCCGCATTTCTGGGCCTTGGCGCTGTTCATGCGCTCTGACTATGATGACGCAGGTGTACCGATGCTGACGGTGACGCACGGTCGTCCTGCGACGCGTCTGCATATTCTCGTTTACACTGCTCTTTTGGCACCTGTGCCGATTGCACTGGGCCTGACGGAAGTGGGCGGACCGGTGACGCTAATCCTCGCCGTTGGACTGAGCACGTGGTTCCTGAAAGGGGCCACCGAGATCTATCGCCGCGATGAGGCGATGGCCGAGGCTGATAACTACAAGGTCGAGAAGGCGTTCTTCCGCTTTTCACTCTACTATCTTTTCGTGATGTTCGGCGCGCTTTTGGTCGATGCTCTGATCCGGGGGATCGTATGAGCCAGTTACGCGCAACCCATGAGCTTCACAAGCGCCGCCTGTCGCGCAACCTTGGTGTCGGGCTGACATTGGTGGGTCTGGTGGCCGTTGTTTTTGGTCTCACCGTGGTCAAGGTGACTCGTGGTGATCCGATGGAGCGTTTTGATCACGTGGCGCGTCCAGCGTTGGAAGCTGCCGCAGAGGACAGTCAATGAGCAATACTCTGGAGCAGGGGAAAAGGAAGACAGTCGTCAAACTGGTTGGCGTCGTCCTTTTCATGGGCTCTCTCGCGTGGGCTTCAGTACCCTTGTACGACCTGTTCTGCCGTGTGACCGGATGGGGCGGGGCGACTGACGTGGCTGAAGCCGCAATGGATCAACCGCTTGATGAACAGGTGACTGTGCGCTTTGACGCCTCGCGTGATGCAGGCATGCCTTGGGACTTTAAGCCTGCGCAGTTGAAGATGAAGCTGAGAATCGGAGAAGAAGGGCTGGCATTTTACGAGGCGCACAATCCGACCGACCGCCTGATTGCCGGAACGGCAAGCTTTAACGTGGCACCCTATTCAGCAGGTGCATATTTCTCGAAAATCGCGTGTTTTTGCTTTGAATTGCAGGTTCTGCAGCCGGGCGAAACCGTGAGCATGCCGGTCAGCTTTTTTGTTGAGCCGGAAATTCTGGACGACCCTGACGCACGGTTTGTAAAAACCATCACACTTTCATACACCTTCCATGAAACCGATCTGCCTGAGGATTACGCTCAGGAACAGGCGGCGTTGGAGACGGTGACACCCGCAAACGACCTAAACTAACGCCCAAGGAACCAACCGATATGGCGCATGAGAAAAACCACGACTACCACATTTTAGCCCCGTCCATCTGGCCGTTCGTCGGCGCTGTCTCGGGATTTGCCATGCTATTTGGCGCGGTCCTTTGGATGCACGACATCACGTGGCTCCTGTTCGCCATGGGTTTTGTCGGCGTGCTTTACACCATGTTCGCATGGTGGTCCGAGGTGGTGAAGGAAAGCAATGTCGGAGATCACACGCCCGTCGTCAGCATAGGCCTGCGCTATGGCTTCATCATGTTCATCATGTCCGAGGTTATGTTCTTCGCGGCCTGGTTCTGGGCGTTCTTCAAGAACGCAATGTACCCGATGGGGCCTGAAAGCCCGGCGATTGACGGGGTTTGGCCGCCAGTGGGCATCGAAACATTCGATCCCTGGCACCTGCCGCTGATCAACACGCTGATCCTTCTTTGCTCGGGCGCTGCAGCAACTTGGGCGCACCATGCGATTGCGCACGAAAACAATCGTAAAGACATGGCGACCGGCCTTATCATCGCAGTGATCCTTGGTGTGGTTTTCACCCTTTTCCAGGCCTATGAGTACAGCCATGCAGCCTTTGGCTTTTCCGGCAATATCTATGGCGCGACCTTCTTTATGGCGACAGGCTTTCACGGCTTTCACGTGATCATTGGCACTATCTTCCTGTTCGTCTGCTACCTGCGCCTGCGCGCTGGGCACTTTACCCCCGAAAAGCACATCGGTTTTGAAGCGGCTGCGTGGTATTGGCACTTTGTTGATGTTGTCTGGCTCTTCCTGTTCGCTGCTGTCTACGTCTGGGGCGGCTGATACTTGATGTGCGACGCGGGCTTTGCCCGCGCCGCGGCAGGCGAGGGGGCTCTGCCCCCTCACACTCCCCCGGGATATTTCCGAGCCGATAATGGGATGGGGATTGGCCCATGGGACGACTTTTGATTCCTTTGATATTTGGTGTGTTCGGTTGCGCCTTTCTTGCATCCCTAGGCATGTGGCAATTGCAGCGCCTGACGTGGAAAGAGGGGATGCTGGCCGAGATTGAGGCGCGCATTTATGATGCGCCGGTGGCTTTGCCTGCGGAATTAGTCCCAGAGCAGGATCGCTATCTGCCCGTACGCGTCGCGGGACGCACCTTGGGGCGCGAGGTTGATGTGCTGGTGTCGACCAAGGAGCAGGGCGCGGGATTTCGGGTGATTTCGGCGTTTGAAACCGAGAGCGGGCGGTTGATCATGGTTGACGAAGGCTTTGTTCGGCAAACCGAGAAAGATGCGATGCGGCCCGGTGTGCAGATGGTGGTGATCGGCAATGTGCATTGGCCTGATGAGATTGATGGCTTTACGCCCGCGGCCGATCTTGACGCCGAGATTTGGTTTGCGCGCGATGTGCCGACTATGGCCGCACATCTAGGCACCGAGCCCGTGCTGGTGATCGCACGCACGATCACAGGGACGGATGCGCGCGCCACGCCCTTGCCGGTCAGCACCGAGGGCATCCCCAACAGTCATCTGGGCTATGCGGTCCAGTGGTTCGGACTGGCGTTGGTCTGGGCGGGGATGACAGCGTTCTTTGTCTGGCGTATGCAGCGACGGCAGGAATAAGGACGTCGCGATGCGCTATGTATCGACCCGGGGGAAATCGCCGGTTCTGAGTTTTGAAGAGACGATGCTGACGGGGCTTGCACCCGATGGAGGGCTCTATGTGCCCGAGGCCGTGCCTCAGCTTTCGCAAGAGGTGATCGCCGCGATGGCCGCGCAGTCTTATGAAGAAGTCGCATTCACGGTGATGCGGCCTTTCGTCGGCGATACGTTTACGGATGATGAATTTCGCGGCTTGATTGACCGCGCCTATGCCGGGTTCGGTCATGCAGCGCGCGCGCCACTGAAGGAACTCGACCGTGGTCAGTGGCTGTGTGAATTGTTTCACGGCCCGACGCTTGCGTTTAAAGATTTCGCCATGCAACTGATCGGGCAGATGTTCGAGCATGTGCTGACCAAGCGTGGCGAGCGGGTGACGATTGTGGGTGCCACAAGCGGCGACACGGGCTCTGCCGCGATCGAGGCGTTCAAGGGTCTGGAGAGCGTGGATGTGATCATCCTATATCCCCATGGCCGGGTCAGCGAAGTGCAGCGGCGGCAGATGACCACGCCGGTTGAGAGCAACGTGCATGCGCTTGCGGTGCACGGCACGTTCGATGATTGCCAGCGGCATCTGAAGGACATGTTCGCCGATCACGCCTTTCGGGATAACGTGCGGCTGGCGGCGGTCAATTCGATCAACTGGGCGCGTGTGATGGCGCAGGTCGTGTATTATTTCACCGCCGCGACGTCCCTGGGGGCACCGGAGCGCCGCGTGAATTTCACCGTACCGACGGGCAATTTCGGGGACATTTACGCAGGCGAGATTGCGCGGCGCATGGGTCTGCCTATTGACCGGCTGGTAGTGGCGACCAATCAGAACGACATCTTGCACCGTGCGTTGAGCGAGGGCGACTATCGCGTGGGCGAGGTGATCCCGTCGGTCAGCCCGTCGATGGATATTCAGGTGTCGTCCAATTTCGAGCGGCTTCTCTTTGATGCCTATGATCGTGACGGTGCCGCGATTGCACAATTGATGGATGAGTTGAAAGCCGGTGGTTTTTCGATCAGCCAAGGGGTGCGCGAGCGGCTGGCCGAGGGGTTTGGATCAGACAGCGTTAGCGAAGACGAAACACTGGCGCGGATCACTGCGTGCTTGCGTGACGGTGCCGAGCTTTTGTGCCCGCACTCTGCCGTAGGCGTCGAGGTGGCGCTGCGGCAACCGCGAACGACCACACCGATGGTGACGCTGGCCACCGCACACCCCGCGAAGTTTCCAGATGCCGTTGAGCAAGCCACGGGCCTGCGCCCACCTCTTCCCAAGCGGATGGCCGATCTTTATGACCGATCAGAACGTGTGACCGAGGTGGCCAATGATCTGGCTGCCATTCAGGACTTAATTCGGGAGAAACGCCGCGCGTGACGGTTGAACAACACACCTTGAGCAACGGCGTGCGCGTCGTGACGGAACATATGCCGGGATTGCAATCTGCGTCTGTGGGCATCTGGATCACCGCCGGTGGGCGCCATGAGCGTGCCGAGCAAAACGGCATCGCGCATTTTCTGGAACACATGGCGTTCAAGGGCACCAAGACGCGCAACGCCTTGCAGATTGCTGAAGCGATTGAAGACGTGGGCGGCTATATCAACGCCTATACTTCGCGTGAAACCACTGCGTATTACGCGCGGATTTTGGGTGATGATGTGGATCTGGCACTTGATGTGCTGTCCGACATCGTATTGCATTCGGTCTTTGATCCGCGCGAGGTCGAGGTGGAGCGCCACGTGATTCTGCAGGAAATCGGCCAGACTCTCGATACACCCGACGACATCATTTTCGACTGGTTACAGGAAACGGCCTATCCCGATCAGCCCTTGGGGCGCTCGATTCTTGGTCCGTCCGAGCGGGTTGCGGGATTTGGTGTGTCTGATTTATCGAACTTCGTTGGCGAGCATTACGCACCGGGACGTATTATCGTGTCAGCTGCAGGGGCGGTAGATCACGACGCCATAGTGCGCAAGGTCGAGGATGCGTTTGGGCATTTGCAGGCGCTTACGGGCCAGGCCGAGGAACCTGCGCGCTTTAAGGCGGGCGAACACCGGGTTGAGAAAAAGCTGGAACAGGCGCATTTCGCCCTGGCGTTCGAAGGGCCGGGGTATCGCGACGACAGCATTTACACCGCGCAGGTCTTTTCGACGGCGTTTGGTGGTGGCATGTCCTCACGGCTTTTTCAGGAGGTGCGTGAAAAGCGCGGGCTGTGCTACACGATTTTTGCGCAAACCGGAGCGTTTTCAGACAGTGGCCTGATGACCGTTTATGCCGGCACCAGTGGCGATGAGGTGGCTGATCTGGCCGAACTAACGGTGGCCGAGTTGATGCGGGCCGCGTCTGATCTGACCGATGCCGAAGTTGAACGCGCGCGCGCCCAGATGAAGGCCAGCATGCTGATGGGGCTGGAAAGCCCGGCCAACCGCGCAGAACGTCTGGCGCGGCAACTGGCCATTTGGGGGCGGATCCCCGCCCTTGATGAAACGGTGGCCAAAATTGATGCGATCACAACCGCCGACGCACGCAGCGTGGCCGAAGCAATGGCCTCGGGTGGGCGCGTGGCTCTGGCGCTTTACGGCCCCGTTACAAAGGCACCCTCGCTTGGCGATCTGATGGATCGGTTCGCCGCCTGATGCTGCGGCTGGGGCGGCACCGGGTTCGGATCGATACCGAACGGATGGTGCTGCGCCCGCCCGTGCATTCTGATTTCCGCCCTTGGGCCCAACTGCGCCGCGACAGTCAGACCTTTTTAAAACCGTGGGAGCCGTCCTGGGCTGCGGATCATCTGACGCGCAAGGGCTTTGTGAACCGGGTTTACTGGGCCAACCGCTCGATTGCTCAAGGCACGGCCCTGCCGCTTTTTCTGGCACGCCGCGCAGACGGGGCGCTGCTGGGCGCGATCACGCTCGACAACATCCGGCGCGGACCATCGCAGGCAGGCACTGTCGGCTACTGGATTGGCGAAGGGTTTGCGCGCGAAGGCTATATGCGCGAGGCACTTTCGGCGCTCGTGTTTCATGCCTTTGAGGTGATGGACCTCAGCCGGATCGAAAGCGCGTGCCTGCCGGAAAACAGCGCATCCATCGGATTGCTGGAAAGCTGCGGGTACAAATACGAAGGCGTCGCCCAAAGTTATCTGCAAATCAACGGGCGCTGGCGTAACCATGTGCTTTACGCCAATCTGCGCGGCGACCGGCGCGGCAAGGTTTAAGACCCGGCTATTTGGACGTCTTCTTGGTGGAAATATCCCGGGGAGGTCTGGAGGGGGAGACCCCCTCCAGTTGATCGACGCATCGCAGATGCGGCGAAACGCTAGCGCTCCATCAAATCCCGCGCCTCAGCTAAAGTGCTGCGGGCTCCATTCACCAAAAGGGCCACATCGGTGGCTACGGTGGCCAGATCAAACCCCCAGCCGATGGCCTTGGCTGCATAACTGGCAGAGGCCGTGTGAATGCAGGCGTGAATGCCCGCGTCATGTGCTGTGGCTAGCAAGGATTGGATGACCTCGATCATCTCCGCTTCTTCGCGGTCCTGCCCGGGTGGCAGGCGGCCTTGCGTGACGCCAAGCGTCAGATCGGATGGTCCGATATAGATCGCATCCAGACCGGGAGTGGAGACAATCTCTTTGGCATTGGCCACCCCTTGGGCCGTTTCGATCATCGCGATGGCCAGCACTTCGTCATTCGCCTCACCAGCGTAATTTGCGCCCGCCGCAAAGTTTACTCGCGTGGGTCCAAAGCTGCGCGTCCCATGCGGGGGATAGCGCATCGCCGAGACAAACTGTTCGGCCTCGGCGCGGTTGTTGATCATAGGGCAGATGATGCCATAGGCCCCGCCATCTAAGGCTTTCATGATGATGCCCGGCTCGTTCCACGGCACGCGGGCCATTAGCGTCTTGCCACTGGCGCGCATCGCCTGAAACATCGGCAGCGCACTATTATAATCCAAAGCGCCGTGTTGCAGATCAACTGTCACACTGTCGAAATCCTGCGCGGCCATGATCTCGGCCGAAAACGCGTTGCCGATGGAAAGCCAACCATTCAGCGCCGGTTTGCCGTCGCTCCATAGTTGTTTGATGGTGTTTTTGATCATGATTGTTCCTTACCCATTATGCCTTGGTGCCAGTTATTCGTATATTGGGAGTAGATGAAAGGTTTCGGCTCAAACTAGGGTGCAGTAGGTCTTGCCGGATGAATTAGTCTCAATTTGCATCATTTGCGTTCACGATGAGCAAATCCAACAGGTCCATGCATTGAAACCAAGGAATTCTTTCAGTTTTTGGCGCTCAACCACTTGACCCAAAGTAGGAATCCGCTCTTGATATGGCTCGCGACATTTGTTGACACGCTATGCGTTAGCGATAACAAATGGACATCCCCGCTGGTCAAAAACCATCGGGTCCGATGCTTAAAAAAACAAGGTGGGTCGGACACCGTTTCTGGGAGGAAACTTATGAAGAAACTACTTTTGGCCACTGCGGCCGTTGCGACCATGGCGACAGGTGCATTCGCTGATGCACACGGCGAGCGCTATGTCGTAATTACGCATACGCAAGGTACAGACCCGTTCTGGCCTGTTGTCGAGAAGGGCGCGCGCGATGCAGCTGCCGCTGTTGGTGCCACCATCGAATATAACTTTGACGCGTCCGGCGACATGGCTGGCATGGCCAAGCTGATCGAAGCCGCCGCCGCTTCCGATCCAAGCGGTATCGTTGTTTCTCTGCCAGATGCTGCGGCGCTCGGGCCAGCGATCAAGGCTGCTGCTGATTCAGGTATTCCTGTGATCACAATGAACTCGGGTCTTGAGTCTTCAAAAGAAGTTGGCGCGCTGATGCACGTAGGCCAGCCTGAGCGTGACGCTGGTTTCGCAGCTGGTACACGCGCCATGGCGGAAGGCGTTACAAAAGGGCTTTGCCTGAACCAAGAGGCGTTCAACACAGCGCTTGTTGACCGTTGCACCGGTTACTTTGACGCCATGGGTGCCGATCTGAACCAGATCGACGTTTCAAACGACGTCACACAGATCGAAACACGTACCGCTGCCGCGCTGCAGGCAGATCCTGAAATTGACGGTGTTCTGGCTGTTGGTCCACACGTCTGCGAAGCCGCTCACAAGGCGATCACAGACGTAGGTGCCGACGTACACCTTGCATGCTTTGACCTGTCGCCCGGTGTGATGGACCTGATCGAGGCAGGCGAAGCCGCCTTCACCATCGACCAGCAGCAGCGTCTTCAGGGGTACATGCCGATCATCGTTCTGCATCTTTACAACAACCACGCTGGTCTGTTGCCAGGTGCAAACATCCCATCGGGCCCTGGCTTTGTGGATGCGTCTAACGCAGCCGCCGTGAAAGAGCTTGCTGGCGTAGACCGCTAAGTTTTGAATGACACATGGGTGCGGCTGACACGTTGGCCGCACCCTTTTTATATTTGTCACCACGCTCGGGGAGGGGCCCATGACAGACCGCAATGAAGCCGACAGGATGCTTGAGGAGACGGCGTTTCAACGTCTCACCCGACGTCCGGAAATCGGCGCATTCGTCGTTATGATTATCATTATCGTTGGGTTGGCTTTTGCGTCTGATTTCAAGGCGTTCAATGCTTTGGGCCTGAAAAATAACGTAGCCATCGTGTCACAGTTTGGCATTATTGCAACCGGGGCCGCGATGTTGATGATTGCGGGTGAATTCGATCTCTCTATTGGCTCGATGATCGGCTTTGCGGGCATGTCGATGGCGATGATGCTGAAATGGGGCTTGCCGTTCGGATTGGGTGAGGCATCGCCATTTGCGGCCTTTGTTGTGACTTTGATCATGACCCTTGGCATTGGCTGGTTCATCGGAACTGTTGTGGTGCGATCCGGGCTTTCCAGCTTTATCGTGACGCTCGCGTTTCTGTTCTTCTTGCGGGGCACAACCGAAGTCGCCTACCGCTTGATCAACCAGTCGACTCAAATCTCTGGTCTGCCTGATTTCAAACAGGAAAGCTGGTTTGCCGAGATTATGGGCGGCGAGGTTTTCAGCTGGTTCTATGACGTCTGGTTTACGTTGGGCGGCAATATCAATCGGCGTGGCGAACAATGGGTCGAGGGGTTCGACGCACGTTTCATGTGGTGGCTTATCATCGCCGCGGGTGCATATTTTGTTCTAAGCCGCACGCAGTTGGGCAACTGGATCTACGCAACCGGTGACAACAAGGACAGCGCGCGCGCCAACGGTGTGCCTGTAAATAAGGTAAAGATCGGCCTTTTCATGTTCACCGCCTTCTGCGCGACCATCTTTGCTGCTTGTCAGGTGTTTGACACCAACACGTCGGATGCGGCCAAGGGCAACCTGATGGAGCTTTTCGCCATTGCGATCGCGGTCGTGGGCGGCACGTTAATGACGGGTGGTTTTGGGTCGATCATCGGCGTTGTTTTCGGCGCGGTCACTGTTGGCCTTGTCTCGAATGCGGTTTTCTTCATTCCATGGCTTGATGGCTCGTGGTTCCGTGTCTTCGTAGGGACTATTCTTTTGGCTGCTGTGTTTGCCAACGAACGTATCCGCAAACGTATCACGGGAGGGATTTGATCATGACTGAACCGTATATGCGCGTTGAAAAAATTGTGAAAAAGTTCGGTCCGTTCACCGCCTTGAATGGGGTTGATCTGGAGGTTTACCCTGGCGAAGTGCACGCCCTTTTGGGCGACAACGGTGCGGGTAAATCAACGCTGATCAAAACCCTCGCCGGTGTGCACGAACCGACCTCTGGTCAGATTTATATCGAGGGCAAGCCGGTTAAATTTCGCTCGCCGCGCGATGCGTCTGCTGCAGGGATCGGGACAGTGTATCAGGACCTGGCAGTTAACCAGTTGATGAGTGTCACGCGCAACTTCTTCATGGGGCGCGAGATGAAGGGCACCTTCGGTGCGATGAAAATGGACGAGATGGACAAGATCGCCCATGATGAGATGCTCAAGATTGGAATCGATTTTTCCGACCCCACGCAGGCCGTTGGAACCATGTCGGGCGGTCAGCGTCAGACGCTGGCGATTGCGCGTGCGATCTATTTTGGAGCGAAAGTACTGATTTTGGACGAGCCGACATCGGCGCTTGGTCAAAAGCAGCAGATGGAGGTTTTGAAAACGGTGAAACGCGTGCGTGCACGTGGTGATATCGGGATCATCTTTATCACTCATAACGAGATCCATTCAAAGCTGGTGGCGGATCGATATACCTTTTTGGCTTTGGGGCAGGTGATCGGGGCTGGCACCAAGCAAGAGATTGAGGAAGGCGCTGACATTCGCAAGCTTATGGCGGGTGGGGCCGAGATGGCTGATCTGGAACAGGAACTGGCGAGCATATGAGTTTGCGTCGGGCTTACGCCCGACGCTCTGGTGGAGGGGCGCTGCCCCTCCAGACCACCCCGGAGTATTTCTGAATAGATGAATGTGTGTGATCACTGACTCAGGTTGAGGCCGCGCGCAGTGTGCTCGTCAGTGATCAGAGTGGTGGGCTGAACGGCCTTGAGGCTGGCGCGCAAGATGGGCAATTTGGCGGGGCCTCCCGAGATCAGCACGCGCTTTCTGATCTTTCTAATGCGTTCAAGGTCGAAAGAAATGCAGCGCTCATTGAGGTCGTGGTCGGCGGGCCGTCCATCCTCGCCCAGAAAAGTGAACAACATATCGCCCACAGCACCAAGATCAGCCAGGGCGTCGCGCTGTTGGTCATCAATGATGCCGACGCGGTAAGATGTGTTGAGCTGGCTGAGCGCCCCGCAACTTAAAAGCACGACATCGCTTTCATCGGCCATGTCAAACACCTGATGGATACCACAGCGTTCGATCAGGGCATCGCGCGTCTCGACGCTGTCGACAACTGCGGGGGCGGGGAGCAGGAAACCGTCTGCACCGAACTTTTCCGCAAATTGCCACGCGAATTCTGCGGGGTTAAAGCGGCGGGCTTCCGAGAGGCCGCCCAAGAGTGAAACCACCCGCAGGTCAGCCACCGGACGCGCTTCGATAAACCGCAACATGGCGTGTAGGGTGCGCCCCCAGCCAACGCCAATAGTCATGCCCGGCACCACCAATTCGTTGATATACGCCGCTGCCGCGTGTGCGATGGGCTGTACCGGCTCTATCTCGGTTTGGGTGTGCGGGACCACGATGCATCGGTTGAGACCAAAGCGCGCCTCAAGCTGGCGCTCCAGTTCGGCCAATGGAGCAAGGTCGGACGAAACGGTGACGATGACTTCCGATTTCTTTTTCGCATCCGCCAGAAGCCGGGTGACGGCCACTCGATTGATGCCCAAAATGTCGGCCACCTCGCTTTGGGTGCGCCCCTCCACGTGATAAATCCACGCCGCTCTGATCCGCAGTTCTTTTTGTGCATCCAGCTTGTCGTCGGCCATAGGGGCGTCTCCGGGTTCAAACGGCGTTCCTTGGGCCTAGCAACGGTTGGGGGGCAGTTACAATAGGGCAAGCACTGCTTGGGGGTCCTCGTACTGGGGCATGTGGCCCAAATTGTCGAAGAGATTGAGGCTGACGTGGCCCGGTGCCTGGAATGCGTGAGACCAGGGTATGACCTGATCTTTCTTGCCGAAGATGATACGGGTGGGGGCGGTGACACGATGCAAGGCGGCAGTCAGATCAAAGCTTTGCGTGTTATCGGGAAAGACGGCCTGTTGCATCTGTGTCTGGGCGCTTCGCTGTGCCGGGTCTTTGCGGGCCATCATGGCAGCTTTGGCATAGTTTTCGGTGATCAGGTCTGGGTCGCCGACCATTTGGCGCAGCCAAGGGCCAAGGCTGGCTGCTGTGGTGGCGCGGGTGATCCCGGCAAGGATATCACCGTTGATCTGCGGACCAAGGCCTGCTGGCGAGATCAGCGTGAGTGTTTTAATGCTGCGTGGGCGTGTGTCGACCAGCGCCAGTGCCAGCGCCGCGCCGAGGGAATGGCCCACGAGATGGGCTTGCTCTATGCCGAGTGTGTCGAAGGTGGCGCGGACGTTTGCCGCAAGATGCGGGAAATTGTCCACGATTTGAAGGGGCGATTTGCCGTGGCACGGTAGCTCCAAGCGCAGAACGGGACCTTTGGCAGCGAGGTCTTTTTCAAGGAGCGCCCACGCGCTTGCGTCGGCGCCCAAGCCGTGGATCAGGAGGCGCGGGACGGCGCTGCCGCTGCCGCTTTTGACCATGTTGAGCGGTGTACTCTTGCTGTCCCAGGAGACATGCACCGGAGCCGGCTGCATCGAGCTTTCCGCGCGCATCAGCGCCCGAACATCTGTGCTTTGCACCCGGTTGCGCGGGCCGCTTCCGGTGATGTCGGCCAGTGAAAGGCCAGACGCGTGCGCCAACTTGCGCGCGGCCGGCGTGGCACGGGTCTTTTGGGTGTATACTTCGGTGGCGCTTTCGGATGTCGTCTTTGCGGCAGGTCCGGTAATTGATTTTTTCGGGGCCTCCTCCGCTTTTGCCACCTTTGGCTGCCTATCTGGCACAGCTTCGCCGTCTTCAAAAATCCATGCGACCGTGCGCCCGATGGGCACAGTGTCACCCACCTGTGCTATTACGTGGTGCAAGGTTCCGCTGGCGGGGCTTTCGACCTCCATCGCGGCCTTGTCGGTTTCAATGTCGAACAGGGGATCGCCTTGCGCCACTGTTTCCCCGTTTGCGACATGCCACACGCTGATCGTGCCGCTCTCCATGTCCATGTCCACCTTTGGCAGGATCACTTCGGTGGGCATCGCTTAAACGCGCCCCTGTGCCAAGGCGCGTGCGGCGTCAAGAATGTCAGGCACTTGCGGGACAGCGGCCTTTTCCAGTTCGGGGTTATAGGGGATCGGGCTTTCGGCACCACCAAGGCGCACAATGGGGGCATCGAGGAAATCGAAGGCGTCGCTTTCGGCGACCATCGCGCTGACCTCGGCGCCGACGCCAAGCGTTTTGACGCCTTCGTAAACACAGAGCAGACGGCCCGTCTTGCGTACACTGGCGAGGACTGTTCCGCGGTCCATTGGGCGCACGGTGCGCAGGTCGATCACCTCGACGTCGATGCCTTCGCCTTCCAGAGTTTCGGCAGCCTCCAGCGTCTTGTGAACCATTATCGCTGTGGCGACGATGGTGAGGTCTGTGCCCTCGCGCCGGATCGCGGCCTTGCCGATGGGCGTGGTGTAGTGGCCCTCTGGAACAGGGCCTTTCATCTTGTAGAGCATTTTGTGCTCAAAGATCAGAACCGGGTCGGGATCATCGAGTGCGGCCAAAAGCAGGCCTTTGGCGTCTTTGGGCGTGCTGGGTTGGACAACTTTCAGACCAGGGACATGGCCGAACCAGGCCTCCAGGCTTTGGCTGTGTTGCGCGGCGGCACCCGTGCCGGAACCGGCAGGAAAGCGCATGACGACCGGGACAGAGACCGAGCCGCCGAGCATGTAGCGCACTTTTGCGGCCTGATTGACGATCTGTTCCATTGCAAGCGTGGCAAAGTCGGAAAACTGGAACTCAAAGATCGGTTTAAGCCCGGTCATCGCAGCGCCTACGGCGACGCCCACGGCGCCAAGCTCGGAAATGGGTGTGTCCATCACCCGGTCTTCACCGTACTTTTGCACCAGATCGCCGGTGACCTGAAAGGCCCCGCCATAAACGCCGATGTCTTCGCCCATCAGCACGACGGTCGGGTCCGCGCCAAGAGCGATGTCCATCGCCTCACGGATGGCCTCGGCATAGGAAAGTTCGCGCAGAGTTGGGGTTTCGGCGTTCATGCAGCGGTGTCCGTGTAGACATCGCGCGTGACATCTGACGGCGAGGGGTCCTGGCCTGACTTTGCCTGTTCAATCGCGGCGGCAATCTCGGCGTCGGCCTCGGCTTCCATTGCCGCAACTTCGTCTTTGGTCATGATGCCACTGGCCGTCAGCAGGCTGGCAAAGCGCGGGATCGGGTCCCGGTCCATCCAGTCGGTGATCTCTTCTTTGGTGCGATAGCGGTTGCGGTCTGATTTTGAATGACCGCGCCAGCGGTACGTGACGCTTTCGATCAGGCTCGGGCCTTTGCCTGCGCGTGCGTGTTGAATGGCTTCGTGAACGGCTTCGGCTACATCTGAGATATCGTTTCCGTCAACCGAGTGTCCCGGCATGGCATAGGCCACTGCTCGGTCGGCGATGGATTTAACCGCCGTCGAGCGCTCGGTTGAAACAGACATGCCGTATTTGTTGTTCTCGCACACGAAGATCACCGGCAGTTTCCAGACTGACGCCATGTTCAGCGCTTCGTGAAACGCACCTTCGTTGTTGGCCCCGTCGCCAAAAAAGCAGACGGTGACGTAGTCCTTGTTCAGCCGTTTGGCCGTCAGGGCTGCGCCCACGGCGATTGGCAGGCCACCGCCAACGATTCCGTTTGCTCCCAAATTGCCCTTGGCGACATCGGCGATGTGCATGGAGCCGCCGCGCCCTTTGCAATAGCCGGTTTCCTTGCCAAAGAACTCGGCGAACATTTTTGAAACGTCGGCACCTTTGGCGATGCAATGACCATGCCCGCGGTGGGTCGAAGTGATTTTGTCGTCGTCGGTCAGGCCAAGACAGGTGCCCACGGCGCTGGCCTCTTGCCCGATTGAAAGGTGCATCGTGCCGTGGATCAGGCCACGCATATAGCTGTCTTCGGCACCTTCCTCGAACTTGCGGATCAGGTACATTTTCTTCAGCGCACCTTTCAGCGTTTCGGCATCATAGTGCTTGATCGCAAAAGGCGTATTCTCCTGAGTTCCGTCAGGCATCAGCCATCTCCAGCGTTTCATAGCCGAGCAGCTTGTCCTGGCGCGCGCGTAATTCAGCAATCCTTGAATCGCGTGGGATGCGGGTATTCTCGGTGGTGATCAGAGCGCCTTTTTTGATCGGCGCAGTGACAATGCATCCCGTGAGCAAACCGCACGGGATCGCTTTGGCGGCCCGCGCTTCACCAGCTTCCATTGCCCAGGCGCGGTAGCAATATTCTCCGATCTGGTCGAGCACTTCGCCGGGGGCCAGGTCTTTCTTTGCCACCGCGCAGACTTCTCCTGTGGGGCGGTCAATCGGGACCATATCGGCCTTGTTATGCAGAACGGCGCGCGCGCAGGTCAGCGGCACTTCGAGAGAGGTGAGGTGATAGGGGCGAATGAATGAAAAGTAGGGGCCATCGCCCATTTTCAGATCGCGCAGGCGCTCTGCCACGCGTGGATGTTCAGCCTCGACCACCACAAACACGCCGGGGGCGAGGCCTTTGCCCACGGAATAATCCACGCGGCCGGCTGCGCTTAGCACACCGCCGTCGCTTTGAGGGATAAGGGTAGAGGCCAGGTCCTTTGGTCCAGCGGCAGGTCCGTGCATTCCGGGTTTGTCAGGGAAAAGACCGGTGGCGTTGCCGATCGCCACCATCTCAACCATAGTCTTAGAGCCGTCAACAAATTCGGCCAGCATACGCGCGTTCATGTTCCGCGCGGCGGCCTCTTCAGCGTAATCATCAGGTGTTGCGTCGATGTTGAGCGGATTGTTCTTGCCCTTGCCCGCGCAGATCACGTTGTGTCCCATCGCGGTGACAAACTCGATCAGTTCCATGCAAGACGACGGTTCATCGCCCGCGCCAAGGGAATAGACGACGCCAAGGCGATCCGCTTCGGCTTTCAGATAGGCGCCGATGGTCACGTCAGCTTCAACGTTCATCATCACAAGGTGCTTGCCGCGCTCCATTGCCGAAAGGCCGATTTCAGCTCCAACCGCGGGCACGCCGGTTGCGTCGATCACCACGTCGATTAACCCGCTTTCAAGGATGGCATCGGCATTGTCGGTAATCGCTGTCTTGCCGCTCTCAATAACCGAGTTTACCGCATCGCTTGAGCCCGCATCACCCGAATGTCCAGCCTCTTGGTGCGCGATTTCTACCGATCGGTGGGCCGCTTCAAGGTTGAGATCTGTGATTGCCGCCACATCGACACCGTCCATCATGGCGGCACGTGTGACGATATCTGTGCCCATTTCACCTGCGCCAATCAGTCCAATACGAATGGGCTTTCCGCTTTCTTTGCGGTCGTGCAATTCGCGGGCCAACCCAGTGAGGGCAACGTTACTTGGCATTGGTGATCCTTGTAATCGGCAGCTTTGACATCAGGAGTGTGGGCAACAATTCCTTGACATACTCGCATCATAGAACATAAGTTCTGAAATAAGTCAAATGTTCAGATGAATGGTTTTACCCGGTTTGCCTTGGTCTGCGACTTGCAAGACCTACGTCTTATAACGTGAGTATACGACAAGTATGCCGCGGAATTTTGGGAGGAATTTACATGACAATGAAGCAATCCAGACGTTCGTTTCTGACGAACACTGCGGCTGTGGGTGCGGTCAGCACCGGTGGTTTGGCCCTTCCTGGGCTCGCGCGGGCCGATGGGCATCTGCCTGATCCCGCCTCTGTCTTGGCCGATATCTCTGTGCCTGGCTATGTCCGCGAGGATTATCGGACCCTTTACAACATGAGCGACGCGCCGCTTTGGGACCCGAACAAAGACTGGATCCGCACGGTGGATTGGGAGGCTGTCCGTTCTGAGTTGGCTGGTACAACGGTGCGCTTTGCAATCGGTGCGGCGGATCAGGAATCTGCAGCGGAAGGTCTTGTGCCGTTCGAGGCGCTTTCAGGCATCAAGGTTGAACTTGTCCCGATCCCGGACGACAGCTTTTACGACAAAGCGCTGGCAGAATTCATCTCGGGCAACGCATCCTTCGACGCATTGCAGTTCTTCTCGCCATGGCTGGGTGACTTTGCGGCACCGGGCTTTCTCTACGAGCTGGACGATTTCGCCGCCAAGTGGGGTCTGCCACTGGATGATTTCTATGACACCTATCGTCTGAACTATGGCTTCTTTAACGGAAAGATGTACGGCATCCCGTTTGATTGCGACATTCAGATGGTGCACGTGCGCAAGGGCTATATGGAGACGTTGCTGGGTGGACCTGTTGATAAGGTCAATTCGATACCGACCTATGATGAACTGATCCGAGTGTCGGGTGAGTTGAACAAGATTGAGCCGGGCGTGGCGGGTGTCGGCATGATGGCCGCACGTGGATTCTGGTCGACCTACACGTGGGAACACATCGCCGCTCAAGCCGGCATGATGCTGTTTGATGAGAGCTGGGAACCGATCTTCAATGGCGACGCAGGGATGAAGGGCATGGATATCATCATGGCCCTGACTGCGAACGCTAATGAAGGGCACGCAGGTGCTGGTTGGCCGGAGAACCGGGCGGCTTGGCTTGGCGGGCAGGTTGCGACCAACATCTCGTGGCAGGACAGCGGCACGCAGGCAATGCGGCCTGACCAGTCTCAGATCGTGGATGATTTCGTCACTATCTACGAGCCACGCATCGAAGGTGGACGGTTCGCACCGCCGAATATCGCGGGCTCAACCTCTTGCGTTTCTGCCTCGGCGCAGAACCCCGAAGGCGCATTCCTGATGTTGGGCTTCCTGACAACCGCGTCGATCATGGCGATGAACGAGGCCAACGCAAATGGCGTGGCGCCGGGCTATCGTTCGGTTTTGACCAACGAAGAACTGCAAAAGGTGTCTCAGCCAGCGAAGGTCTGGGGCGACAGCCTTGATCACGCATGGTGTTCGCCACGTCTGCCCGGTGCTTTCCCGATTGAGCAGGCGATTGGGAACGAGATCAACCGCGCGGTTGTTGGCCAGATCACGGCGAAAGAGGCGCTCGATAATGCCGCAGCTGCCGTGAAAAAGATAATGGAAGACAATGGCTTCTATCAGGGCAACGACCCTGTGGATTACGCCTCTGCCGCACCGGGTCTTTATGTTGGGGAAGGTAAAGACCTTCCGTTCTAAGAGCTACTCCCTGAGACTTCGTCGGGCGTCTACCTGGATGCCCGGCGCTTTCCTTCCGACAATAAACAAGTTCAAAACACTGGTCGAAACGGATCAGATCGGTAGACTTGTCTTTCATTTCAACCAAAGGCGCATATGGCAGACGCAGGCACCATAGGCACGGTAAAACCACTTCGCCGCCGCTCAAAGCGGATGAAGAAATGGTTCCCGTATCTGCTGGTTGCGCCTGCGGTGATCTACCTGTTGGGCATTACGCTCTACCCCGGCGTCTACGCAGCGGTGCAAAGCTTTTATGCGGTGAAGTTCGGCCCGTGGCGGCCAGTGGGGTGGGAGAACTACACCGACCTGTGGGTAGATCGTGAGTTTTGGGCAGCCCTTTGGAACACGCTTGTAATCGGGTCAATCTCGCTTGCCGTGCAATGCGTTCTGGCGCTGACCTTGGCGTTTTATGCCTATCGCGATCCGTGGATCACCGGCTGGCGGATCATCTTCTTGATCCCGATGCTGTTTATGCCGTCCGCTGTGGCGTTCATCTATAAGCTTGCGTTTCTCGATGCGCGCGTCTTTTCCGACATCCTCATACGCTTCGGATTCATAACCGAAAACATCGCAATCACCTCGTCCACCTATTGGTCGCGTTTTCTGCTGATCATCGCCGATGTTTGGCAATGGACCCCGTTCCTGTTCATCATTTTTGTAGCGGCCCTTCAAGGACAGGACGAGGAAATTGAGGAGGCCGCGCGCCTTGATGGTGCGAAATGGGGTCAGATTTTCTGGAACGTCTCGCTGCCCTTAATGAAGCCGGTGATCGCCGTCGCACTCATCCTGCGCGGCATCGATATCACCACCATGTTCACCAACGTGTTTATCATCACGAAGGGTGGACCGGGCGGCGAGACAGAAACGATCAGCTATTTCATCTATCGCACGGGCTTTAAGCTGTTCAACTTTGGCTATGCCTCGGCGGCCAGCGTGATCATGCTGATCCTGACGATTGTCGTGGCGCAATTGGTGGTCAAACGCGCCTTTAAGTCGGGGAGAGATTGATGGCCTCACCGCGCCGCGCTGGCAAAGAGAACTTGTTTGTCCGCTATCTGATACTGGGAGCTTGGGCGCTGTTTTGTCTGGTGCCGGTGTTGTGGTTCCTGTCGATTGGGTTCCGTCCCCGGACCGAGATCATCACGCCGCAGCCGATCTATTTCCCAACTTTCAGCTTGGATGCTTGGCACATGATCTGGGAAGACTGGCCGATGGC
>JABDJX010000164.1 GCA_013003245.1 Silicimonas sp. | reverse complement strand
TCTATAAAGAGATGCGGCGCTTGTACCTTCTTAACGGCAAGCAGGTTCTGCGGACGTACCGAATCGACCTTGGTTTCGCACCAAAGGGACATAAGACAATTTCTGGCGACGGACGCACACCAGAGGGATTGTACACCATTGATCGTCGCAATCCGAACAGCCAGTATCACTTGTCCATTGGGATTGATTATCCAAATGAACGCGACCTTGCTTTAGCAAAGAAAATGGGTGCAGACCCCGGCGGTGATATCTTCATCCACGGGCGCGGCAATCCGGGCGGCTGGCTGATCCGCGATTGGACGTGGGGCTGTATCGCCGTCACCAACGATGAGATTGAAGAAATCTATGCGATGGTGAAGGACGGGACGCCAATCGCTATCTACAAGTGACTAAACGCCTCCGGGTGCGCCGCCATTTGGCTGACCAATGAGCAGTGTCCACCAGATCTTGCCGTTGGGTTCCTGAAACCAGGAGAAACCCATATCGCCTGCACGAGAGTCAAGAATCACCTCGCGTGTTTCAGCAGCTTCCATCCAAGCTGATAGCGTTTCCAACTCGGTCTCAAACGTCTCAGAGATATTTTCGCCCAACAATCGCCCCTGGTATCCAGCGCGTGAGGCACGTTGGATCGGGCTGGAGCCGTCTGATCCAAAATGCCAAGGCCGATTCTGAACCGACATATCGCGCGAGTGTGTTTTAGCGGCTGCGTTTAATTGAGCTGATAACTCAACAGGTTGCGCACCACGTGCCTGGCGCAGGGTGTTGACGCCTTCCAACATACGGAACTGAACCTTGGCAGCGTCGCTATCGCTTAGGCGATAAACCTGAGGCAAAGGGCGTCCATCTGGCCCGAATCTCGGTTCAGGTGTCGAACATCCTGCAAGAAACATTGCGAAAGCGAAGAGCGTAAGTAGAGATTTAAGCATTTGGGGACTGCCACATTGTCATTTTCTTGAAGCCTTACAGGCAAGCTGTTGCCGATTCAAACGCAACTGCAACGGTTTAGGCAATCTAACGCTTCTTTGAATTGCGAAATACAGCGCATTTCCCTATGTTCACCTCGATTTCTTTTCTCTAACGGAGGCACCATGTCTCAGAAGAACGACAAATTGGCGCGACGTACTTTTCTGGCCGGATCTGCAACATTGCTTGCCGCTCCTGCGATTGCGCAGACCGACGACAGCACGGAATTTCGCGGTAACATCGGCAGTTCTGTGCGTCGCAATGCATCGAGCTTTCGCGCGCTTGATTGGCAGCCGTATTTTAGCAACACCCGCAACGGTGCGATCCTTGTCGATATAAGTTCGCGCGCTTTGCACTACTGGAGCGCCGATCAGTCAACATATCGCTTGTTTCCAACAAGCGTTCCAATCTCGGAAGAGCTGACGCGTCGCGGTCGCACGCGCATCACCAAAAAAGTTGTAGGGCCGGACTGGCGTCCAACGCCGTCGATGAAGGCACGCAACCCGGACTGGCCTGACTATGTAGGTCCCGGTCCTGACAACCCACTGGGCACTCACGCGATGCACCTCAGCTGGACATACTATCGTATTCACGGCACGCACGATACGCGCAAAATCGGTCGTCGGTCATCAAACGGATGCATTGGCCTTTACAACAATAACATCGCCGAGCTTTTCGAGATGAGCCAAGTTGGCACGCAGGTTCTGGTGATTTAAGTCAGGCGCAGGGGCTGGTTCTTAATCCAGCCAGCCCCGTAAATTTTCGCCAATCGTTTCGCAAAGTGCGTCGATATGAGCGTCATCGTCGTTGAGGCACGGGATATAGGTGAAATGCTCACCGCCTGCCTCTTCGAAGCTCTCAAAAATCTCTTCGTTGATCTCTTCCAGCGTCTCGATGCAGTCGGCCGAGAAAGCAGGCGCGATGACGGCTATGTTCTTCTGACCGCCTTCGGCCAGTCGCGCGACCTCTTCAACAGTATAGGGCTGCAGCCAGTCTTCGGGGCCGAACTTTGACTGGAAAGTCGTCTTGATCTTGCTGTCGTCCCAGCCCAGCCGCTCTTTCAGAAGCCGCGTCGTTTTCTGGCACTGACAGTGGTACGGATCGCCCTCCATCAGATAGCGCTGGGGCACACCGTGGTAGGAACAGACAAGAATGTCGGGCTCTTTGTCGAGCTTGGCATAGGCTGCCTCTACCGACTTGGCCAACGCGTCGATGTAAGTTGGACGGTCGAAATAGGCTGGAACAACACGCGCGGGCGGTTGCCATTTCTCTTCCATTAGGCACCGGAAAAACTGGTCGTTAGCCGTTGCTGACGTGGCCCCTGCGTATTGGGGGTAAAGCGGGAAAAACAATATCTTCCGGCACCCCTGATCAATCATTTCGCGCACCTTGGACTTGGTCGAGGGATTGCCATAGCGCATGCAATAATCAACCACGACATCGTCGCCATAGCGATCCATAAGCTGCGCTGTGATCTTCTTTGTCTGCGCCTTGGTGATCGTCATCAACGGGCTTTCGCCCTCATCCTCGTTCCAGATCGATTTGTAAGCCGCCCCTGAGGTGAAGGGCCGCTTCGTCAGAATGATAAGTTGCAACAAGGGCTGCCAAAGCCATGGGCTGTAATCGATGACGCGCCGGTCAGACAGAAATTCGTTCAAATACCGACGCATGGACCAGTAGTCATAGCCATCAGGCGTGCCAAGGTTTGCGACAAGCACACCAACCTTCTCACGCTTTACGGGCGGATGATCGGCGGGAAGATGCGAAATTGTCTGGCTGGTATCTTCCAACGCAAACTCTCCTGATTGACGGTCCAGCATGCTTTACTCTGTCCTAAGTGAAATGTCTTCTAATCGCGTGAAATAATCCGGGACGGACACGCGTCAACGTTTTCGCAATGTGACAGGATCGCCTGTACGCGATTCATCAACGCCCAACGCATCGGCCAGCCGCGCCTGTGCGCTGCCGGGTTGAAGGGGCTTCTGCTGGGTGTCGGACGGGGACCAACCCGTTAGATACACAAGCTCGAAGGTCGCGCGCAAATAGCCGTCGCGGTCAGCAAAGTGCGCGGCGTAAATTTCCTCGGCCTCGCTGAAAAGCGCACGCGTTGGTATCGCCCTGCGTCTTTCGATCAGTGCGTTTGTCTCTCCCATGCCGCGCAAATCATGCATCAGGGCGCGCATGTTGAGATACCGAACGGTAAGTTTGCGGCTGTCCGCCACCGGCAGGGCAAAACCAGCGCGCTGTAACAGGCCGCCCAGATCGCGCATATCCGCCATAGGAACAACGCGGGGGGACAGGCCACCGGTAAGCTTTATCTCAGCCTCTGCCAGCGACGTGCGAAGTTCATTTAAGGTCTCACCGCCAAACATCACGCCAATGAAAAGGCCATCGGGCACAAGCGCCAGCCGGGATTGTACCATCTGACCAATCGGATCGTCGGCCCAGTGAAGCGCAAAGGCGTGGACAACAAGGTCATGACTCGACGGACGCAACGACAGTCGTTCATCGTCGGAAACAGTCACTGAATCGGGGAAACATGCAACTAAGTCAGTCGTTACGTGGCCAACAAGCGCTGGTTTGGTGAACGATTTATTAACCTCGTCGAGCCTTTCTGCGATCTCATCCGCCGCTTCGCGGTGAAGAAACAACGCCTCTGGCTGCGTCCGGGCACGGTTGCGCAGCAAAGCAGGGCGGTCGTTAAGCTTTTTGATGCCGGTCATATCGGCAGGAAGGTAAGCCTCGATGCTGGGATTGCAACGCGTCTTGTCGATCGTTTATCCGACACAATGCGTACTCTGCGCAGCACAAGTCGACAAAGAGGGCGGATTATGCGGTGCGTGCTGGAAGGAAACGCCCTTTATCAATGGGCTTGCCTGCGATGCCTGCGGAGCTCCCTTGCCTGGCTACGAAAAAGGTCGCGCGCATTGTGACGACTGTCTTGTCACGCCGCGCCCATGGCAATCAGGGCGCGCTGCCTTTCAGTATGACGGCAATGGCAGACGTCTGGTTCTTGCGCTCAAGCACGGCGATCGCACCGATCTGGCAAAACCTGCCGCGATGTGGATGCAAAACGCTGGACGCGACATCCTGACCGACGACACGCTTTTGGTGCCCGTTCCCATCCATTGGAGCCGGCTTTTGCGCCGCCGCTACAACCAAGCCGCCGAGCTATCGCGGGCGGTTTCTAAGTTGGCGGGGCTGGAGACCTGCCAGGACGCGCTTTTGCGGACCAAACGGACTGTGTCGCAAAACGGTATGACGGTCGCGCAACGGCAATTGAACATGGAAGGCGCGATTTCGGCCAATCCCAAGAGGTATCAGGCCATCGAAGGTCGCCGTGTTTGCCTGATCGACGATGTCATGACATCTGGCGCCACTTTGACAGCCTGCACAACAGCAGCCTTTGACGCAGGCGCGGATCAGGTTTTTGTTATGGTTCTGGCGCGTGTCGCAAAGACCCCCTAGATATGGAAGCCGGAACATTGCAGGTAAGGCCTTATGCCAAGTATCGAAATCTACACCTCACCCCTTTGCGGCTTTTGCCACGCTGCCAAGCGCCTTTTGACGGACAAAAACGCCAGCTTTTCAGAAATTGACGTAATGCGTCAGCCAGAGAAACGGTCCGAGATGATGGGGCGCGCAAACGGTCGGCATACCGTCCCCCAGATTTTCATTGACGGACAGCACATCGGTGGATGCGATGATCTTTATGCGTTGGAGCGCGCGGGCAAGCTTGACCCGCTGTTGGCCGCCTGATGCGCGTTGGCCTCGTACAACTGACAAGCTCGGATGATCCGCAGGCGAACATTTCGGTTGTACAGGACTTTGTCGCTGAGGCTGCAAAGCAGGGCGCCGACTTCGTTCTGACACCCGAGGTGACCAATTGCGTTTCAAATAGCCGTCGTCACCAGGAAACTGTTTTGTGCTCTGAGTCGGAGGACCCCACGCTCGCGGCGTTGCGGACTCAGGCCGCAAAGCTTGGCATCTGGCTTTTGATCGGATCGCTTGGGTTGAAATCGGATGGCGACGATCCGCGTTTCTTTAATCGCTCGTTCCTGATAGCGCCAGACGGCGAGATCTCGGCCCGGTATGACAAGATCCACATGTTCGATGTTGATCTGTCCGAGACAGAGACCTATCGCGAAAGCGACGGATACCAGCCGGGCAAAAAAGCTGTTTTGACCAAGGTTGCGGGAATACCCTTGGGCATGACCGTTTGCTATGACCTGCGGTTTCCCTACCTGTTCCGCGGTCTCGCAAAATCCGGCGCACGGATCATGACCGTGCCAGCGGCGTTTTCGCCCGAAACCGGCCCAGCGCATTGGGAGGTTTTGCTGCGTGCCCGCGCGATTGAGACTGGCAGTTTCATCCTGGCCCCCGCGCAATGCGGCAGCCACGCTGTCTTAAAGGGCAGGCCACGCAATACCTATGGGCATTCGTTGGCGATCGATCCCTGGGGAAACGTTTTGGCAGACGGTGGTGTCGCACCCGGCGTGACGATGGTTGATCTGCGGCTTGAGGACGTTGATGATGTGCGCAGACGCCTGCCGTCTCTTGCAAATGAACGTGATTACCAAAAGGCCTGATGTCCGACGCGACCGATCCGACCGACCCGCTTGCGATTGCTTTGTTCAGTGAAATGTTCATGGCGGACCAATTGGCGCGTGCACGTCTTGCCAGAGCGTTGCCGAAAGGCATGGAGCTGAGCCACTTTTCCGTCCTGAACCATCTGGCGCGCACCAACGAGGAAAAGACGCCCGCGCAATTGGCAAAGTCGTTTCACGTCACACGTGGGGCTATGACAAATACCATCGGCAAGCTGGAGTGGGCAGGCTACGTGCATGTGCGCCCAGATTGGGATGATGCGCGCAGCAAACGCGTTGCCATCAGCGGAGCTGGGCGCAAAGCGCGGATGGAGGCGCTTGAGTCAATCGCGCCTATCCTTGCCGACATTGTCGATGCGGTTGGTTCAGAAAAGGTACGTTCCATCCTGCCTGTTTTGCGCGAAGTCAGAAAGCGCTTCGACGAACCTAGCTAGGTTTTATCGACGTCGTTACATAATTCACCGACAGATCCTTTTCGCTCAGCCGCCAGTTCCACCCAAGCGGGTTGAACACGAAACCCGTCTTGTCGACGGGCTCAAGGCCAGCCTTGCGCAGCAGGTCAAAAAGCTCATCTGGCGTGATGAACTTTGACCATTCATGCGTCCCCTTGGGCAACCACCGCATAACGTGTTCGGCCCCGATAATTGCAAAGACGTAGCTCTTGGGATTTCTGTTGAGGGTTGAGCAGGTCATCAACCCGCCGGGCTTCAGCAGATGTTGGCAAGCAGTCAGAAAGGACAGGGGGTCGGCGACATGTTCGACCACTTCCATGTTCATGATAATGTCAAACTGTTCGCCCTCTTCCACCAAGGCTTCGGCACTGGTGTGACGATAATCAATTGTCAGGCCCTGCTCTTCGGCGTGCACCTGCGCCACGGGAATGTTGCGCTCTGCAGCATCCGCGCCAATAACATCGGCACCCAAGCGCGCCATGGGCTCGCTCAGCAATCCACCACCACAACCAATGTCCAGAATGCGCAAACCGGCAAATGGATCTGGTTTGGTCAGGTCGCGCTCAAACTCGGAAGCGATCTGGCTTGTAATGTAATCGAGCCGGCACGGGTTCAGCATGTGAAGCGGTTTGAACTTGCCGTTTGGATCCCACCACTCGGCTGCCATGGCCTGAAACTTTTCGACTTCGGACGCGTCGATTGTAGATTGAAGCGCCATTTTGGGCCCCTTTGTATGAATTCTGTCTCAAAAAAGCGCTGTGATCCGCGCTGTCACCTCCTATATAGAGCGCTAATGGACAGACCCGTAGCGAATAGGGGTGCGTCACAGTTTCTCTACCCGCCGATTGATCCCTATGATCAGCAGGTGTTGGATGTAGGGGACGGGCACCGTGTGTATGTCGAGCAATGCGGCAATCCCGATGGGATTCCTGTTGTTGTCTTGCATGGTGGTCCCGGAGGCGGGTGCAGCCCGGCCATGCGGCGCTACTTCGATCCCGCGCATTTCCGCGTTATTCTGTTTGATCAGCGCGGATGTGGCCGGTCACGCCCGCATGCCAGTGTCGAGGACAACACAACTTGGCATCTGGTCCGCGATATCGAACTGATCCGCGCGCGTTTTGGCATTGAGAGCTGGGTTGTTTTTGGCGGCAGCTGGGGTGCTGCACTTGGCTTGATTTACTCGATCACTCATCCGGAGCGCGTGCAGCACCTGGTGTTGCGCGGCGTCTTTTTGATGACGGCGGCAGAACTGAAGTGGTTCTACGGCGGTGGTGCGGGCGCGTTTTGGCCCGACGTATGGAAGCGGTTCGTTGAAATCGTGCCGGTTGATGAAAGGGACGATCTGATCGCCGCCTATCAGCGCAGACTTTTTTCCGGTGACCAGAAAACCGAAACGCGATTCGCGCGTGCCTGGGCGAGTTGGGAAAACACGCTGGCCTCGATAAGCAACGATGGCCCCGGTGGCGATAGCCCGGCGGAATATGCCCGCGCCTTTGCGCGATTAGAGAATCATTACTTTTCCAACGCTGGTTTTCTTGAGCAGGACAAATGGATTGAGGCGAACGTCGCGTCACTTGAAAAAGTTGGCGGAACGATCGTTCAGGGCCGCTATGACATGATTTGCCCGCCCGATGCAGCGTTCCGTTTGCACCAGGCCTGGCCCTCGTCAACGCTAAAAATCGTTCCACGGGCAGGACATGCGCTTAGTGAGCCTGGAATCAGCTCTGCACTTGTGCAGGCAATGGATGGCCTGTCTCGGCGACTTTCCGCCCCTTTGGGTTGAGCGCAGACCTCGCAGTCTTTAAGGAATTTTCAAGAGTCCGCCAATGCGCCGCCAACCTTTGGCCGCATTTGGTCGATTTGTTAACAACTGTTGGGGGACAGTTTGAGGGACTTGGGGATGTTTTTACGGATTTCGGCACTGTGTGTCGGTGCTGCTCTGCTTATCTCGATGCCAACTTTTGCTGATGCCTGTAGCCGTGCAGTTTCACAAAAAGCCGCTTCAACGATAGTGCCGACAGGGAGCATCAATCAGAAATTGCTTGGCTCTGCGATTCGGGACGAGGTTAATTTTCATCGCTGCCGCGCGGGTTTGAAAGAGGTCGGTGGTGCAGGTACTGCATTGCGCAAGCAGGCCCGAGATCACAGCAAATGGATGGCACGCACACAGCAACTGACCCACCGAAGCACTGTGGCAGGCGCGTCCACGCTGCGTGATCGCATCAAACGGGCTGGCGTAAAATTCCGCACTGGGTCTGAAAATATCGGCATGGTACATCGCTATCAGATCGATAACCGTCGCTTCAAAATTCTGGACTCAGGCAGCTGCAAGTTTGCGACCTACGAAGGCAAGGCGCTGCCCGCACATTCCTACGCGTCTCTGGCGCGCCATGTTGTTGGGCTTTGGATGAACTCACCGGGCCATCGCAAAAACATTCTGGATAAGCGCGTCAACAAAGTTGAAACCGCTGTCGCATTTGATCCTAACTCCAAATATTGCGGGCGCTTTTGGGTGACGCAGAACTTTATCGGATAACCGCAGCACAACTCACTCGTTAAAAGGGCCCCGACGCGAAAGCGCCGGGTCTTTTTTGTTGAGTTGGCCAAGACATGCTATGCTGTGTTCGAACTCGGCAATGTACCGGTTCAGGGGCAGAATGCTGCGGCTCTAACCTATCCATCCATTATGGAGGTTGGAGATGATTATTCGAATATTCCAGGTCGTCACATGTCCAGGCAAGGAAGCGGCATTTGGAGAGTTTTTCCACAAAACGGCAATACCTCTGATGAAAGGTACTCCCGGCATCGTTTCTGTTTTCCCGGGTGCGCCAAGGCCTGAAACGCCAAGGGAATTCAGCTTTGTGATGATCTGGAAAGATCTGGCGTCGCTGAAGGCGTTTGTTGGAGATGACTACCAAAGCCCCCATATCGACCCGTCCGAAGCAGAGTTAGTCGAATCACGATCCATCAAGCACTACGATTTGGTTGAAACCTAAGTGATCAAACCAGGGTTTTCGCCCATGTCGAGGCCGGGAAAGACAAGGGACCGAAGATCGCTCTTTGCCAGTGGGAAAAGTGCGTGCAGTGCCCATGCCGCGTAACTGCGCACGTCTGACGTCGGCATCAGGTCGCGCTTTTCGTAAAGGTCGCCGTCAGCCATGCCGGGCCACGTTCCGAGCACTTGCCTGCCTTTAAGCGCCCCGCCCGCGAAGATGGCCGCACCGCCAGTGCCGTGGTCGGTGCCGCGCGATCCGTTCTCCTGCACTGTGCGTCCGAACTCGGTCAGACAAAGCACGGCAGTCTGGCCCCAGATCGGGCCAAGTTCGGATTTCAGTGTCAGAATCGCTGCCGACAGCTCGCCCAGCGCGCGCGGCAGCGTATTATGCTGATTGGCGTGGGTGTCCCAGCCGTTGATCGAAAAGGCCGCGATGCGTGTATCTTCTTTCAGCCGACCGGCTGCAAATTCTGCCAGTGGTTTTGCTCGCCCGGCACGGCGCGGCGACATCGGGTTATCGGTCAGTTCGGCCAATTCCATTGCACGCGCGGCCGCCTGTTGAAACAACGGATCCTGCGCGTAGACCTTCTCTAAAAGAAGTTGCGCCTGCGGTGACAGGTCCAGATCGCTGTCTGGCGACCAGACGGAAACCTGTGCGGGGCCAGATAGAAGCATCAGGTTTTCACGGCCCACGGCGAATGCTGTCTCGGACGTCGTGCCGGGCAGCTTTGAGATCGCCCGGTTCAACCAGCCGTCGTCGCCCACATCTGTGCCGCCAGTTTCCAGAATATCTTGTCCATCAAAATGGCTGCGCTTGTCTCGATAAGGTGTCGACGTCGCATGCGCAAAACTCAATTCACCGGCACGCCACAGCGGCATCAACTGACCCAGCGCTGGGTGAAGCGCGAAGAGCCCGTTCAAATCATGGCTGCCGGTTGCATCAAGTGTGGGACGGTGTCTTGCAAAATCGGGGTCGCCCATGGGACGCACCACATCAAGACCATCCATCGCACCGCGCAACACAATCACCACAAGGCGCGCATCGCCGGGGGCAGAGGCAAAGGTGACAGGCGTGACAAGCGGGCTGGCCGCCGCCGTGCACCCCAAAGCAAGACTGCGAGTGAGAAATTTTCGGCGCGATTGCATGTTTGGCCTCCTTAGCGGCGATTGAATTCAGGGGATACAAGGGTCAAAGCCAGCCCTTCGACCCGGCTTTCCGAACCCGCGACAGCAAACTGCAACAAGGGCGTGGCAGCATCGGCCAAAGCGCGTTCCAGAAACGTCCGTGGGTCGTGATTGTCCTGAATGCGTTCAGAAAACCCGACGGCCCAGCGAATACGCGCGGCCAGACCGGGTGGTGTGATCCATGTTTCTGGCACCTCGTCCCAACCATCTGGGCCGGGAGGCACAAACATCTGCTGACCCATCAGCTGCATCGCGCCAACCACGCCATTGCGCAGATCTTTAGGCTTTATCGATACGATATCGTCTTTGGTGGCACCCGCTGCGCGAAAGGCCGAGACGATGAAATCAAACGGCGTTTTTGCCTTCTGAAAATCCTCACTCCAACTGTTTGGATGGTCAAGCAACGCGCTATAAGTGCGGGCCAGATTACCGTCAGAGTTCAAATAGGCTTGCGCAATTTGCTCAACATGCGCCGTGTCCGGCTTGCCGCCGATGAAGTGCGTGATCAGTTTGGTCGCCAAATGCCGCGCGGTATCCGGGTGCAAGGCGATATCTTCCAGCGCCTGCTCGATGCCTGGCAACTTGCCGTCATATGTGCGGCCAAGCACTGTGTGACGGCCCGGTTCGACCAGTCCATTACGAAACTTGAACCCGTTTCGATCAGCCGAAAGTCCGGTCAACAAATTGGCAAACCCGCGCACGTCGGCCTGGGAATAGTTCGACGCAACCCCAAGCGTGTGAAGCTCCAATATCTCACGCGCAAGGTTTTCGTTCAGCCCTTTGCCTTGTCGTTTGCCTGCCCGTGAGTTTGGCCCAAATGACTGAACCTGGTTTAGGTAAATCAGCATGCCGGGGTGCAGCGTGACAGCGCGCAGCATGTCCGAAAACCGGCCCGCAACATTGGGACGCACGGCCCTTTCGATCACATCAGGCACCAGAACGCGCAACACCGGGCCTTTTGCAGCAACGGTGAAATGATCACCCCAGAACTGCACAAGGCGCTCGCCAAATCCGGGGCCACCCACGGCGTTCTGCAAGACAAAACGCAGGTCATCCATGGAGTTGAGCACAAGCTTTTGGCGCGCTGTCTTCTTGGCGGCTTCCGTATCTGCCTTGCGTGCATCTCGATAGGTCTGAAGAATTTTGGCCCGCTGGCGAAGTGTCAGCCGTGGTTTTACCCGCGCTGCCTGCCTCGCCTCGCTCACCAAGGCGTCAACGCTGGTCGCAACCGGGCCAGACTCACCCAGCCCATAGCCAAAGCGTATCTGTGAAATTGTCTCGCGTTTCAGCAATGGGCGTCTCCGTCACATGCGGTGTTTCAGCATTATACGGCCTGCGCCCACATTTCCGTCGCAAAAACCTTGCGCTTGTGCGCCCACCCGCCTATGTAGCGTTCAACAGCGGCGCATCGGCCTCCACCCCCGACGCTCCACCGGAAACCATCACGGGCCCGCTGGCCCGTTTTTTTATGCCTGAATGATATGTCTGACCTGATCGCAAAAACCACAATCGATAAACGCCTTGCCGAAATCATCACACCGGTGATCGAAGACATGGGCTTTGAACTGGTGCGCGTGCGTCTGATGGGCGGCGAGACGGCGACCCTGCAGATCATGGCCCAGCGGCCTGATGGCGGAATAGAAGTTGATGATTGCGCGGCGATTTCCACCGCCGTCAGCGCGACGCTGGACGTCGAAGACCCAATCACCGACGCCTACAATCTTGAGGTGTCCAGCCCCGGCATTGACCGTCCGTTAACCAGATTGAAGGACTTTGACACGTGGGATGGCTACGAGGTCAAGTTAGAGACCAGCGAGATGATCGACGGCCGCAAACGCTTCAAGGGCCCGATCCGTGGCACCGAAGGCAATGAGGCGCTGATCGAGATTGAGGTGAGTGGCGAGACCCAGACGATTGGCCTGCAATTTGATTGGATCAGCGATGCAAAGCTGGTTCTGACCGACGAATTGATCCGCGATGTTTTGCGCGCGCGCAAAGACGCGGGCGCTGTGAATGAAAAAGACTTTGACGACATAGAGACCATCCTAGATGGCGATGAGGAGACCTGAGAATGGCGATCACTTCTGCTAACCAGTTGGAACTGCTGCAAACGGCTGAGGCTGTTGCGCGCGAAAAGATGATCGACCCCGGTCTGGTTATCGAAGCGATGGAAGAAAGCCTCGCCCGTGCTGCCAAGTCTCGCTATGGCGCTGAGATGGACATTCGTGTCTCGATTGACCGCAAGAACGGCAAAGCCACCTTCACTCGCGTTCGCACAGTGATTGATCCTGACGAGGAAGAGCTTGAGAACTATCAGGCGCAGATGACGCCGGATCAGGCCAAGCAGTATCTTGAGGATCCCAAGCCGGGCGACACGTTTGTTGAAGAGGTTCCGCCCGTGGATATGGGTCGGATCGCGGCACAGTCGGCAAAGCAGGTGATCTTGCAAAAGGTCCGCGAAGCCGAGCGTGATCGTCAGTTCGAAGAGTTCAAGGATCGCGCAGGCACCATCATCAACGGTGTGGTCAAGCGCGAGGAATACGGCAACGTCATCGTTGACGTGGGCCGTGGCGAAGGCGTTGTGCGCCGCAATGAAAAGATCGGGCGCGAAAGCTATCGCCCCGGCGATCGCATCCGGTGTTACATCAAGGATGTGCGCCGCGAAGTCCGCGGTCCGCAGATCTTCCTGTCGCGCACCGCGCCTGAATTCATGGCCGAGCTGTTCAAGATGGAAGTGCCCGAGATTTACGACGGCATCATCGAGATCAAGGCCGTGGCCCGTGACCCCGGTTCGCGCGCCAAGATCGCTGTTATTTCCTACGAATCGTCTATCGACCCGGTTGGCGCTTGTGTCGGTATGCGCGGTAGCCGCGTTCAGGCCGTCGTGAACGAACTTCAGGGCGAAAAGATCGACATCATCCCGTGGAACGAAGATGCGCCAACGTTTCTGGTCAACGCGCTTCAGCCTGCCGAAGTATCGAAAGTGGTTCTGGACGAAGATGCAGGCAAAATCGAAGTCGTTGTGCCCGAAGAGCAGCTTTCGCTGGCCATCGGTCGCCGTGGTCAGAACGTGCGGCTTGCGTCGCAGCTCACCGGTCTTGATATCGACATCATGACCGAGGAAGAAGAATCGGCGCGTCGTCAGGCAGAGTTCGAGGCACGCACCAAGCTCTTTATGGACAATCTTGATCTGGACGAGTTCTTTGCCCAGCTTTTGGTTTCGGAAGGGTTCACCAACCTTGAAGAGGTTGCCTATGTCGAAGTTGACGAACTGCTGGTGATCGACGGTGTTGACGAAGATACCGCAGGTGAGTTGCAGGCCCGTGCCCGTGATGTGCTGGAAGCGCAGAACAAAAAGGCCGAAGAGCACGCCCGCGAACTGGGCGCCGAAGACAGCCTGTTTGCCTTTGAGGGTCTTACCCCGCAGATGGTCGAGGCTTTGGCCGAAGACGGGGTGAAAACGCTGGAAGACTTTGCAACCTGTGCAGACTGGGAACTGGCCGGCGGCTGGACCACGGTTGATGGCGAGCGTGTGAAAGACGACGGATTGCTTGAGAAATTCGATGTGGGCCTTGAAGAGGCACAAAACATGGTCATGACCGCCCGCGTATCGCTGGGTTGGGTTGATATTGCTGATCTGGAGGCTGAGGAAGCGGCCGAAGACGGCGAAGAAGCAGTCGCAGAGGAGGCCGAGGCCTGATCTCAGGCCTCGGGTCTTTCCCATGTCACGCGGTGGCAAGGACAAGGTGCGCAACGATCCCGAGCGGCGTTGCATCGTCTCTGGCGAGGCTCAGCCCAAACGCGGGCTGATCCGCTTTGCCGTTTCGCCCGATGGAATTTTGGTGGCTGACATCCTTGAAAAACTGCCCGGAAGGGGCATTTGGGTAGCAGCAGAGCGTGACGCGTTGGAAGAGGCCGCCAAGAAAGACCTTTTCTCGCGCGCAGCTCGACAAAAGGTCACTATTCCTGACGGAATGGTCGATGATGTCGAGCGGCAACTGGCAAAACGCATGATTGATGGCGTCTCTATGGCGCGCAAGGCAGGTCGTGCGGTTGCCGGATTTGAAAAAGTGAAAGAGTGGCTTGGCAAGGACGATGCACGCATCCTTTTGCAGGCTTCAGACGGGTCAGAACGCGGCAAGTCAAAACTCCATCCACCCGGTGGAAAAGGCTCGTTTTTCGACGTTTTGACCGCATCAGAATTGGGTTTGTCCTTTGGGCGCGAACGTGTGATACATGCGGCGCTTGGATTTGGCGGACTCACTGAACGCATCAGAGAGGACGCCATCCGGCTATCTGGCGTTCGCAAATTGAACGGTGGCCCTGCCACTGAAGAGGTAAAGTAGACCACATGAGCGATAGTGACGGCAAAAAGACATTGGGCGTAAGACGAGGCCCCGGGCAGGTAAAGCAAAGCTTTAGCCATGGCCGCACGAAGAATGTCGTGGTTGAGACCAAGCGCAAGCGCGTTGTCGTGCCAAAGCCAGGGGCTGCGGCGCCAAGCAGTGCTGCGCCAGCCAAAGGTGCGGCGAAGCCGCCAAAGTCAGACGCTTCCAAGCGCCCGGCAGGCATTTCCGACGCCGAGATGGAGCGCCGGATGAAGGCACTTGCCGCTGCGAAAGCGCGCGAGTCTGAGGAAGAAGCAAAGCGAGAAGCCGAAGAGAAGGCGCGCGCAGAAGAACGTGAACGCCGCAGGTCGGAAGCCGAGGCGAAAGAGCGCGAAGAAAAAGAGCGCGAAGAAAAAGCCAAGGCGAAGGAAGAAGAAAAAGAGCGTGCCGAGCGTGAGGCAGAGGAAGCCAAGGCCCGTGCAGCTGCTGCGCCTCCGCCGCCTGCTGAAGACGCGAAGCCCCAGCGTGCTGCGCCCAACAAAGCAGCGCCCCGCGGTCGTGAGCGTGAAGATGACCGCAAGAATGACAACAATCGCGGACGCGCGGCCCGCGACGATGGCCGCCGTTCCGGCAAGCTGACGCTGAACCAGGCGCTTGCCGGTGGCGGTGGACGCCAGAAATCGATGGCAGCAATGAAGCGCAAGCAAGAGCGTGCGCGTCAAAAGGCCATGGGTGGCCAGGTCGAGCGTGAAAAGGTCACGCGTACGGTGCAGTTGCCAGAGGCGATTGTTGTCAGTGAGCTTGCCAACCGGATGACCGAACGTGTTGCGGATGTTGTCAAATCGCTGATGAACAACGGCATTATGGCCACACAAAACCAGACCATCGATGCTGACACTGCAGAACTGATCATCGAAGAGTTTGGCCATACCGTGCAGCGTGTTTCTGATGCGGACGTGGAAGATGTCATTCAAAGCGTTGATGACAAGGACGAAGATCTTCAGGATCGCCCCCCTGTCATCACCATCATGGGTCACGTTGACCATGGTAAAACCTCGCTTTTGGACGCGATCCGCAAGGCAAATGTGACCTCCAGCGAAGCGGGTGGCATTACGCAACACATCGGTGCCTATCAGGTGACAACCGACAACGGTGCGGTGCTGTCGTTCCTCGACACGCCCGGCCACGCGGCGTTTACGTCGATGCGGGCGCGCGGTGCGCAAGTGACGGATATTGTTGTGCTTGTCGTTGCCGCTGATGATGCAGTCATGCCGCAAACTGTCGAGGCGATTGCCCACGCAAAAGCGGCGAAAGTACCAATGATCGTGGCGATCAACAAGATCGACCGTGAAAATGCCAATCCTGACAAGGTGCGCACCGATCTGCTTCAACACGAAGTGATCGTTGAGAAGATGTCGGGTGAAGTGCAGGATGTTGAGGTTTCGGCGATCAAGGGCACCGGTCTTGATGAACTGCTGGAAGCGATTGCACTTCAGGCTGAAATTCTTGAACTGAAAGCCAACCCTGATCGTGCCGCGTCGGGCGCTGTGATTGAAGCACAGCTTGATGTGGGTCGTGGCCCGGTTGCCACGGTTCTTGTGCAAAACGGGACCCTGCGCCAAGGTGACATTTTCGTTGTCGGCGAGCAGTGGGGCCGTGTCCGCGCGATGGAAAACGACAAAGGCGAACGCGTCAAAGAGGCCGGACCGTCGGTACCTGTCGAAGTGCTTGGTTTGAACGGTGCGCCGGAAGCGGGTGACGTTCTGAACGTGGTCGATACAGAAGCGCAGGCGCGAGAGATTGCTGAATACCGCGCCAATGCGGCCAAGGAAAAGCGGGCGGCTGCTGGTGCTGCAACGACGCTGGAACAGCTGATGCAAAAGGCGAAGGACGACGAAAACGTCGCCGAGATGCCGATAGTTGTTAAGGCCGACGTGCAGGGGTCTGCAGAAGCCATCGTTCAGGCGATGGAAAAGATCGGCAACGACGAGGTGCGCGTGCGCGTGCTGCATTCTGGCGTTGGGGCAATCACCGAGTCGGACATCGGCTTGGCGGAAGCTTCCGGTGCGCCAGTCTTCGGTTTCAACGTGCGTGCGAACGCAACGGCACGGAACACGGCCAACCAAAAGGGAATCGAAATCCGCTATTACAGCGTGATCTACGACCTTGTGGATGACGTAAAAGCGGCGGCCTCTGGTTTGCTCTCTGCCGAAGTGCGCGAGAATTTCATCGGCTATGCGTCGATCAAGGAGGTCTTCAAGGTCTCTGGTGTCGGCAAGGTGGCTGGGTGTCTTGTGACCGAAGGTGTTGCACGGCGGTCTGCTGGTGTACGTTTGCTGCGCGACGATGTGGTGATTCACGAAGGCACGTTGAAGACGCTGAAACGCTTTAAGGACGAGGTGCCCGAGGTGCAGTCCGGTCAGGAATGCGGCATGGCGTTTGAGAACTATGAGGACATCCGCGAAGGCGATGTCATCGAGATCTTTGAGCGTGAAGAAGTTGAGCGCACACTGAGCTGAATTGGTTTCGGCCCCTGACGGGGCCGATCAACCGGGGGCTTTGCCCCCGGACCCCCAGAGTATTTCCGAATAGATGAAGGTTAGAGCCAATCCCTGAGAGTGGGGATGAGTGGAATGTCTGCGGGCGGCATTGGGTATTCGCGTAATTGATTGGCGCGCACCCATTTCAGGGTTTGGCCTTCGCGCGATTGTGGTGTGCCGTCCCACTTGCGGCAGGCAAAGAGCGGCATCAGCAGGTGGAAGTCGTCGTAACTGTGGCTGGCGAATGTCAGCGGAGCAAGGCAGGACGCCCATGTGTCGATGCCGAGTTCTTCTTGCAGCTCGCGGATCAGGGCGGCTTCTGGCGTTTCGCCCTGTTCGACCTTTCCGCCGGGAAACTCCCACAGACCGGCCATTGATTTTCCTTGCGGACGTTGGGCGATAAGAATGCGGCCATCTCCGTCAATGAGCGCAACAGCGGAGACAAGGACGGTTTTCACGACCGATAATCGGCGTTGATGGCGATGTATTCCGCAGTGAGATCGCAGGTGTAGACTGTTGCAGTGCCATCACTCAAGCCGAGATCCACTGAAATAGTGACGTTTTCACCTTTCATATGGTCCGCTGCCTCGGCCTCTTGGTATTCTGGTGCGACCTGACCGTCTTTTGCGACCAGCACGTTGCCAAACCAGATCGACAGGCGGTCACGGTCAGCTTCGGCTCCGGATTTTCCGACGGCCATGACCACGCGGCCCCAATTGGGGTCCTCGCCCGCCACGGCGGTTTTGACGAGGGGTGAGTTTGCGATGGAAAACGCCACTTTGCGGGCGTCGTCCTGGTTTTTTGCGCCGCGTACGTTGATAGTCACAAACTTTTTGGCCCCTTCACCGTCGCGCACGACTTGCTTGGCAAGATCGTCCATGACCTCGAACAAGGCGCCCGCGAACGGTTCGTTTCCCGCACAATCAACGCCCGAAGCACCGGTTGCAGCCACCAGCAATGTGTCAGATGTCGACGTGTCGCTATCGACGGTGATGCTGTTGAATGTCGCATCACACTGCTGTGATACGAGCGATTGCAGATCTTCAAAGGCGATTTTTGCGTCTGTGAAGATGTATACGAGCATTGTCGCCATGTCGGGCGCGATCATGCCTGAGCCTTTGGCGATGCCTGCGATGTTCACCTTTTTGCCGTCGATATCCAGCGTTCGGGCCGAGCCCTTTGCAAAGGTATCGGTCGTCATGATGGCATTGGCCGCAGGTTCGATCTTGCCGTGATCGAGCGCCGCCTTAAGGTCTGCCAAAGCGGTCGTGACACGATCATGAGGCAGGGGCTCTCCGATGACACCGGTGGAGGACGTGAACACGCGTGTCGCTGGGATGCCGAGTGTGTCGGAAACCCCACGTGCGATGGCGGACACAGCTTCAATGCCCGCCAAGCCAGTAAAAGCGTTTGCATTACCGGCGTTTACCAGAAAGGCGGCGCCTTCGTGCGAGGGGCCACCAAGTTTTGCCTGACAGTCCAACACAGGGGCGGCACGTGTTTTTGAACGTGTGAAGGTACCAGCAACGACAGTTCCCGGCGCTAGCTCTGCCAGCATAACGTCCACACGATCTTTGTAGCGTACGCCAGCCGCTACAGCGGCAAAACGCACGCCTTCCACGATTGGCAGGCTCGGGAAGCCGCCTTTAGGTGCCAAAGGAGAGACCATTTACGGCTCCAGAAGCTCGACACTGTCGAGAAGCGCCGGGTCAACGTCGGTGGCCGTCAAACGCGTGATCTCGGCATCTCCTTCAAGCTCTTCCACACGCGCTTCAATTGCGGCACGGCTTGCGTCATCAACCAATTGACCGCGCACTTCTTCCAAGGCAGGTGCGTCCTTGATGCGTGTCTCGTTCAGCTTGATCACGTGCCATCCGAACTGCGTCTGCACAGGGCCACTGATTGCGCCGGGTTCGGTTGCCAGAACGGCGTCTTCAAATGGAGCAACCATGGCGCCTTTGCCAAACCAGCCCAACTGTCCACCGCTGGGTCCTGAAGGGCCGGTTGAGTTCTCCATAGCAAGCTCGGCAAAATCAGCACCGCCCTCAAGCTCGGTGATCAGCTCTGCGGCGGCTTCCTCAGTTTCGACCAATATGTGCGAGGCGTTGTATTCCGTTTCTGGTTCCGCAGAACCATAGGCGGCATCATAGGCCGCCTGAAGCGCCTCGTCGGTGGTTGCCGCATCGACAATAGAGCGTATTTCATCGGATGCGCGCAACGCCCGCTCTTCATTTTCAAGCGTCAGTTTCGATCCGTTGGTCAGTGTTTCAATCTGCTGGCCAAGCAGGGTTTGTTGCACAAGCTGATCCAGAATACCCTCGAACAGCACATCCGGTGGAAGCTGTTGGTACTGTTGCGGAAGACGCTGCTTCAGAACGATCATGTGGCCAAGCGTGATGTCGGTGCCATCTACAGTGGCCACAACCTTATTTGGGTCTGCCTCGTGACCGTCCGCAAGGGCAGGTGCTGAAAAAGCAACGGCAAGCGCCGCAAGGCTGGCGAAAATTATGTGTCTTGGGTGCATGATTGTTCCTCTCTAAAGCCCTTAAGGGTGGGCGACGTTGACAGTCGTAAACCCGGCCCTTACATCGCTTGAAACGGGCCATGGCATAATTTGCTTTGGCCCTTCTATGGCGGGCCAGAGGCACGGGCAAGCGCAACCCCTCACACATCCTCGTCAGAACCAGCGCAAGAAGGCAGTTAGAATGCTTGGATTCGGATCGATTGCAAAAAAGGTCTTTGGGACAGTCAATGATCGCAAGATCAAAGCAACCGGTCCGGTTGTGGAAGCAATCAACGCGCTTGAGCCCCAGTTTGAGGCGCTTTCAGATGAAGAGCTGATTGCGAAGACAGAAGAATTCAAGAAGCGTATCGCTGAAGGCGAGGACCTTGACGCGCTGCTGCCAGAGGCGTTTGCCAACTGTCGCGAGGGTGCCAAACGCGCGCTTGGTCTGCGCGCATTTGATGTCCAGCTTATGGGTGGCATCTTTTTGCATCAGGGCAATATCGCCGAGATGAAAACGGGTGAGGGCAAGACCCTTGTGGCGACCTTTCCAGCCTATCTGAACGCCCTGACCGGCGGCAACGTGCATATTGTGACTGTCAACGACTACCTTGCCAAACGCGATAGCGAATGGATGGGCAAGGTGTACGGTGCCTTGGGTTTAACGACCGGCGTTGTCTATCCCGGTCAGGCCGAAGACGAAAAGAAAGAGGCCTATAAAGCCGATATCACCTATGCCACCAACAACGAGCTTGGGTTCGACTACCTGCGCGACAATATGAAATCGACACTGATCGATCTGTCGCAGCGCGGCCACTTCTTTGCGATCGTGGACGAGGTCGACTCGATCCTGATCGACGAGGCGCGGACACCGTTGATCATCTCTGGCCCCAGCCAGGATCGATCCGAGCTTTATATCACCATCGACAAGCTGATCCCCGAAGTGCTGGAAGAGCATTTCGAGCTGGATGAAAAGACCCGCAACGTCACCTACACCGATGAGGGTAACGAATTTCTGGAAGAGCGTCTGCACGAGTTGGGCCTGCTGCCCGAGGATCAGACGCTTTACGATCCGGAATCCACGACCATCGTCCACCACGTGAACCAGGGCCTGCGGGCGCACAAGCTGTTCACGCGGGACAAAGACTATATCGTACGCGACAGCGAAGTGGTTCTGATCGACGAATTCACCGGGCGGATGATGCCGGGTCGCCGTCTGTCAGACGGTCTGCATCAGGCCATCGAGGCCAAGGAAGGCGCGAAGATCCAGCCCGAGAACGTCACTTTGGCCAGTGTGACCTTCCAGAACTATTTCCGCCTTTATGACAAGCTTGCGGGCATGACTGGTACCGCCAGCACCGAGGCCGACGAATTTGCCGAGATTTATGGGCTGGGTGTGATTGAAATCCCAACCAACGTGCCAGTTGCGCGGCTTGATGAGGACGACCAGATTTATCGTACTGCGCAAGAAAAATTTGATGGCGTGGTCAAGGAAATCCAGGCGGCCAATGAAAAGGGTCAACCGGTTCTGGTGGGCACAACATCAATCGAACGGTCTGAATTCCTGTCAAACCTGCTGGGTGCCGCCGGTATTGAACATAAGGTTCTGAACGCGCGTCACCACGAGGAAGAAGCGCAGATCGTGGGTGACGCTGGCAAACCCGGTGCCGTGACGATTGCGACAAACATGGCGGGTCGGGGAACCGACATTCAGCTTGGCGGCAACATTGAAATGCGGGTTCTGCAGGCGCTGGCCGAGGATCCTGAAGCGCATCCCGACGAGGTGCGTGCAAAGATCGAAGCCGAGCATGTGGATGACAAGGAAAAGGTGCTGGCCTCGGGCGGCCTTTTTGTTCTGGGCACCGAGCGGCACGAAAGCCGCCGCATTGACAACCAGTTGCGCGGTCGTTCCGGTCGTCAAGGTGATCCGGGTCGTTCCGCGTTTTTCCTCAGCCTTGAAGATGATCTGATGCGCATCTTCGGCTCGGACCGGCTCGACAAGGTCCTGTCCACCCTTGGCATGCAAGAGGGCGAGGCGATCCAGCACCCTTGGGTGAACAAGTCGCTTGAGCGTGCACAAGCCAAGGTCGAAGGTCGGAACTTTGACATCCGCAAGCAGCTTTTGAAGATGGACGATGTGCTGAACGATCAGCGAAAAGTCATCTTCTCGCAGCGCAAGGAGATCATGGAGACCGACGACGTCAACGAGATCGTGCAGGACATGCGCCACGAGGTGATTGACGATATGGTCGAAACCTACATGCCGCCAAAATCCTATGCTGATCAGTGGGATACCGAAGGGCTTCGAACTGAGGTTGAGCAAAAGCTTGGCGTGACCGTTCCTGTTGTTGAATGGGCTGATGAAGAAGGTGTCGATGACGAATCCATTCGCGAGCGTCTTTATGAAGCGACCGATACCTTTATGGACGCCAAGGGCGAACAGTTCGGGCCTGAAAACATGCGCTCGATCGAAAAGCAGATCCTGTTGCAAACGATGGACGCCAAATGGCGCGAACACATCCTGACGCTGGAGCATCTGCGCTCGGTCGTGGGTTTCCGCGCCTATGCACAGCGCGATCCGGTGAACGAATACAAGACCGAGGGTTTTCAGCTGTTTGAAAGCCTGCTTGATGGCTTGCGCGGTGAAGTCACCGAAAAGCTCGCTCAGATCCGCCCAATGACGGAGGAAGAGCAGCAGGCGATGATGCAGCAGATGCTTGCGCAGCAGGCACCCGCTACGTCTGCCGCCCCAGAGCCAAGTGGCCCGCCTGAACCAACGGAAGAGGCCATCGCCGCGGGGTTCGTGGCAGATGATCCTGAAACATGGGGCAATCCCGGCCGCAACGACACCTGTCCCTGTGGATCAGGAAAGAAGTTCAAGCACTGCCACGGCGCTTTCTAGAAAAGCTGTGGCGATTTCGACTCAATGTGTTGAAATTATCTCAAGCAGACCGCGCGAATAAAGCGCGCCTGACCGGAACCCATTAAGCTTCTTCCTAGAACATCGGAACCGCCGATCAAGAGCGGTCCGACGGAGGCTGGGTATGAGAATAATTGCATCGCTGGACAGGCGGCGCGTCATCATGACATGCGGAGTTATCCTTGTCGCACTTTTGTGCGGGCAAGTGATGCAGTCGTTTGCCGATAACCCTTTGAACAGACGCGAAAAAGCACGCTCTCTGCCAAAAGACCCGGCAGCAGCGATCTTGTCGCCTCCACCAGTCATGCAAGGTCGTGCGCGCGCCGCAGAGGTTGTTCAGATTGAAGCAGCCGCAAAGCCGGATACACTATGCATCCCGCAGCTGGGCCTAAAACGCGCGGCCGGCGGGATGATCGACCTGTCATTTAACGGATGCAAGGCGCGGCAAGTTGTTCTGCGTCACGGAGAGGTAGAAATCACTGCGGCAACCGATGCATCCGGCATGCTTGAGCGACGCATTCCTGCATTTTCTCAAAAAGCGCGTGTTTCTGTCTCGTTTGACGGGGAAACCATCCAGTCCAAGATTGAAATCCCGGACGCAGCAGAGTTTCAGCACGTTGCCATTGTGTGGAACGGAAAACAGACATTGCGCATGCACGCTTTTGAATTTGGTGCCAAGCGAAACCAGTTTGGTCACGTCTGGGCCGGTGCGCCCAAAACGCCAAAGCGGGCAACACGTGGAAATGGCGGGTTTCTGACCCGGCTTGGCGATGGGTCCGGCACCTCTGCCGAAATTTACACATTTCCCGCCGGGCAGTCGCGCACCAAGGGCGTTGTGCGCCTTATGGTCGAAGCCGATGTAACACCCTCAAACTGTGGGCAGCAGATTGATGCGCTGGCGCTTCAGACAGGTCCGCTTGGTGGTATGGACGCCACCGAAGTCGCGCTGAAAATGCCGCAGTGCGATGCTGTTGGTCGGGTCGTGCGCTTGCAGAATCTATTTCAGGACATGAGACTGGCAGGGCGCTGACGGAGACCTTGCTGCCCCAATGATCCATCGCCTTGCCCTTTTGCTGGTATCCATTGTTTTTCCACTGGCCACCTGGGCCGGATCTGTCGTGCTGGAAACGCACGACGGAAGCATAACGCTTGAAGGAGAGCTGGTGTCCTTCAACGGCGAGTTGTTCCGCGTCAAAACCGCCTATGGCACGCTGACCATGGACGGCGGCAACGTAACATGCTCGGGGCCCGGCTGCCCGAAGGCTGAAGCGTTGATCGCGCAAGCCCGCATCGCTGGCCCGTCTGACATTGTGCATCGCCTGATCACGCCCTTGCTGCAGGCTTACGCAGAAAAGCAGGGCTATGGTTTCCGCCGTATTTACAAAAGCGACACGGCCACAACTTGGGAGCTTTCGCTGAAGTCAGGACAGTTGGTGGCGGTGATCGACGGGCAAGTCACTGACGATAGCGAGGCTTTGAGGCTTCTCGCGGCAGGAGACGCAGACATAGCCGTGGGGCGGACCGAAAGTGGTGAAGACGCGGTCCGGGAAGACGTTTTCGCCCTCGATGCACTTGTGCCTGCAGTGGCGCCTGACAATCCGCGCGCCATGGTCACATTTGATCAGCTTCAGGGCCTTTTAGGCGCAGGTATAGACAACTGGTCCCGTCTTGCCGGCCCGGACCTGCCCGTTGCCCTGCATCTGCCAGATGGCAAGGCAGACCTGCTTCAAAGGCTTCAACCGTCGCGCCGGTTTGCGTCTGCCATACGGCATGTTGATCCAGATGTGCTGTCTGACGCAGTGGCAGAGGATCCTGCAGCACTTGGCGTTGCGTCCTTCTCTTCGATTGGAAATGCCGTGCCTCTCGTGGTGAGCGGCGCATGTGGCCTTGCCATTCCGGCAACTCCCGACACCATTCGCGCTGAAGATTACCCTTTGACCGAACCCCTGTTTCTGCATCGGATCGGCGTGCAGCAGCCCAAGCTCATTCGCGAGTTTATTACATTCACGCGCAGCTATGAGGCACAGCCAGTGATTCGGACGACAGGTTTTGTTGACCAGGCCATCGGTCGTATTCGATTTGAGCGCCAGGGTGATCGTCTGGCCAATGCCGTGCTTGGTGCCGGTGATGCACCCGCAGCGATGAAAACCGTACAAGAGATGATCGGCGCCTTGATGCGCGGCCAGCGTCTGACCCTGACCTTCCGGTTCCGTGACGGATCAAGCGATCTTGACCCGCAGTCGCGCTCTAACCTGCGCCGTCTGTCCGAGGCTATAAATCGGGGCGATTTTGATGGACAGGAACTTGTCTTCGTTGGCTTCTCCGATGGCGTCGGCCCGGCGGGTGGCAATCTGAGACTTTCGCAGGAACGTGCACGCTCTGTCCGCAGAGCCGTGGGGTCTATGTTGGACGGAGCACCGGTCGAGCTTTCGTCAGATGGATTTGGCGAAGCCATGCCGATGGCCTGCGATGACACGGTCTGGGGACGTCAGGTCAACCGCCGTGTCGAGGTGTGGGTGCGCTAAAGATGGCCGTGGGCGCGAAACGAAAATTCTGATGATTTTCCGATAATCAGATGATCGTGCAGGGTGATCGCAAGCGCGCTGCCCGCCTTTTCCACCTCTCTCGTCATGACGATATCGCTTTCCGATGGGCTTGGGTCACCCGACGGATGATTGTGCACAAGGATCATGGCGGATGCATTGAGCGACAAGGCACGCTTGATCACCTCACGCGGATAGACAGGCACATGATCGATCGTGCCCTCTGCCTGTTCTTCGTCGGCGACAAGCACATTTTTTCGGTCCAGATACAGCACACGAAACTGCTCGGTATCGCGATGCGCCATCGTCGTGCGGCAATAATCCAGCAAAGCCTCCCAACCAGACAATACCGGCCTGTCGATGATCCGCGCGCGTGACAGCCTGTGCGCGGCCGCTTCGACGATTTTCAGATCACCCGCTACGCTTGCACCAACGCCGCGCACCTCAACCAATCGCTCGGTCGAGGCACTGAGCACGCGGTTAAAATCACCAAATGTCTTGAGCAGCCTGTGCGCCACCGGTTTGACATCACAGCGCGGCAGCGAGCGAAACAGGATCAGTTCCAACAGCTCGTAATCCGGCATGGCCGCCTGACCACCCGAGGCAAACCGCTCGCGCAGCCGTTTGCGATGATCCTTGATATAGGAGGGGAGCCTGCCTTGCGATCCTGTCAGGATCAGCTCTTGCCCCTCAAACAGGGGCAACTGCGGTTCTTCAAAGGAAGGGGTATGGGTCATGCCTGTAGCCTGACCCATTTGTGGTGAATATCCGATTAAATATCAGCGACGAAAAGGATTTCGACCGTACGTGCGCCGGGAAATTGCTGCGCCACAACATCGCTCGGGACACGGTATGCGCGGTCGCAGATCTCGGACGCGTTGATTTCCAGAACCACCGGCTGCACCCGTCGCGTATCAACCAGGTCTCCGGTCGGCAATGCAACCTTGTTGACGTTCCTCAGCAATTTGACCGGCACCTTATAGGCAACACTTCGACCGACACGTCTTTGATGCGTTGCTACAAGACCCCCGTCGTCCCTCAGCAACGCTTTGCATGCGGTCAAAATGTCCTGAGAGAACTTGATCTGGGTCGCCTGTAAGGATGGTTTGGACACCGGCCGAGACATGGTCTTGGACCGTGTCCGCGGTTTCTGCTCAAATTCCATAGATGGGCGCGGCGTGCGGGATACGGTCGCTTGTCGCACGCCGAATTCTGGCTCGAAATCCTGCGTTTCGCCGGACAAATACTCAAATGCATTGGTGATACGCATGAATTCGTCAGACGCGCCATTGCAGCGATCAGGGTGCTTTTCTTTCACCCGGGCGCGGTAGGCCGATTTGATTTCAAGGTCAGTCGCAGTTGAATTCTTCAGACCAAGAACAGCCAAAGCCTGAGACTTGATGGAAACACGTTCGATAGGGGTCATTACAAACACTCGTTACTAAACGCGCCAACACACACGGCGCCATCCTACAGACCCAATCTTTACATGATTTCGCCTTATTCGCCAAAAAATTATGCCGGAATTGGGGCGCACCGTAAAGCGGTCGACCTCAATGGATGAGATCGACCGCCTTTGTTTCTGGGAGGGAAACCAGAAGCGTATTACCGCATGGCGCGCTTCAGCCGCGAGACAACAACCGGGTCTTGCGCATTTTGCAGAATGATCGAAAGCATCTGACGCTTTGAGGCGCCGCATCTGGCCTTGCGGGTGTCAAACTCGCCGGGGCGGAAAAAGCCGCGCTTGGTTTGATAGAACGCGTAACACCCAGCGAAATGCACACCGCCAGCTTTAACGGTGGTCTTGATGGGGCTGGTGCCATTTGGCCCAAATCCATATTCATTGATCGTATTTGTGCAAAGCGGCCCGGCACAGGCCATTGTCTGAAGGCGATGCGCCTCATACTGGCCCCCGTTGAACCCCTGGTGCCAGACAAGATAGCCGCTTCCGACCTTTTCCCAGCCCATTTGATAATAACGTTCGTTGTTGGGCGCGCTCAGGTTGCGCATTTCGTACATAACCAGCTTGTTGCCCGGGATGTCGCTGACATCAATCCAGCTATAGACAACAGAACGATTGGTAAAATCCTTTATCGGTGTGCCCGTCGCACAGCCCAAAAGAAAAAGGGACAAAGCAATAACCATCAAACGTGCCATTCGAAATCTCCTTGGTGGCAAACGTGTCGAAACACGCATGACGGGAGTGCATGGCAAAATAAGGGCTATTGTTTGGAAATTGGGGACAATCGCCAAAAATCTTGGCGATTGCCCCGAAGAGGATTAGCTCGTCATGCCGTCCCAGAAGGTTTTCACCTTCTTGAAGAAACCAGAGCTTTCGGGATTGTTTTCCTCGCTCAGCTTCTCAAATTCGCCCAGCAGCTCTTTCTGGCGACTGGTCAGGTTAACGGGTGTTTCAACCGCAAGCTCGATCATCATGTCGCCAGCAGTTCCACCGCGCAGAGCGGGCATGCCTTTGCCGCGCAGGCGCATTTGACGCCCCGATTGGCTGCCCGAGGGCACTTTGACCCGGCTGCGGCCACCGTCGATTGTCGGCACTTCAATGTCACCACCTATCGCGGCGGTGATCATGGAAACCGGCACACGGCAATAAAGACTTGGTCCATCGCGCTGGAACAGTTGGTGTTCGGCCACTTCGATGAAAATATAAAGATCACCAGACGGCCCGCCGCGCATACCGGCTTCGCCTTCGCCAGCCAGCCTGATGCGCGTGCCGGTTTCCACGCCAGCGGGGATGTTCACGCTCAGCGAGCGCTCTTTTTCAACCCGGCCCGCGCCACCACAGCCTTTGCAGGGGTTCTTGATGATCTGGCCCATGCCGGAACACGTAGGGCATGTGCGCTCAACGGTAAAAAACCCCTGGCTTGCGCGCACTTTGCCCATGCCAGCGCAGGTTGGACAGTTTTGCGGTTCGGCGCCGCCTTCCGCGCCAGATCCATTACAGGTCTCACATCCAACGGCAGTTGTGACCTGGATGGTTTTTTGCATGCCGTTGAAAGCATCTTCCAGCGTAATCCGCAGGCTATAGCGCAGATCTGATCCACGTACAGCGCGCTGCCCGCCACCGCCGCGGCGTCCACCGCCCATGATGTCGCCAAACAAATCGTCGAAAACGTCCGAAAAAGCACTGGCGAAGTCGCCGCCGCCAGGATGCCCAGCACCGGGACGACCGCCCATGCCGCCTTCAAAAGCAGCATGACCAAAGCGGTCATAGGCCGCCTTCTTGTCGGCGTCTTTCAAAACCTCGTAGGCCTCGTTTGCCTCTTTGAACTCGGCCTCGGCGTTTGGATTGTCAGCATTGCGGTCAGGGTGAAGCTGTTTCGCCTTTTGGCGATACCCCTTCTTGATCTCGTCAGCACTTGCGCCTTTCGAGACTCCAAGTACCTCGTAGTAATCGCGCTTTGACATTTAAAATACGTCCTTTTGGAACGCGCGGGCCGGCCCAATCGGGTCAGGCCGGCCCAGGTTCGCGTTCAAGGGCACCAGTTAGGCGCGCTTGTCTTCGTCGTTAAGGTCTTCGAAGTCCGCATCGACGATGTCGTCATCCACGCCGCGTGGCTCGTCGCCGTCCGCTTCCGGATCAGCCTCGCCCGTGGCTTCGGCCTGCGCCTTATAGATCGCTTCGCCCAGCTTCATCGACGCCTCGGTCACGTTCTGAATACCGCCGCGGATCTTGCCCGCATCTTCGGTCTCCATCTGCTCCTTGAGGTTGGCAAGCGCCAGCTCGATGACTTCGATCGTGGTCGGGTCCACCTTGTCGCCGTGCTCTTCCATCGCCTTCTCGGTCGAATGGACAAGGCTTTCGGCGTTGTTCTTGGCCTCGACCAGGTCCTTACGCTCCTTGTCGGCATCGGCGTTCTCTTCGGCATCCTTGACCATCTGCTCGATCTCGTCGTCTGACAAACCGCCAGACGCCTGGATCGTGATGACCTGCTCTTTGCCGGTGCCCTTGTCTTTGGCCGAAACCGAGACAATGCCGTTGGCGTCGATATCAAAGGTCACTTCAATCTGTGGCAGACCACGCGGCGCTGGCGGGATGTCTTCCAGATTGAACTGGCCCAGCATCTTGTTGTCGGTCGCCATCTCACGCTCGCCCTGGAATACCCGGATCGTCACTGCGTTCTGGTTGTCTTCGGCGGTCGAGAAGATCTGGCTTTTCTTCGTCGGGATCGTTGTGTTGCGGTCGATCAGACGGGTGAACACGCCACCCAGCGTTTCAATACCAAGCGACAAAGGTGTCACGTCAAGAAGAACAACGTCTTTCACGTCACCCTGCAGAACACCGGCCTGAATGGCGGCACCCATCGCAACAACCTCATCCGGGTTCACGCCCTGATGCGGCTCCTTGCCAAAGAACTTGGTCACTTCGTCCTTAACGCGCGGCATGCGGGTCATACCACCAACCAGAACAACTTCGTCGATGTCACCGGTCGACAAACCTGCATCTTTCAACGCAGCCTGACACGGCTTGATCGAATTTTTGATCAGATCGCTGACAAGGCTTTCCAGTTTCGCACGCGTCAGCTTCATCACCATGTGCAATGGCTGGCCGTCAGCGCCCATCGAGATAAACGGCTGGTTGATCTCGGTCTGGCTGGACGACGAAAGCTCGATCTTCGCTTTTTCCGCAGCTTCCTTCAGACGCTGCAGCGCCATCTTGTCTTTCGTCAGATCAACGGCGTGCTCTTTTTTGAACTCGTCCGCCAGATAATTGACGATGCGCATGTCAAAGTCTTCACCACCAAGGAACGT
>JABDJX010000161.1 GCA_013003245.1 Silicimonas sp. | reverse complement strand
TGCTCGATTGGAAAGCCGGTCTTTTCGGCGATCTCCAAGGTCAGCTTTATGCACGCTCGCGGCTCGTAAACGGCGTTTGGCAAAAAGTTTATCGAAAGAAGTGTTCTGTCGTGTTCAAGTTTCAGGTCAGTGGCGGTTTCCAGAGCTGTTTGCCTGCAACGTTGGTCAAATGAGTATCTATTGGCGACGTTTACTGTCGCAAAAATTTCGTCGGCGCTGGCACCATCAATGCCTCGCAAAAGGGCTTCTTGCGCGAAAATCGTTCTCGTTTCGAGATTGACGATGGGCTGGAATGCCATGGTGATCGGTGTATCAAACGTCGTCCCGTCGCGGCAGGCTTGGCAGGTTTTTCTGTCTGACATCAGTTTCAATCCGTAATTTTCCGCCTTTCTAGAAGACGGCTCTTAAAATATTACTCTGCAGGTCACGCCAGAAAGGTCCATCATGTTAAAACTTTACTGTTCTCCAAAATCGATCTCGGCGGCCGTTGTCGCTCTTTTGAATGAAGGGGTACATTGGGAGCCGATCCGTGTGGATTTTGAAACCGCTGAGCAGACCAAGCCAGACTTCCTGAACCTCAACCCCAAAGGCCGGGTTCCTGTGCTGATCACGCCCGAAGGCCCGCTAACCGAAACCGGCGCCATTTTTGAATACCTCGGTGAAACGGCCTTGCCTGACTTTGTGCCGATTGATCCCCTGGCGCGGGCCAGAATGCGCGAGGTGATGTATTACCTGGCCTCCACGATGCACGTGAACCATGCGCATGGGTTTCGCGGCTATCGCTGGGCGGATCAGGACTCCTCAATCAAGGATATGGCGGCCAAAGTGCCTGAAACCATGGCCGCATCGGCCGCTTATATCGAAGGTCTGATCGAAGGCCCACTTCTGTTCGGTGATGCGCCGACCTTGGCTGATTTCTATCTTTACGCGATGGCGAATTGGCTGGAAGGGGACGGCGTCGACACCTCTGACTATCCGAAAATTTTGACATTTCGAGAGACAATGCGGGCACGGCCATCGGTTGCCAAAACCCACGCAGACGGATTCTTCCGCTGACCTGACAGCTCATCAACCTCCCGTGAGGGGGGCTATGCGGTGGAGCGGGGCTCTGCCATTTTGGGCTCGTGAACTATGGAGGTCACCCTATGCGCATCCCTCGAATAATGATTGCTGCCGTCTTCAGCGTAGCCGCCAGTGTGGCGCAGGCGGATCCCGGTTTTTGGCGCTATGAGTGGCCGAATACAGATTTCGAAATCACCTCTGTCGAGAACTGGACCGAGATCCTGTCGGGAGGCCCGCCTAAGGATGGCATTCCTGCGCTGAGCGATCCATCGTTTATCGACATCAGCGCCGAGACGCGCATTGGTGACCGCGAACCCGTCATTACGGTGGAAATCGACGGCGCCAAGCCGCGCGCCTATCCGATCCGCTATCTGACCTGGCATGAGATCGTGAACGACGAAGTAGCGGGCGTGCCAGTTGCGGTGACATTCTGCCCGCTCTGCAATTCCGGAATGACCTTTGATCGCCGTGTTGATGGCAAGGTTTTGACCTTCGGCGTCTCGGGCAAGCTGCGCAATTCAGATATGGTGATGTATGACCGGGAAACCGAAAGCTGGTGGCAGCAAGCCGTTGGCACCGGTATCGTGGGGGAACTGACGGGCGTTGAATTGACGCAATTGCCCACCTGGATGGAAAGCTGGGCCGAATTCAAGGCACGCAATCCGGATGGTCTGGTGATGGATCAGCCGGGTTGGCCACGGCAGTATGGGGCCAACCCTTACGTCAGCTACGACAGTTCGCGAAAACCATTCCTTTATAATGGTGAGATGCCGCCCCATGGTGTTCCTGCCTTGGCGCGTGTCGTGCGCGTGGGCGACAAGGCCTGGACGGTTGAGCGGTTGCGCGATGAAGGTGAGGTGTCCGAAGCAGGTGTGACGCTTTCCTGGGCGGGTGGCCAAGCCTCGGCTTTGGATACGCGCAACATCAACAAGGGCAAGGACGTGGGCACGATCCGGGTGCGCGACGTGGCGGGCAACGATGTGCCGCACGACGTGATGTTTGCCTTTGCGTTTCACGCGTTCTTCCCGAATGGCGACTGGATGCTGGGCAGCTGATCCCTTACGTATCACACGGTTTTGTGTTGTGGCGCGAAAGCGGCCGACCTGTCATGCGTGGCACAACGCGCTAGGTCCTCATTCAAACAATTGGAGCCGATGATGAAACGACACGCTGCATTCCTTGCTGCCATGCTCGTCTTGCCAAATTTTGTGTTTGGCCAGCAGATCTCATTTACCGACGGCTGGAAAGAACAGCGGTTTTCGATGTTCTCCAGCAATGAGTTCACCTTGGGCGGCAACACGCTTGGTGTGAAATCTGATGGAACGGTGTCTCTGCTGTGGCGCGCGCTTCCCGAAGTGGCTTGGAACAGTCGCGCGGCGCAGTGGAACTGGGCGGTGGACGTGTCGGTTCCTGCGACTGATCTGACGAAGAAGGGCGGCGATGATCGCAACCTGTCGCTTTATTTTCTATTCCTGCCCGAAGCCGCAGCGCGCAAAGCGCAAGACCAGGGCATCCGCGCGTTACTCGACAACCCTGACGTGCGCGTGCTGATCTATGTCTGGGGTGGCGCGCACGCCAAAGGGCAGGTTTTGCCCAACCCATATCTTGGGCCCCGTGGTCGCACGGTTGTCCAACAAGGCACGGGCACCGGCTCAGCTTCCGAACGCGTTGATCTGGCCCGCGACCATCAACGCGCCTTTGGCGAAGCACCTGCCAGTCTTGTTGGACTTGCGGTATCGTCCGACAGCGATGACACGAGCAGTGCAGTGGTGGCGCGGATTTCGGGGTTGCAGGTCAACTAGGATCGGTCCAGCAATTCAAAAACCTTCCTGTGCTGTATTGCATAACCGACGCGTTGTTCGGTTGCCCACCAACCTGCTCGGTCAAGCTGCGCATCCAAACCTGCCAGTTTGCTTTCCGAGAATTGCTGAAACAGCTTACCGATTGTCGAGGCGGTGAAACCTTTTCGTTCATTGTCCGCCAGCCCGGCTGCCTTGTCGATCAGGTCTGCAGCGGCGTTCAGGTTCATCGCGCGATATCCTGCTGCTGCCAGCGCGAAAAGGTCGGGAATATTGTAGGCGGCCTGAGAAAAACCGCCATTGGCTACGTCCCATTCCATATAACGAGAAGCATAGTAGAGCGCGACCGGAGAGGCGGGATCCAAATCGTGCGGGTTCCCAACTTTGTCCGACATCACGAGCCAAAAGGCGTCGTCAAAGCCGGTCAAGGACATGTCGCCAATTTTATAGGCGTCAATCAGGGAGCTGATAGAATCGTTTTCTGACAAATCATCTACCTTCAATCAAACCCATTTGATAACTTGTGCGATTTCCTAGCAAGCGTAGGGTGCGCATTTTGCGCGCCATCCAACTGCCGCGCCCTTCGGACCCCGTTAACCCCATCGTCCGGCGTTCTGTACAAATCAGAAAATCTGCCCCGCGAAATGTGTACAAAAGCAAACTTTGACCACCGAGCGCACCTTAACGTCTCCTGACATAGCCGCCCGCGCGGGCTATGCCCCCTGCAACGACCTGACCGCCAATTCCCCTTCGGCCCGTGACGTCATCGCCAAGGCAGCGGCGTGGGCGGCGGCGGCGGTGGTGAAGTAGGGGATGCGGTCCATCAGGGCGACGTTGCGCATTGAGCGGCTGTCTTCGACCGCTTGCGCGCCTTCGGTGGTGTTCATCACCAAAGCGATCTCGCCATCCTTCATCACATCGACGATTGTGCGCCCGCCTTCATAGGCTTTATTGACGATGTCAGAGGAAATTCCGTTTTCTGTCAGAAACTTAGCGGTCCCGCGCGTTGACAGAATGTTCAACCCAAGCGCTTTAAGCATGCGCGCCGTTTCCAGCAATTCGTCGGTCTTGTCGGCATCCTTGATCGAGAAAAACACCGTGCCAGCCTCGGGCAAAACCGTGCCAGCGCCAAGCTGTGCTTTCAAGAAAGCACGAGCAAAGTTGCGGTCCCAGCCCATGACCTCTCCGGTCGAGCGCATTTCGGGCCCAAGGATCGTATCAACACCGGGGAAACGGGCGAAGGGCAGCACCGCCTCTTTTACCGAAAACCAAGGAGTGCGAAAATCCTTGAGCATCATCGGATCGCCCATCGGGATCGCCACATCCTCACCTGCAGGCTCGTGCGCGGGCGCAGTTGGGAATGCAGAGAGCTTTTCGCCCGCCATCAAACGCGCGGCGATGGAAGCAATAGCGCTGTCAGTCGCCTTGGCCACGAACGGCACGGTGCGCGAGGCGCGCGGGTTAACCTCGATCAGGTAAACGTCGTCGTCCTTGATCGCGAATTGCACGTTCATCAAACCGACAACGCCAAGTTCCAGGGCAAGCGCCTCGGACTGGCGGATCAATTCGTCGATGACCTCTTTGCTGAGCGTATGCGGCGGCAATGAACAGGCGCTGTCGCCCGAATGTACGCCCGCTTCTTCGATGTGCTGCATGATACCTGTGACGTGCACCGCCTCGCCATCGCATAGGGCATCTACATCCACTTCAACTGCACCGGCCAAGTAGCTGTCAAGCAACACAGGACTGTCGCCGGACACCACAACCGCATCACGGATATAGCGCTCAAGCTGGGCAGTATCGCGTACGATTTCCATCGCGCGACCACCCAAAACGTAAGAGGGGCGGATCACCAGCGGATAGCCAATATCGATTGCCGCTTCCATTGCTTCGGCGTCAGTGTGTGCAATCGCGTTATTGGGTTGTTTCAGGTTAAGGCGATTGACCAGATCCTGAAACCGCTCGCGGTCTTCGGCCAGATCAATGGCGTCCGGCGAGGTGCCCAGAATAGGAATGTTCGATTCGTGCAAAGCGTTGGCCAGTTTCAGAGGGGTTTGGCCGCCAAATTGTACGATAACGCCATGTAGCGTGCCGTTTGACTGCTCCACGCGCAGGATTTCCATGACATGTTCAAACGTCAGCGGCTCGAAATAAAGCCGGTCTGATGTGTCATAATCGGTGCTGACCGTCTCGGGGTTGCAGTTGACCATGATCGTCTCGTAACCGACATCGGAAAGCGCGAAGCAGGCATGACAGCAACAGTAGTCAAACTCGATGCCCTGACCGATGCGGTTGGGGCCACCGCCCAGAATGACAACCTTTTTCTTGTTACTCGGCCGCGCCTCGCACTCAACCTCGCCCATCATTGGCTCTTCGTAGGTCGAGTACATATAAGGCGTTTGTGCCTCAAATTCCGCCGCACAGGTGTCGATCCGTTTGAAGACAGCCGTTACCCCAAGATCATGGCGCGCGCGGCGCACCTGATCTTCGCTGCGCCCGGTCAGCTTGGCAAGACGCGCATCGGTAAACCCAAGCATCTTCAGCTTGCGCAATCCCACTTCGGTCATCGGCAGGCCATCGCTGATCACGTCGTCTTCAACGTCGATAATCTCGCGGATACGGGCCAGAAACCACGGATCAAACGCGGTGACGGCGCGGATGTCGTCGTCGGTCAACCCGTGCCGCATGGCCTGAGCAATCACGCGGATACGGTCGGGCGTCTGCTTGGAAAGGGCCGCAGTGATCGCCGCTTTGTCCGGAGCGCCGGGGATCTCAATCTCATCAAATCCGGTCAGGCCGGTTTCCATCGAGGCCAACGCCTTTTGCATCGACTCGTGGAAGGTGCGGCCAATGGCCATCGCCTCGCCCACCGATTTCATCGCGGTGGTCAGGTGCGGCTCTGAGCCGGGGAATTTCTCGAACGCAAAGCGCGGAATTTTGGTCACGACATAGTCAATCGTTGGCTCGAAAGAAGCAGGTGTGACTTTGGTGATGTCGTTGTCCAACTCGTCCAGCGTGTACCCAACTGCCAGTTTTGCTGCGATCTTAGCAATTGGGAAACCCGTTGCCTTTGACGCCAGCGCTGAAGACCGCGACACGCGCGGGTTCATCTCGATCACCACCATGCGACCGTCAGCAGGGTTCACCGCCCACTGCACGTTCGAACCTCCGGTCTCAACCCCGATTTCGCGCAGCACGGCAATCGAGGCAGAGCGCATCATCTGATACTCTTTGTCGGTCAGTGTCAGGGCCGGGGCCACGGTGATCGAATCGCCCGTGTGCACGCCCATCGGGTCGACGTTCTCGATGGAACAGACGATGATGGCGTTGTCGGCGCGGTCGCGTACGACCTCCATTTCATATTCTTTCCAGCCAAGCAGCGACTCGTCGATCAGTATCTGTGCAACTGGCGAGGCTTCCAGCCCACGACGGCACATCTCGAAATACTCGTCACGATTATAGGCCACGCCGCCGCCCGTGCCGCCAAGCGTGAACGCTGGGCGGATGATCGCAGGCAATCCGACGTCTTCCAGTGCGGCCATACATTCTTCGATGCCTTTGGGAATGTCATACCGACCATCGTCTGCCTTAGGCGCGGATACGATTGTGGCACGCGGGTTTTCCAGACCCAAGCGATCCATCGCTTCGCGGAAAAGCTTGCGGTCCTCGGCCATTTCGATAGCTTCGCGCTTGGCCCCGATCATTTCGACGCCGAACTTCTGAAGAACCCCCATCTCTTCTAACGCAAGCGAGGTGTTCAGTCCGGTCTGCCCGCCCATCGTTGGCAAAAGCGCGTCGGGGCGCTCCTTTTCGATGATCTTGGCAACAACTTCAGGTGTGATCGGCTCGATATAGGTTGCATCGGCCAGCCCCGGATCGGTCATGATTGTCGCGGGATTGGAGTTGACGAGGATCACCCGGTAGCCTTCTTCACGCAATGCTTTACAAGCTTGCGCGCCCGAGTAGTCAAACTCGCAGGCTTGTCCGATAACAATGGGGCCCGCCCCGATAATCATGATCGATTGGATGTCGGTTCTTTTGGGCACTGGCCGCACTCCCCATACGCAAATTGTCGTGCGTTATAGGGTGTGCACGTTTGGGCGCAAGGGAAAGCGTGCCTGTGGTCGGCGGCTAGCCTGAATGTTGGCGAATGTCATCGTGACGCAGCGCCAACCAAAGATACGCTGCGGCCATCAGCAGCAAGGCGGCGTTGTTGACCAGTGCGACCCAATGCGAATCAAGCGCAGACATCAGCTCCAAATCAAACATCACGTAATTTGTCGGTAAAACACACAGCAAAACGATGGACAGCGCGACTTTCGGATCCAAGCGATCGAACAATGCGGGCAAAAACAGGAAGGCGGCAAGATAATGATAAAGCCAACTCAGGGGAGAGACCCAAGACACTGCGATGATGACAAAGGGCCACAGCAAAGGATCGCGCATGCCGGTACGACGTGCCAACAAAAGCAGGAATGCAAGCATTGTGAATTGCGCAAGCGCGCTGACCATCAAGAAAGCCTGGCTTTTTTGCGCCACCATCCAGTTGGTATCGCCCCCGGTCACTAATGTGTCGATCGGTATTTGTGCGCTTTGGGGAATGGTGAAGACGCCGATAAGGGGATCAAGCGAAAAATTTGCGCGGGACATTAATAGAGTTTTCGAGATGACGGAAAGTTCGGAAAGATAGGCTGCATGCATTGGCCAGCCAGCGACCACAATCGACAAGAGACCCAACGCGCCGCCAAATACGGCAAACGACAAAGTTGCACTCCGATATCCAGCCGCAAGCCAAACCAGTGCGAAAACAAGCGGGTAAAGTTTGAGCGATGCAGCGAATGCCATGGCAGCACCTCCTGCTATGGGCGCGCCGCTTCGGGTACGCTCAATGCCAAGCAAGGTCAGAAAGGCCACAAGGATTTGGGGTTGGTTTTCATTCAAGGGGAGCAGGAACACGATGCTTCCCGAGGCAAGCCCCAAGCTGATCGTCAGAAAGACAGGACGGGGTATCATGGGGGCCGTAATACGCATCGCCAGCAATGCACTTAGAATAACCAGGCAAGGGTTTATGATGCCCATGATGCGCCCAAATTCGCTCATTGTAGTGAGTGGGGTGACGAACGACATGAGCCAAGCCCACAACGGCGGATAAATAAAGGGATAGACGGGCGTTTTGATGCCCTCGGCCAGGACGCTGTCTATCCATGCATCGGGCGGTTGCATCGAAAAGAGCTGTTCCGAGGGTCTGTAAACCGTGCCGATATCGACATCAGAGAAAAACGATCCAGCCAACCACATAGAGCGCAGATCCGCTGACCATGGCACGCCCACAGACGTTCGAAGCATGACGAAAAAAATGACCGAAATCAGCACCAAAAGGGCCATGCTGCGCACTGTCATGGGTGCGGCTTGCGGGGTCTGTGTGGTCGGTATCAAAACGCTGCGTCCTCTGTCACCCGTGTTTGCCTCCGGGCGTGTTGTTGGAAACTCTGTCAGCGAACATGTGCTTGCAATGAAAATCGGGCACTTGCGCACACTTCGCGGCCGATTGTTGGTTTTCTGACGCTGTTTCCGCCATACGCTTCGCCCTTGCTGGCTTGACTTCCGCCGCTCAAGACGGTGTATCGGCCCGAACCTGACTTTTGCCCCGAAGGGACGCGACCCATGCACGCCTATCGCAGCCATACCTGCGCCGAACTGAACGCCTCACACGTAGGTGAAACCGTCCGTCTTGCAGGGTGGGTGCACCGCGTGCGTGATCACGGCGGTGTGCTTTTCATTGACCTGCGCGACCACTATGGCATGACCCAAGTGCTGGCCGACCCCGACAGTCCGGTGTTCAAACAGGTGGAAGAGGTGCGCTCGGAGTGGTGCATTCGCATTGATGGCGAAGTCAAAGCGCGCGATCCCGAGTTGGTGAACGCCAAGATCCCGACCGGTGAGGTTGAGGTATTTGTGCGTGACATCGAGGTTCTGGGGTCTGCCGAGGAACTTCCGCTGATGGTCTTTGGCGATCAGGAATACCCCGAAGAAACCCGCCTGCGGTACCGGTTCTTGGACCTGCGCCGCGAGGCGATGCAGCGCAACATGAAACTGCGCTCCGACGTTGTGGCTTCGACCCGCAAGCGTATGTGGGATATGGATTTTCGCGAGTACCAGACGCCGATCATCACGGCCTCGTCGCCCGAAGGCGCGCGCGACTTTTTGGTTCCATCGCGCCTGCACCCCGGTAAATTCTACGCCCTGCCGCAGGCGCCGCAGCAGTTCAAACAGCTTCTGATGGTTTCTGGCTTTGACAAGTATTTCCAGATCGCGCCCTGCTTCCGCGACGAAGACCCGCGCGCTGACCGCTCGCCGACCGACTTTTACCAGCTTGACGTTGAGATGAGCTTTGTCACGCAAGCGGATGTTTTTGCAACGGTTCAGCCGGTGATCCAAGGGCTGTTCGAGGAGTTCGGTGGCGGCCGCAAGGTGGACGCCGAGTGGCCCGAGATCAGCTATCGCGATGCGGCGATGTGGTACGGCACCGACAAGCCGGACCTGCGCAACCCGATCAGGATGCAGGATGTCTCGGAACATTTCCGTGGCTCTGGCTTTGCGATCTTCGCCAAGATCCTGGAGCAGGACGGCACCGAGATCCGCGCGATCCCCGCGCCAAAAGGCGGCAGCCGTAAGTTTTGCGACCGGATGAACGCCTTTGCCCAGAAAGAGGGCCTGCCGGGGATGGGGTATATCTTTTGGCGCGACCAAGGCGAGGGGATGGAAGCCGCGGGACCGCTGGCCAAGAACATTGGGCCAGAGCGGACTGAGGCAATCCGAGCGCAGTTGGGACTTGAAGTCGGCGATGCGGCTTTCTTCCTTGGTGGCAAGCCTAAGACCTTCGAGACCGTCGCTGGCAAAGCCCGCGTCGTGATTGGCGATGAGCTTGGTCTGACCGACACCGACCGCTTTGCCTTTGCGTGGATCGTCGACTTCCCGATTTACGAGCGAGACGAGGAAACCGGCAAGATCGACTTTGAGCACAACCCGTTTTCGATGCCGCAGGGCGGGATGGAGGCGCTTGAGGGCGACCCATTGGACGTGCTGGGTTATCAGTATGACCTGTCGTGCAATGGCTACGAGGTGCTGTCTGGTGCGATCCGAAACCACCGGCCCGAGATCATGTTCAAGGCGTTTGAAATCGCAGGCTATGGCGAAGACGAGGTGCGCAAGCGCTTTGGTGGCATGGTCAACGCGTTCCGCTACGGTGCGCCGCCGCATGGTGGGTGCGCCTTGGGGATCGACCGCGTTGTGATGTTGCTGGCCGATGAGCACAACATCCGCGAGGTGATGCTTTTCCCGATGAACCAGCGGGCCGAAGACCTGATGATGGA
>JABDJX010000136.1 GCA_013003245.1 Silicimonas sp. | reverse complement strand
CTTTGTGACAGAGGGGCTGCCGCCCACAGCACCGACACTGCGGGTGGATGGGATCACGATCAACCAGGATTTTGGCGACAAGACCCTGTCGTACCTCAATCGTATCCAAAACAAGGGGCGCACGATTGAAGTTCTGTTTGATGCCGATTGGGATGCGGGCCACAGGCGGTTGTCAATAAACGCGCTGAACCTGAGCTTTCCCGATGACGACCACGTGCAATTTAGCGCCGAGATCGAGGGCGTCGATCTCTCCTCGCGCAATAACATCCTGATGAGCGCGGGCAGTTTGGCCATAACGCGTACGGTCACCGATATCCGCTCAAAACGGACTTTTCAGGACTATCTGTTGCAACCGCTTGGATTTGCACTCCTGTATCGCAGTGACGATCCCGAGGCGCGTGTGGCCGAGCTAAAGGACGTCGGGCGCGCGTATATCGCTATGGTGCCAGACGACATTCTGCCGCAAAAATCGCAAGCGGACCTGTTGTCACTTCTTGATCAGATGCCGGATCCGTCGGGGCGGCTTGTCATCGAGACGACTGCCACACCCGGCATCGGACCTGCGCGCTTTGCCACGCTGGCCATGCGGCGTGGCGGGATCACCGATCCTGCGCAGATCTTCGAGGCGTTGCGGGGTCTGGTGCTGAACATCACCTTTGAGCCACTGTAGGTGTCCGACTGGCTGATTTCACTGGAAGGCACCGAGGCTGGAAAAACCCTTGCCTTGCTGCTTGCAGTGCAGGCCGCTTTTCTACACGCCCTTTTCGGTGCGCTGCAAAAAGGCAAAACCGATCCGTGGACAGCGCGGACGGTCATAGATGCAGGCTACTCGACGCTCGCCGCACCCTTTGCCTTTTTCCTTGTGCCATGGCCCGAGCCTGAAATCTGGTGGATGTTCGCCATCGCCTGGATCATCCACGTGGGCTATAAACTTGCCCAGGCCAGCGCCTATACCTATGGGTCCTACACGGTTGTCTATCCGGTTGTGCGCGGCACGGGGCCGGTTTTTACCGTGGTGGGGGCGGGGCTTGTCTTTGGCGAGCATTTTAGCGGCACGCAATGGTTTGGCGTGGCGCTTCTCGTCACCGGCATTCTGGGGCTTGCGCTTTATAATCTGCGCCACATCACGCTTGATCGCGCCAGCCTGCCGCTGGCTTTGGGTCTTGCGATGATCACCGGCGGGTTCGTGGCGATGTACACCACCTGGGACGCTTTCGTGATCCGGGCAACCGCAGACCCGTTTACCTTTATCGCGTGGTTTTTCTTTATCGACGGGCTGACCTTTCCGATCGCCTATCTGCTGCGCCACAAGGGGCGGTTGCCGCAACCCATCTTACCGCTGGCGCGCCTCGGCATCTTTGGTGCCGTGATCGCATTTTTCTCATTTGGCGGCATCATGCTGGCCACGCGGCTGGACAAGGTTGGCGAGGCGGCGGTTTTGCGCGAGACCTCGGTGGTTTTTGCCGCCCTTATCGGCTGGGTGATGCTGGGCGAGAAGGTTGGGCCGCGCAGGCTGGGGTTGATCTTCCTGATTGCGCTTGGTGCGGTCATAGTTGAATGGGGTGGTTAGCGGTTTGGTTTCGGCTCCTGTCGGAGCCGACCAACTGGGGGCTCTGCCCCCAGACCCCCGGCATATTTTTGGACCAATGAAAGACTGGGCATGAGCGACAAAGAGATTAATCCGGTTGTGAAACAGGTGCTGGAGCTTGGTCCGCCGTTGTTGTTTTTTACCGCCTACATCTACATGCGCGACGAGGTCTATAGCCTTGGTGGCACGGAATATTCCGGGTTTATCGTGGCGGCCGCTGTTTTTGTGCCGATCCTGTTGGCCTCAATGGCGGTGTTGTGGAAGCTGACCGGCAAGCTGAGCCGCATGCAGGTCTTTACTATCGTGGTGGTGATCGTATTTGGCGGGCTGACGGTGTGGTTTAATGATGAGAAGTTTTTCAAGCTGAAAACGACGCTTGTTTACGGGCTTTTTGCCGTGATCCTGAGTGTTGGGCTGCTGCAAGGGCGGTCTTATCTGGCGTGGGTCATGTCGGAGTTTTTGCCGATGACCGACGAAGGCTGGATGAAGCTGACCTGGCGATTGACGGTGTTTTTTGCCTTTCTTGCTGTGGCCAACGAATTTGTCTGGCGCACGATGTCGACCGATGCCTGGGTCAAGATCGAGACCTTTGGGTTTCCGATCCTGATGTTTCTCTTTTTGTGGAGCCAGATCATGATGTTGCAGGGGCATCTGATTGAAGAGAGCGACGACACGACGGACGACGACGACTAGCGATAATCTGCCAAGGCATCATGCGCTTTTTCAAGAGTTCGTAAGGTATTGCTGTCCATCCGTTGCAACAAATGAACGCCTGCAAACCTCAACCGGCTCCAATGCACGATCGCCGGGATTGTTACATCGAGCACCGAAATTGACACCGGGGTTCCGACGGCGATGTCTTCGGGCACAGAAATTTTCATGCCGGTGTAGCTGATATCGACAATGATGACCGGGACCAGATCTCCATCTATGTCCATCATCGCCTCTACCCGTGTCTCGCGGCGATTGGGGCTGTGGCGTCTGTTAAAATTCTGTTCCATGCGCATTGGTGAAGCACCCCCGAGCAAACATGCGCGCCAAGAATAAGGTTTACTTCTTACAGAAAGGATAATGCCGGTCCCGATGCTGTGCAGGGCGACGTCACTCTTGACCAAATGCCTAGCTGAGCCTAAACCAGCGGGACAACCGTGGCGATTTGTACACCGGATTGCGGGCCACGTTAAATATTCTGCTAAAGAGGTCAGGGACGCATTTGCCCCCGGCGCTCATTCGCGGTGGGGGTTTTTTATTGCGGAAAGGAGCCGTCCCCATGCCCAAGGATACCTGGAAGAGGCGCACCCAGCAGGTGCATGCCGGCACGCGGCGCAGCCAGTATGGCGAGGTTTCAGAAGCCATCTATCTGACGCAAGGCTTTGTCTATGACAGTGCCGAGACCGCGATGCAGCGGTTTGAAGCCTCGGGAGATGATGAGTTCATCTATGCCCGCTACGGCAATCCCACGGTGCGCATGTTCGAAGAGCGGATTGCGGCTCTTGAAGGCACCGAGGATGCCTTTGCCACGGCGTCGGGCATGGCGGCTGTGAATGCAGCCCTGATGTCTCTTTTGAGGGCGGGGGATCACGTGGTCTCGGCGCGCGCACTTTTCGGGTCGTGTCTTTACATATTGGAAGACGTTTTGAGCCGCTTTGGCGTTGAGGTGACCTTTGTCGATGGCACCGATCTGGCGGCATGGGAGGCGGCGGTGCGCCCGGACACCAAGGCGGTGTTTCTTGAAAGCATGTCGAACCCGACCCTTGAGGTGATCGATCTGCCCGCGGTGGCTTCGATTGCGCACAAAGTGGGGGCGACGGTTGTTGTCGACAACGTCTTTTCGACCCCGGTATTCAGCCGCGCGATTGAGCTTGGTGCGGATGTGGTTGTCTATTCGGCCACCAAGCACATTGACGGGCAGGGGCGCGCGCTTGGTGGCGTCGTGCTGGGCACGCGTGACTACATCCGCAAGGCGCTGGAGCCTTTTATCAAGCACACCGGTGGGGCGATGAGCCCGTTTACAGCCTGGTTGATGCTCAAAGGGTTGGAGACGCTTGATCTGCGTGTGAACGCACAGGCCGACACGGCGCTGAAGATTGCCCAGACGCTTGAAGGGCATGCCAAGCTTTCGCAGTGCGTTTTTCCCGGGCTGCCCTCACATCCGCATCACGCGGTGGCGATGGCGCAGCTTGAAAAGGGTGGCACGGTGATTGCGCTTGAGATCAAGGGCGGGCAGGAGTCGGCATTTCGGTTTCTCAATGCGCTTGAGATCGTGATTATTTCCAACAATCTTGGGGATGCAAAATCGATCATAACGCACCCCACCACGACCACGCATCAACGCCTGACCGACGACCAGCGCGCAGATCTTGGGATCACGCCCGGTCTGGTCCGCTTGTCTGTGGGTCTTGAGGACGCCGACGATCTGGTGGCCGATCTGCTGTCGGCGCTGGAGGCCGTGTGATGGAGTTTCTGCTGCGATCCTGTGCGTCCGAAGATGCGGACGCCCTGGGAGACATCTTTTATCGCGCAGTCCACGAAGGGGCGGCGTCCAGGTACACTGCCGAAGAGCGGGCCGCGTGGGTGTCTGAGGTGCCGCGAGGCGCGGCGTGGGCTGCCAAACTGGCCGCATCCGATTGCGTAGTGGCCGAAAGCGGTGGGGTGCTTGTGGGCTTTATGTCCCGGCAAGGGGCGCATTTTGACATGGCCTACGTGGTGCCCGAGATTAAGGGCACTGGCGTTGCGGGTGTTTTGTGCGCTGTGCTCGAGGGCCGCGCGCGTGCGGCAGGGGTCACAGTTATGAGTGTTGAGGCCAGCCATCTGGCAGAGCCGTTCCTTGCCCGGCGAGGATGGCAATTGCTGCGGCGGCAAGTGGTAGAGCGGCGTGGGGTGCGACTGGCCAATTGCGTGATGGAGAAGCAATTGATCCCGGATGGATTGAGAAAGTCGGCCTAGGCTTTGGTTTGAACGGGTTTTGCGCCGCGCTGTCGCGCGTCGCCTCAAGCGAGGGGCTTTGCCCCTCGTGCTCCCCAGGATATTTTGCCCAAGAAGAAGAGCGGACATCTGGCCCTTGCTTCGGCTGGCAGCGCAATGCAGAACACCCAGATGAGCGACGACAAACCTTTCCTGATCCTGCAATTGCGCCCCGAGGATGAAGCCTCTGACGGGGAATACGCGGCGTTTTTGGACAAGGGCGGGATTGCTGCTTTAAACACCAAGCGGATCCGAATGGAGCAGGACAGCCTGCCGCCGGAGTTTTCACTTGATAATTATGCCGCTGTGATCGTTGGTGGTGGTCCGGGTTGCGTCAGCGACGATCCCGCCACGCGCGATCCGGTCGAGGCGCGTGCCGAGGCGGAGCTTTTGGCGCTGATGCCGCAGATCATTGACCGCGATATGCCGTTTTTGGGGTGTTGCTATGGAATCGGACTTCTGGCGCATCACTTGGGTGCATCCGTTACCAAGGACCGCTATGGCGAGCCGGTTTCAGCGGTGACCTGCACCGTGACAGACGAGGGGCAGGCGGACCCGCTGTTGCAAGGCTTGCCCAATACGTTTGCGGCTTTTGTCGGCCATAAGGAAGCGGTGCAGGAATTGCCGGAAGGCACGGTGCACCTGATGGGGTCGGAGACGTGCCCCTTTCAGATGATCCGCGCGGGACAGAATGTGTATGCGACCCAGTTTCATCCGGAAGCCGACGGCCAGGTTTTCGCCGACCGCATAAGGATTTACCGTGATCGTGGGTATTTCCCGGCTGAGGAGGCTGATGCCCTGACAAACGCATGCCTGAGCGCCGATGTCACCTATCCCGAACGCATCTTGCAGCGCTTTGTGGCCCGATACTCATCCAACTGACGCGTTCGCCCGTAGAAAGGGGCAAACGTAATTACGACGGTGAGATGCTTTTCAATACCGTCGGCAGACATGGGTGGCTTTGATGAATATCCACTTTTCTCCCAGCGAAATCTCTCGCGACGAGGCGGCAGAGGCCCTGATGGTCCTGCGCAACTGGGCCATTCAGGCGGACAAAGGCGATGTTGCAACGCTTGATCCGGCGATTGCCAGACTGTTGCCCGGCACAGGCGAGGCCTATCCAACGCTTGCGCGCACCTATCCCGAAGAGTTTGCCGCAACCGAGGATTACCGAAAGACGCTGCCCGATCTGCAGAACGGGCCCGAGTCGCTGATCAAGGGCGCACGCCGCGCGATCCAGCATGTGGGCATTTCGAACTTTCGTTTGCCTGTGCGCTTTGCGATGAAAGACGGCGGCGAGCGGCTGCTGGACACGTCTGTCACCGGCACGGTCAGCCTGGATGCCGACAAAAAAGGCATCAACATGAGCCGGATCATGCGCAGTTTTTACGCGCATGCAGAGAGCGCCTTCAGCTTTGAGGTGATTGAGGCGGCACTTGATGATTACAAGTCCGATCTGGAAAGCTTTGATGCGCGCATTCAGATGCGCTTCAGCTTCCCGATGAAAGTGGAAAGCCTGCGCTCTGGCCTGTCCGGCTGGCAGTATTACGACATTGCTTTGGAGGTGGTCGAAGAGGGTGGCGTGCGTCGCCGCATGATGCACCTTGACTACGTCTACTCCTCTACCTGCCCCTGCTCGCTTGAGCTTTCCGAACATGCCCGCCGCGAGCGTGGGCAATTGGCCACGCCGCATTCGCAACGATCGGTTGCCCGGCTGTCGATGGAGCTTGACCCGAATGCTGACACGCTTTGGTTTGAAGACGCCGTGGCGCTGTGCCGAGCGGCGATCCCCACCGAGACGCAGGTGATGGTCAAGCGCGAGGACGAGCAGGCTTTTGCCGAATTGAACGCAGCCAACCCGATTTTTGTCGAAGATGCGGCCCGGCTTTTTGCCGAAGCCTTGCAAGGCGATCAACGCATCGGCGATTTCCGTGTTGTGGCCAGCCATCAGGAAAGCCTGCACAGCCACGACGCTGTTTCGGTTCTGACCGAGGGCGAGACCTTTGCCGCCACCAGCCTTGATCCGCGCTTCTTCGAGTCGCTCTTTCACACCGGCTAGGGTATCTTTGGGTCATCTGACCTGGAGGTAAGTGCTGTGCCAGATCCCGTCACGTGGTCCTGTTCCTGTGGTAAGGTTCAGGGCGAATGGATGCCCGGAAGCAGTTCGCGCATTGTGTGCTATTGCAAAAGCTGCCGCGCCTTTGTCGAATCTTTGGGCGCGGGGCGCATCCTGGACGACGCAGGCGGCAATGACTTGCTGCAAACCGCACCGGACGCCTTTCAATTCACCCAAGGCCAAGACCTGCTTACCTGGACGAAAGTCACCGAAAAGGGCCCGATGCGCTGGTTCACAATGTGCTGCAACACGCCCGTAGCAAACACGCTTGGTAGCCCGGCGGTCCCCTTTCTGTCACTGCAAACCGCCTATTTCGAGGCACCGGAACGCACCGGCAAGATCATGGCGCGGGTAAACAAAAAGGGGGCGACCGGCCACATCGAAGGCGACATGGGCAGCACCTGGCGCATGTTGTGGGAGTTCATTGCGCGCGCTTTGAGATCGCGCCTGACCGGTGGCTACAAGAAAAACCCTTTCTTTGATGCGCAAGGTCACCGCATTGCCGCGCGTGTCACAGTGCCATCTGATCAATCCGAAACCAGCGGTTAGGTTGGTGGCATTTGCTCAAAGCCGGGCCCGTTGAAATACTGCCGCAGCGCCGGGTCCATGTAATACTGCACGCCGTTGTTCGCCCAATTGATCGGTGCGGGCGCGTTGGCAAATTGTGATCCTGCAAGCGCCGATGCCTCCTCGGTCAGCAATCCCACAAAGGTCAGCTGTCGTGATTTCGTCGCACCTTCCACCAGCAGGGATGTCTTCGGGTCGATGCCCTGAAGCGACAAGTCTACTGACATTTCCACCAGCTTAACCGGCTTTGTGCCCGCATCCGCGCAACACCAGTTTACCGGTGCAACATGATACCCCGAGTACTGCAGACTGCCGCCAGCCTCGACGGTGCGCGCCGTGCCAACCTCGATTTGAAATAAGTCAGCGGGGTCCAGATCGACCGCCACTTGCCAATCGATATCTGATCCTGACGCTGGCACTGTTCCTTCGCGCAACGACACACTTTTCACCGTCACGGCCACCGGAAACGGGCGTTCGTTCTTCAGGGGGATGTGAAACTGTACAAGCGTTGGTGTGCCCTCGGCTGAGCGTGCCTCGTTGTCCGGTTCCAGCAAATCAACGTCCGAGGTGTCGTCATGCACAAGACTGCCAACAGTGAAACTTGCCGCCTCCAGTTGCAGATCGACCCGTGCCGAAGATGCGCGCACCGATTGATCCCACCGTTCCTTTGGAAAAATCGTCTTGTCCCATTGATACAGTGTCCAGCCGGCAACCACGACCAGTGCAGCAATCTTGGCGTAAGCATAACGGCCTTCGGCCTTGTTCTTGTAGTCTTCTGTCGACATCGTGAATGACCCCGCGTGTAATGAATGCCTTAAAACACCAATTGTGCGGAGATTTCGGCTCGCGATCAAGGACGCACAGGTGCCGAAGGGAACACGCCGGGTCGCTTGACTTGCCCAGTTCCCCACGCCAAGGCTCAGCCTTATGATTGATCTGCGGCCTGTTGGATATGTTGTTGGACTGTTGGTGGCGACATTGGGGCTAACCATGTTGTTGCCGATGGCGGTCGATGCCTGGGTGGGCAACGGCCATGCGGGGGCGTTTTTCACCTCTGCTATCCTGACAGTTTTGACTGGCGGATTGATCGCGCTGGCCTGCGCCAATGCGGTGACAGGTCGGATGAATATCCAGCAGACGTTTTTGCTGACCAGCGGGGTTTGGGCGGTGTTGCCGCTTTTCGGGGCGATCCCTTTTGTTGTGGGCGGCACAGAGGCCAGCTTCACGGATGCCTATTTCGAGGCGATGTCGGGCCTCACCACCACCGGATCGACTGTGTTCAACAACCTCAACGATCTGCCCTCGGGCCTGCTGCTCTGGCGCTCGATGCTGCAATGGTTCGGCGGGATAGGGATTATCGTGGTGGCAATGGCCTTCCTGCCAGAATTGCGCGTGGGCGGTATGCAGATCTTCCGCTCGGAATCCTTTGACACGGATGGCAAAGTCTTGCCGCGCGCCGCCGAGATCGCGTCGCGCATTTCCATCGTCTATCTGACGCTGACGATGCTATGCGGGCTGTCCTATCTTGGCGTCGGCATGGGGTTTTTCGATGCGGTCAACCACGCGATGACCACTATCGCCACCGGCGGGTTTTCCACCCACGATGAAAGCTTTGCCTTTTTCCAGGGCCCGGCCGAATTTGTCGCCGCCCTTTTCATGCTGCTCGCCAGCCTGCCTTTCGTGCGCTACGTGCAGCTTTTGGCTGGCAGTTCAGAGCCGCTTTTCAAAGACAGCCAGGTCCGCGCGTTCCTGATCAGCGTGATGATCCTTGTCGCTGTCATGGTGCTTTTTCGCATCGCCCTGCAAGAGGCCGACGCCATACGGGCGTTGCGTGAAGCTCTGTTCAACATCACGTCAATCATCACCGGCACGGGGTACGCCAGCACCGACTACCAGCTTTGGGGCAGCTTCCCGATGGCGGTGTTTTTCTTCATCGGCTTGATCGGCGGATGCGCTGGCTCGACCTGTTGTTCGGTAAAGGTGTTCCGCTACCAGATCCTGTTCGCCGCCGTCACCAATCAGGTCAAGCGCATCCACAGCCCGAACGGCGTGTTCAAGCTCAAATACGACGGTCACACGCTGTCAGAAGAGATCATCTCGTCCGTGATGGCCTTCCTGACGCTGTTCTTTGTCACGCTCGGTCTTACCGCCGTGTTGCTCAGTGCCACCGGGCTAGACTTCATCACCTCTGTCAGCGGCGCTGCCACGGCCATCGCCAATGTTGGTCCCGGTCTTGGCGATCAGATCGGACCGGCTGGACACTTTGGAGACCTCAACAGTGCCGCCAAGTGGATCCTCGCTTGCGCGATGCTGATCGGACGGCTTGAACTGATGGTGGTCTTCGTGCTTTTCACCTCGCGCTTCTGGCGCGCCTGATTACCGCACAACGTAGACAGACATCGGCGCGTGGCTGGCCACATAGCCCGCGTGCGACGTCAGGAAATGGTCGACAAACCCCGGCACATGGCTGGCCATCACGATCAGATCGCAACCGCCGTCTTTGGCCGCTTTCACGATGTCCTTGCCCAAATTCGGATGCAGATCGCCGCGCAGAACAATGTGATCCGATGTTTTGATCCCGTGCGCCTTGGCTTGCGCCGCAGCGAAAGCATCCAGCCGCTCGGTCATCTTTTCGCCATCGGTATGCGCAGACATGGTCGGCACTGCGTCGACAACATCTATATAAACCACCGTTGCATCGCTGGCTTTCGCGGTCTGGGCCGCCAGATCAAGCGCCTTGGTGAGTTGATCGCTGTTTTCCATATCAACTGGGACAAGAATGCGTGAATACATTGGTTTACCTCCTTAGTCTCTGACTGAAACTAAGGTCAGGCACTTTGCAGGTCTTGATTTCGATCAAAGCGAAGGAAAACGGATCAAATCAGTTCCAGCAACTCACCAACACGGTTAGGTCGGCCGCCAGAAGCGTCAGGTCTTCGGGTGCCAACTCCTCGGCACTGTCCGAAGCAGCTGGGCTGACACCGTTTTCGCTCAGAAATTCCGCCAGCACGGGTGCATCGACAGCAAATGCGACATCACCCGGCAGGGTGCGCGCGCTATCGTTTGCGTCAAGCAACATGCCCAGAACAGCGCCCGAGCCGTCAAAGACCGGGCCGCCAGCATCGCCGGGTGCGTTGGCGACCGAAAGACGTTTCACCCGTGTGTCGCCGTCAAGGCCCTTGATGTCTGCCAGCGTTCCAAAGCTCAGAGATGGCGCTGACAGCAAACCGCCAAAGCTGTACCCGGCCAATGCAATGTCCGACTGCAAACGCGGCTCCTGGATCGCAAGGCGGGCCACCTGAATCGGCGTCTGCGGTTCGGTCGGGCGCAACAGCGCCAATCCCAAAGCGGGGAATTCAGCAACCACATCGGCGCGCACGTCCTCGTTGACCATCACCCGCCCGCACTGCCGCACAGCCTCGGTCGTGGTCAGCACAGCGCCGCTTTTGTCGATGTAAAATCCAGACCGCGTGCGATCGGCGCGCCTGATCTCAAGCCCCGCTAAAAGATCGATATCCTGCACGCCCGTGCCTGCAGTGTCGGGCAAAACACCCTCACGCGGTGAAAAGCTTGTCAGCATCGCATCGCGCGCCAGGGTGAACCGCTTGGTATCGCCTGCAGGCCAGATCAGCGAAAAGCCCTTGACCGTGCCGCCGGTCAGGCGCGCATAGGTGTAAGACTGCACATCGTTATTCTGACCTTCGATAAAGAAATCCTCGTTGCGCAGCGTCCGGGGGCCATCCACCGGCACGACTTCAAGGGTTTGCAAAATGTCGTAAAGCGCGGTCAGGGTGTTCTGGTCACCGCTTTGGCTGATCAAAAAGGCCTTCACACCGTCGTCCGTGGCAGACTTGTAATGCACAAAAGGTGTCTCGTAACGATCAAAGGTCACAAGGCGCGATGGCATCTCCACCTCGATACCCGCAAGCGTGTCGATCACCGGGCGCATCTCAAGCGACCTGACCACGTCAAGATAGCCCTCCACCAGTTCGCGCCGCTGCAGCGTGGTTAAAATGCCCGTCGGCTCGTACCGGCGGTTTTCCTGCCATGCGGCCATGGCACGCCGGGTGCCGGCGCCGAATGACGCATCAATGACCGAGTTGTAGAACCCTTCCCACTTCAGCGCTGTCTGCAATTGCGCCCGCTCTTCACGTCCCAGCAGTCGCTCGCCCCGCCGCGCCTCTTCAGGTGTTTCCTCACCCGCCTGCAGCGGGGGCAGTGGCTCGGCAGGCTCTGTAGGCGCCGCAATAGTGTCCGACCCAAAGACCTGCTCGCGGAAGTTGCGCCCGTCGGCCACAAAACTGTCGTTCGGAATCACGCGCCGACCACGCAGCGCCAAAAGCTCACCACGCGCCGAATCCTCGGTCGCAAAGGGCCCGACCACAATGCCATACCAACCCGAGCGCAAGCGATAGCTGCTGATGCCATCGATAATGGCTGCGTAATCATTTGCCCGATCAATTGCACGCGCTTCATTTGGCAGAGCCTCTACCTGCACCCAGGATTGGGCCAACGCGACCTGCGCCCACAAAACGGCAACAAAAACGGCGAAAGCACGGGTGAAAATCCGAAAGGTCGTCATGGTCGTATAAAGCCCCCCAAGGCGGTGATTGGTCGGTTCTACCAGAGCCTGTGGCACTTGCACGCGGTTTCAAGGGTCTGTTGATTGACGCGCTGGGGCCTGTTGCCTATTGAGAACGCGATTTTCAAGCGAAAGAAGCGTCCATGCCCGCTGATCGGCCAAAGAGTTTTCAGGAAATTATCCTGCGCCTTCAGACCTACTGGGCGGGTAAGGGCTGCGCTGTATTGCAACCTTATGACATGGAAGTGGGCGCAGGCACCTTTCACCCCGCAACCACCTTGCGCGCCTTGGGATCAAAGGCTTGGGCGGCAGCCTACGTGCAGCCTTCGCGGCGACCAACCGACGGGCGCTATGGCGAAAACCCCAACCGATTGCAGCATTATTACCAGTTTCAGGTGATCATCAAACCTTCGCCGCCCGATCTTCAGGCCCTCTATCTCGGCTCGCTCGAGGCGATTGGCATTGACATGGGGCTTCACGACATCCGCTTTGTCGAAGACGACTGGGAAAGCCCTACGCTGGGTGCATGGGGCCTTGGCTGGGAGGTGTGGTGCGATGGCATGGAAGTCTCGCAATTCACCTACTTCCAACAGGTGGGCGGACACGATTGCAAACCCGTCTCGGGCGAGCTGACCTACGGGCTTGAGCGTCTGGCGATGTATGTCCTTGGCGCTGATCACGTCATGGATATGCCGTTCAACGACCCTGACGCGCCGATTGCGCTGACATACGGGGACGTGTTCAAACAGACCGAACAGGAATACTCGCGCTGGAACTTTGATGTGGCTGACACCGACACGCTGCTGCAGCACTTCAAAGACGCCGAAGCCGAATGCCAGCGCATTCTGGACGCGCCCGCAGACGACCCAAAAACCGGACACCGCATCATCATGGCCCACCCTGCGTACGATCAGTGCATCAAGGCGTCCCACCTTTTCAATCTGCTCGACGCACGCGGTGTGATTTCGGTCACCGAACGCCAGGCCTACATCGGGCGCGTCCGCGCGCTTGCCAAAGCCTGCGCCGATGCCTTCGTCACAACCGAAGCGGCAGGGGCTGCATGATGCTCGCACGCCCCTTCATCTATTCAAAAATACTCCGGGGAGCGCGAGGGGCAGAGCCCTTCGCTTTCAGCACATGAACGGAAAGGTTTTGGCCATTTTTCTCGCCCTGACAGCCATCATCGGCGGTGCCGGAATGTACTATCTTCAGGTCTACGGCTTTTATGAAGAGGTGCAGGCGACAAATGTTGACGATGTGCAACTCACCAGCCTGGAATCGGCCCTACCGGAGCCGATATTGTACGAGAACTTCAAAGCCATCGATGCACAGTCCAGCCCGCTACGTTACCGCGCCTGCTTTGAAACACCGATGAGCCAGGCGCTTTTGACCGAGACCTTCACGCTTTACGACGACCCCATCCCAACCGTCGCTCCGGGCTGGTTCGCGTGCTTTGACGCGACCGCCATCGGCACCGATCTGGAAGAGGGAACCGCCATCGCCTTCCTCGGCACCGCCAACGTGATCTACGGTTTCGACCGCGTGGTTGCCATCACCGAAGACGGGCGCGGATACGTCTGGCACCAGATCAACATCTGTGGCGAAAAGGTCTTTGACGGCGACCCGCCTCCCGAAGGCTGCCCGCCGGCACCGGAGCAGGGCGAATGAGCACTCCAACAAATTTGCAACCTACAGCGTCGCAATGCGCCTTCCCTTGGGAAGGGTCGGGTGCTGTACGGGCTGGTCGCTTGCGCAAAAACAGTCGAAATAGGAACGTCCATGCCTGATCTCCTGATCGAGCTCTTCTCCGAAGAAATCCCCGCCCGCATGCAAAAGCGCGCGTCCGAGGACCTGCAGCGCCTTGTCACCGACGGTCTGGTCGAGGCGGGCCTGACCTATGCCCACGCCAAATCCTTTGCCACGCCTCGCCGCCTGACGCTTGCCATTGAAGGCGTGCTGGCCGAAAGCCCAGCCACCCGCGAAGAACGCAAAGGCCCGCGTACCGACGCGCCCGAAAAAGCACTAGAAGGCTTCCTGCGGTCCACCGGCCTGACCAAGGGCGACCTAGAAGCGCGCGACGACAAAAAAGGTCAGGTCTGGTTCGCCACCATCGACAAACCTGGCCGCCCGGCAAGCGAGATCATCGCCGAGGTGATCACCCAAACGATCCGCAATTTTCCCTGGCCAAAATCCATGCGCTGGGGACAGGGCACCTTGCGCTGGGTGCGCCCATTGCATTCAATCCTCTGCGTTTTGTCTGATAACGGCGAGACGGAGACCGTCACCTTCGAAGTGGACGGCATCCATTCAGGCAACACCACCCAAGGCCACCGCTTCATGGCCCCCGAAGCCTTCGCCGTCACCGCGTTTGAAGACTACGAAGCCAAGCTGAAACGCGCGCACGTGGTGCTGTCACCTGACGAGCGCGCGCAAGCCATCTGGCACGACGCCACCCAGACCGCCTTTGCCCAAGGTCTTGAAGTTGTTGAAGATAAGGGTCTTTTGGCCGAGGTTGCGGGCCTTGTCGAATGG
>JABDJX010000111.1 GCA_013003245.1 Silicimonas sp. | reverse complement strand
GCGCCTTCGAGCGCCACGAATGCGGGTAAGAGTGCTTGACCTTGCCGCGCGCCAGCAGCCCGCCCACCTCGGCCAGTTTGTCGATCACGGCCTTGTTCGCATCGCCTTCGCCACCCTTGCGCGACAGGATGTACTTGCCTCCAAAGAACGGCAGGTCGGCGCGAAAGCCGCCGTCATCCATGACGTTATAGGTGATGACCTGCTTTAGCATGCCAAGGTCACGGTAGAGTTCGTATTCTTCCATACCATGGGACGGCGCGCAGTGGACAAAGCCCGTACCTTCTTCGTCCGTCACAAAGTCAGCGGCTCGGAAGTCGCGCGGATCATCCCATTCGCCGTTGGCGCCTTCGGCACTGTTGAGAGGGTGAAACACTTCCATGATACCACTTGGGCGGACTTTTCGAACAAGTTCATAACCATCAACCGGAATGCGCGCCGCTTTGAAGACTTCCGCCGCCCTGTTTGTGGCCAGGATGAACTTCTCGCCCTTCTTTGCCCAGTTATCTTCTGGAACATCAGCGGTGACGATATAAACGCCGTACTCAATGTTTTGACCAAAAACGACAGCTTTATTGGACGGAATTGTCCATGGTGTCGTCGTCCAAATAACGACGCTTGCGTCTTCCATAGCCGTATAGTCATCGTTGATGCGGTCGATCTCCTCCTGCGGCACGTCGGCTAAATTACCGTCTTGGTCGAAACTGCCGATCGCGCCGAAGAACCTTGCAATCTTGAACTTCACCCAAACCGTAAAGCTCTCCTTGTCGTGGTACTCCACCTCGGCTTCGGCCAACGCGGTCTTTTCCATCGGCGACCACATCACGGGCTTGGAACCTTGATAAAGCGTGCCGTTCATCAGGAACTTCTGGAACTCTTCGGCGATCACGCGCTCGGCGTGGAAATCCATTGTCAGGTACGGCGCATCCCAATTGCCGGTGATGCCAAGGCGCTTGAACTCATCACGCTGGATGTCGATCCAGCCTTCGGCAAAGGCGCGACATTCCTGACGGAATTCAACCACATCCACGGCGTCCTTATCGCGGCCCTTCTTGCGATACTGCTCTTCAATCTTCCATTCGATGGGCAGACCGTGGCAATCCCAGCCGGGGATATAGCGCGCATCCCGGCCCATCATCTGCTGCGAGCGGACTACCATGTCCTTGAGGATCTTGTTCAGCCCATGCCCGATGTGCAAATGCCCGTTCGCATAAGGCGGGCCATCATGAAGCGTGAAGGGTTTGCGCCCTTCGGCACGCTCGCGCAGCCGGTCATACACACCAATCTGCGCCCACCGCTCCAGCCAGCCGGGCTCGCGGTTAGGCAGACCTGCGCGCATCGGAAAGTCGGTCTTGGGCAGATTCAGCGTGTCTTTGTAGTCGGCTTGTTCGGTCGTATCGGCACACATGATCCGTGTCCTTCAAATCGTCAAAATGTCAGGGAGGGGCGGCGGAGAAGCTCAACGCCTGAGGCCCGGCCGCTCATCAGAGCGCCGGGTTGATAATTCGTATGATTGCGCAAAGCAGTGCCATCGCCTGCGTTATAGGCAAGGCGGATGGCTTGAACAAGCAGCGAAACATCTTGCTTTCATCTATTCAAAATACTCTGGGGAGGTCTGGAGGGGTGAAACCCCTCCAGTGGCGCGGCGCCGATAGGCGGCGCAATAATGGTTAGCCCATTTGCATCCGCTTGACATATCGACGCCGTATGATCATCGCCTTGATCCCGATGGCGATCCAGAAAATCTGGATCATTACCGAGGCAAGGTTGAACTCGATATAATTCGATGCCAGCACGAAGGCGGCAGCCAGAGTGTTCACGAAAAAGAAACGCGCACTGTCGCTGTTGACCACGCGCGACGACAAAAGCGTGTAATTGGCGACGTAAAGGCCAAAGCCCACCACACCGATAATGCGAAAAACCATCTCAGTATCAAACTCAGTCATCGGTTTTGTCCTTACTTGCCGTAAGGTCAAAGCTAACGGTCAAAGCGACGCATGGCCTATAGGGGCACCGTGAAACCGCAGTGGCTTTCGTGAAGATTGGTCGGGTCTCGTGAGTGGTGCGTGAAAATGCCTGCCCGCGGGGGTGTTCCGTTTTTCAAATCGGTGTGTCACACTTATCTGACAGCGATCGGCAGTGAGACATGACCCAGGATTTTGAAGACGAAAAAGCCCGCGCCAGTGCGTGGTTCCGCAGCCTGAGGGACAATATTGTTCAGGCGTTTGAGGACGTTGAGACAAGGCATTCAGAGGGGCCGTTGGCCGAGATGGAGCCTGCCACCTTTGAGGTCAGCGAGACCAAACGTGCCTCGGACGATGGATCGGACGCCGGCGGCGGGCTGATGAGCGTGATGCGAGGCGGGCGCGTGTTTGAGAAAGTCGGCGTCAACGTCTCGGCAGTCTATGGCAGGCTCGCACCGCGCGCGCAGGCTGCAATGGCTGCGCGCAAAGGCATTCCCGGCATGGCCGAGGATCCGCGGTTCTGGGCCAGCGGCATCAGCCTCGTGGCCCACATGCAAAATCCGCATGTGCCGGCAGTACATATGAACACCCGAATGTTCTGGACCCCGCATGCCTGGTGGTTTGGTGGTGGGTCTGACCTGAACCCTTGCATCGAGTACGATGAAGACACGGCCGATTTTCACCGCGTGCAAAAAGAGCACTGCGACAGCCACGGGCCTGAGATCTACCCAAAACTAAAGGCCTGGGCGGACGAGTACTTTTACATCCCGCATCGCGAACGTGCACGCGGCGTGGGCGGCATTTTCTATGACGACCGCAACACCGGCGACTGGGAAGCTGATTTCGCCTTCACCCAGAACGTGGGTCGTGCGTTTCTGCAAGCCTATTTACCACTTGTAGAGCGCAGGCGCGGCATGTCGTGGACAGAGGCTGACAAGGATACGCAACTGGTGCACCGCGGGCTTTATGCGGAGTACAACCTTGTTTACGACCGCGGCACAAAATTCGGATTGGAAACCGGCCACGACGCCAATGCGGTATTGATGAGCCTGCCGCCTCTGGCCAAGTGGGTTTAAGGATCAACGAGGGCGGCTTTGGGAGCACTGCCTTGGCCAATATCCGGCGACGCCAAAGGCGTAGTGATTTGCTGAACGTCAACGACAGGTGATTCTGAAGGCGCGGCTGGAACCGCCGGCAGGGCATCGATTGACCCGCCTGCCACTTTTGAGGCGCCCACCACGCGCGCCGGGGTGTCTGCCGAAGGAAGCCGAGTGACCGACGAACCGGGTGCGACTGCGGCGGGTGCCGACACGGTCGTCTGAGGTGCGGTTGACCTCCAATCCATGAGCGTAAACCCAGCCATGGCGGCGAAAGCCAGGGCTCCGATGGCCAGCTTGAATGCGGGATGAAGGCCGACTTTAATTGAAGGATCAAAGGCTTCCTGCGATTTGATCGCCGGCAGTTGGCTTAGTTTCGAAGGCGTTCGCGATGACGCCTTTACTGGCTTGGGGGCATCATTTGCAGCTGCCTTTGGAGAGATGGACTTCACACGTTCTTCGCGTGCACGATCCAAGCGGGCATAGATATTCCCTCGGCGGATCAGCCCTGAACCATCACCCCTGTTTTTCTGAACTACGCGACCACTCGCCAACCGCTCATTCCCCCAACCATTTACGGCACGGGGCGCATGGTATCAGGTTTGCCCCATGTCGCAACAAATGGCGCAAGCCTGTGGAAAACTTAACGTGTGATTGATCGTAGGGCGTTTCCGATGTCTTCGGTTAGTTGCCGGATATCTCCTGCAACGCCGCGAGGCGCGGCTGGCGGTCGCGCGGGCTGGTTGCGACCAGACACATAGACCTCAACCAACCCATCAGGTGGGGTGGGCGAGAAATCGGTGAAATCGCGCGCGATGCCGCCAATGTCGCCTGCCAGTTCTGTCGCGGCCTGGGCGTCGCTCTGGTGGAAAAAGCGCACCTGCGTGTCGCGAACGACGAAATTGACGCTCCTTGGCGCGCCTACCTCATGGCGCGATTGCTCCAAAGCGCGCAGAACCGCGTTGATATCAGATTGGCTGGATTGCACCGGGATGTTCAGTGATACGCGCAGCGTGACGGGCATGTCGAACGTAAACGGAAGCTCATTCACAGGTGCCAAAGGAAAGGTAGCGTTTTGCGCGCGCTTGACTGCGCTTACACCAAAGAGCAATGCCTCAGACGTGTCTATCGCGCTTGGCGGTCGCGCGTTTTCAACACCAACTAGGGCCTGAGGTTGCGGCCCCGTCAGCCCTTGCGGTGGCAGGGCACGGGGCAAAGCGATTGCTGAAAGGCGTCTCTTTTCTTCCCGTCGCAAAGGCATGTCGCTTGATGTAGCAGGAGATACCACGCTCGCATCATCACCCAAAGGCGTTTCCAACGCTGCAACAGCCGCACTTGGTTGCGGCCCAGTGCCGGACGGCGTGGCAATCAAGACCACAAGAACCGCGGCGACGATCAGGCCAGAGAAAACAAAAATGGGGCTTTTTGTTCGGCGCTCTGGCAGCGCAATGTCAGCTTCTGGCAGATTTGTAGACGGCATGACGATCTTCGGAAATCGCGCCAGTTGTGGCTCTGGATCATCCCGTGAAACGTCAACGGGGCGACGGGCAATGTCATTTGCCGCAGGTTTGTGCGCCAGCACTTCAGCGCGCCGGTTGCGTGCGTCTTCCAAACGGTCATAGAGGTTCTTGCGAGTCTGACGAGACCGGTTTGTTGCCTTGCTGTTTGGCGATGATGCCACTGATGAAACTCCCACTCACACCCTTGGAATATAGCAACTTTTTCAGGTGCGGCCACTGCGCGCTGAAGCGATCTGTTGTGGGTCCAATTAGTGATAGAATTACGAGGAATTTTATATACCAAAGGTAGGATTTTATGGTCTCAACGCTGGCAGACCAATCCCTGTCGCCTCAAATCCTCCATCAGCTGCGATACATTGCCCGGTGATGTAGGATGCACGATCCGAGCATAAAAACACGATCGCCTCGGCGATTTCGCGCTCTGATCCATAGCGGTTAAGTGGGATGGCATCATGGTACGCATCGATAATGTCTTGGCTGTGGACGGCCATTGCCAGCTTGGTCCGCACGGGGCCGGGGGCCACGACATTGGCGCGAACGCCAAATTCTCCAAGCTCGACAGCCTGTTGCAGGGTCAGTTGAATGACGGCGGCCTTCGAGGTGCCATAGGCCACACGCAAGGTTGATGCGCGCAAACCGGAGATTGAAGCGATATTAACGATGGCTCCCTTCGACGTCTTCAAAGCCTCGATTGCCGCTTGGGTGCACAGGAACACACCGTCAAGATTAGTCTCCATCACCGTGCGCCAGCGGGCGAAATCGGTCTCGGCAATGGGTCCGAAATCGGCAACACCAGCGTTGTTGACGAGCGCGTTGATCTGCCCAAAGCAGGCCAGCGCATTGGCGACCATGGTCTCGACCTGCTTGGGGATCGAGACGTCAGCGACCAGCGCGTGCACGGATTCCAGACCGCTCGAGGCTTCGTCCAGTGCGGGCTTGTCACGGTCGACCATGACAACTTGCCAGCCTTCTTCCAAAAAGAGCTTGGTAGTGGCCAGACCGATGCCGCGCGCGGCTCCGGTTACGAGGGCTGTTTTGATCATGGATTAAACCTCATCTGGTCCGCCAAGGGCTTGGGTGCGTAAGGCCAGAATCCAGGCAGCGACGATAATTGCTGAAATGACCCACGCACCCGATGTGAAGGCTGCCGTGAGACACAAAAAGCAAATCGCCGATGTCAGAACGCCGGTTGTATCGGTCAGAATGTCGACTTCGCTCAGGATCAGCGCGGCGGCAGTGGCCAGGGCGGCAAAGCCCAATGCAACGCCGGCTGCGATGAAGGGAGGCACGCCGCCGCCAGTCAGCGCCGTAAACGGTGCCCAAACCCCGTCGGGTTCAATCATGCCCGTGCGTTCAAGCACCCAGAAGAAGGCAATCAGCGCGATCCCCAGCGAGACGGGAATGGCGATGCGGTGATGATACCATGCGGTTTTTCCAAAGAGCAGGCCAAAGGCAAAGAAGGTGGCCGCGATCACTGCCAACTGGCCCACCTCGACCCCGACGTTAAAGCCGATCAGCTTGGCAACAAAATTGTCTGCGCCAAGGCCGAAATCCTGCAAGACAGACGCAAACCCAAGTCCGTGCAGCAGGCCAAAGCAAAAGACAACCACGGGCCGCCAGGGCACAAGGCGACGGGCAAAGACGTTTTCGATGCCGACATAGACAATGGATGCCGCTATTAACGGCTCTACGATGTCGGGTGACAGGCGGATGATATCCAGCGCGCCAAGGGCGAGTGTGACCGTGTGGGCCAGCGTGAAGGCGGTGATCTGCCACAAGAGCGGACCCATCTGATAGGCGAGGAAGAAAAGGCCCAGCACAAACAGGATGTGATCAAGGCCCTTTGGCACGATGTGGTCAAAGCCCACGCCGATGTAGCTTGTCAGTGCCTGCGTGAAGGTTTGAGCGCTGCCGCCGCTGCGTGGAATTGGATCCGTCATGTCGCCTGAAGCCAGATAGCCCTGATAGCCGTTTTCAATCGTGCGCTGGCGGACGATGAGCGGACCCAGATCAGCGGTCCAGCCGATTACCAGCGGGTCGTCGCCCGGCGGCAGGGCAGCGGAGAGTTCAATCGTTGAGATGCGTGCAAGCTCGACGTCGCCCACATCGGGTATTGTCACGCCGACTAACTCTGGTGTTATCTGCGCATCGCCCGCTCGAATTATGATTTTTGACTGCAACTCGGGCCAGATCGCGCGAAAGGCGTTCTCCAACGCGGCAGGCTCCAGTGCGCGCAAACGGTCGTAATCATCTGCGTTATCAGTGGCATTCGTGTCGGTAACGCCATCAAGATCCAGCCCGGCCGCGGGAGCCTCTATCGACCATTCGATGAACATCTGTGCAGTATTGGCCTGCAACTCAAGGTCCATCACCGAAGGCTGCACCTCGTGTGCTCGCAAGCTCGTGAGCATGGCAAGGGTTGACAGCAGGGCGCAGAACACCACCCTGTTGAATGAATTGAAAATGTGAGTTTGTTCCATGATCCGCACCTTGTCTGTTGCCCTTTCCCTCGCATGTCTTGCCAGCGCCGCCAAGGGGCATGAGTTCTGGATTGATCCTGTCGAGCATCAGGTTGATGCCGGTGCCCCGGTTGTTGCCGCATTAAGAGTGGGGCAGGAGTACAAAGGGTCAAGCTACTCCTATGTGCCGCGCAATTTTCGTCGATTTGATTTTGCAATTGCGGGCGAGGTTTCCCCGGTTGAGGGCACGATAGGCGACCGGCCTGCGGCCAACGTGCCCACGTCTGAAGATGGGCTGATGGTGCTGATCCATGCCACCACCGATACAACGCTTGGCTGGAGCGAATGGGAGAAGTTCGTCAAGTTTGTCGAGCACAAGGATGCGGAGTGGGTGTTGGAGGCCCATGCGGCACGCGGGCTGACGGAAGACGACCGGCGGGAGCTTTATTCGCGCTATGCCAAGTCGCTGGTAGCCGTAGGAGATGGCGCGGGAGCGGATTTCGAGACCGGGCTTTTGACCGAGATCGTGGCACTGGAGAACCCTTACACCGACGACATGAGCGACGGGATTGATGTGCGGGTCCTTTATGAAGGTGCTCCGCGGGCGGGGACGCAGATCGAGGTGTTTGAGAAAGCCGGCGATCAGAGCGTGGAGATATTTACCGTTCAAACCGATGCGGACGGGGCGGCGACCGTTCCTGTGAAACCGGGGTATCGGTATATGCTCGATTCGGTTGTGCTGCGCGAGCCTGCTGCGGATGTGGCAACTGAGAAGAACGTGCAATGGGAGAGCCTTTGGGCGAACCTGACGTTTGAAGTGCCGGGAAGCTGACCGTGTTTTAGGGTGAGAGGGCAGAGGGGCTTTGCCCCACGTCGCCTCTGGCGACGCCCCCAGAATATTTTTACCAAGAAGAAATACAATTTTAATCAAAATGTTCGGGGTTAGTCGACGGGCAGGCCTGACGGAACGGTTCTTGGGCGCCCGAGGGGGCGTCTTTGGGCTGAGTCACCGGTGAGGCTTTCAAGGAAGGCGACGAGGGCTGCGATGTCTTCGTCGGGCAGTTCTATCGGAGTGACGTCTATTGCGCGGCGCTGTCGCGCCATCTCGCGGGTGTCTTGCTGAACGATAAAGTCTACTTGTTCCAGCCACGCAGCTTTCGGCAGGTGCGCCATGTCGGTGCGCCACGTTTCAAGCGCTTTCAAAGGGTTGAGATGGTGACGCACGATGCCTTCCAGCGTGGGATACGCGCCGTTGTGACCGTAAGGCGCGGTAAGCGCGACGTTGCGCAGCATTGGTGTGCGAAAGCGGTAGGCATCTTCCAGCAGATCGCTTTTGCCCATCCGGCCGACATCGCGCGGGTGCGGATCAAAGCGGCGGGTTTTTCCCGGGCCAAAGGCGGGCAGGGCAAGCGCGTGGAAGGATTGATCGGACATCAGTGGGCCGGAGTGGCAGGCGGCGCAGTTTGCCGCGCCGTAGAACAGGCCCATGCCCCGCCTGGCTTTTGCGTCAAGGGCGCTTCGGTCGCCAGCAAGGTACCGGTCGAACGGGCTGTCGTGGTTGCGCCATTCGCTGGCGATGAAGGCGGCCAGGGCGTTGCCGATGTCGACGATGGTGACATCTTCGGGCCGCTTGATGCCTTCAAAGGCAGCGACGAAAAGCGCGCCATATTCCGGTAGGGTACGCACGCGCTTTGTGATGATCGGCCAGGCGTTGTCGATCCGGTCGTTGACCGCGCCAGAGACCTCGTTCTCTTCCGGATCGCCTGCCATCTCGAACCGTGCGGTCAGCGGGAACAAGGCCTGCGCGGCGAGGATGCTGTTCAGCCCTTTTGGCAGCCATTCTTCGGCGGGTGAGTTGAACCCACTGTCGTAAAGGTTTGAAGCCGACAGCCGCCCGTCGTGGAACAGTACCGAGATGTCGCGCGCACCGAGGTTCCACAGGCTTGAGGCGTTGCGCGGGATGCGCTTGCGGATGCGGTCGTGATCGCTTTGCGCGATGCGATTTTTGCCGAGCCCGGTGCCGCCTTCGCCGATCCCAAGGCTAAGGCCGTCGCCGCCAGCAAGATCATGGTGATGACAGGTGCCGCAGGATATGTTGCGGTTGCCCGAAAGAATCTTGTCATAAAAGAGCAACTGGCCGATCTTGGCTTTTGCCGGATCGACGGGCAGAAAGTCAGCATCCGTCAACGGGCGCGGCAGATCAGCGGCAGCCGCTGGCAGCGCAAGGCAGAAGGCAAGGATATGAAACAGCTTTTTCACAAGGGCATTGTCGCGATCACGCTGGCCTGCGCAACCCCTGCTGCAGCAGATATGGAAGTGGCGCGCGATTTGATGGAGGCCAACCGGTTTGCGGAGGCGCGCGCAGCCCTTTTGCCCTTTGCGCGGTCGGGCAATGCCGAGGCGGAAGAGTTGATTGGCGTGATGTATGCGCTGGGGCTTGGGGTGGAAAAGGACCCTGAGCGCGCTTTTGAGTGGTATTTGCGCGCTTCGATGAAAGGGCATCCCGGTGCGCAATCTGGTATTGGCTGGTATTATGAGCTTGGGCTGGGCATGCCTGCGCCCGATCTGGTGCGGGCGTATCTGTGGTATGCGCTTTCGTCTATTGGCGGTGACCCTGACGCGGTGGATTCGCTGGAGGAATTGCAAAACCGGATGACGCCCGAGCAGATCGCGCGGGCGCAGGTTTTGGTGAACGACTACAAACCGTGGATGTATCCGTTTCGGTAGGCTTCAGAACCGCAGACGTGCGCCGCTGTCGCTATCGAAGAAATAAAGATGCTGCGTGTCGAGCGTGATGCCTGCGGTGATATCGGCGTCGATTTCAAACTCCTTTGGCATCTTTACGACCAGCGGTGTGTGGCCAAGGCGCAGTGTGACAAGCACCTGATCGCCGGTCATCTCGACGGTAAACACATCCGCGTCGAGCAGGCCTTGACCTGCCGGGGTGACTAGGCAGTCCTCGGGGCGAAAGCCGAGCGTGGCCTTGGCCGTGTCAGGCGCTCCCGCGATGGGGACGTTGATGGTGCCTGCGGTGAACGCGCCGTTTGAGATGCTGCCTTCGATGAAATTCATCGGCGGAGAGCCCATGAAACCGGCCACAAAAAGGTTGGCGGGATCGGAATAAACCTGCTTGGGCGTGCCCAACTGCTGCAACACGCCGTCTTTCATAATGGCAACGCGATGCGCCAGTGTCATCGCCTCGATCTGGTCGTGGGTGACATAGATCGTGGTGATCCCAAGTTCGCTCTGCATGTGTTTCAGCTCGGCGCGCATGTTGCCGCGCAGCTTGGCGTCAAGATTGCTGAGCGGTTCGTCCATCAGAAATACAGACGGACGGCGGATGATCGCGCGGGCAAGGGCAACGCGCTGGCGTTGACCACCCGAAAGCTGGCCCGGGTAGCGATCCAGCAGTTCACCCAACTCGACCTGATCGGCGGCGGCGCGGACAGCATCGTCCATTGCAGCTTGCGGGGTTTTGGCGACTTTCAGCGGGAAACCGATGTTTTCGGCGACGGTTTTGTGAGGATAAAGCGCGTAGGATTGAAACACCATCGCGATGTCGCGATACTTTGGCAGCACCTCGGTAACGTCTTGATCACCGATCAGCAATTCGCCCGACGAGATGCTTTCAAGCCCCGCAATCATCCGCAGAGCCGTGGATTTGCCGCAGCCCGAGGGGCCGAGCAGGACGAGGAATTCACCCGCCTCAACCTCAATCGACAGATCCTTGAGCGCGTGAAAGGCACCGTAATACTTGTTGAGATCGCGGATCGAGATCGCCTTGGCGGTGCCCATTGTCGCTGCGGTCATGTCGTTCAACCTTTCACGGCTCCGACTAGGAGCCCTTTCGAGATGTATTTCTGCAAGACAACGGCCAGAATGACGACCGGGATGATCATCACAATGATCGCGACCGACATGGTCCACCACAGGATACCGCGCTCGCCTGCATTCATCGCGGCGACAAGGATCGGCATCGTTTGCGCCTTGGAGGTGGAGAGAAAGAGCGCCAGCAGATATTCGTTCCAGCTCAGGATCATGACCAGCAGTGTGGTGGCAGCAAGACCTGTGCGTGAGAGCGGCAAAACGATTTCGCGGAAGGTGCCGATCATCGTGGCGCCGTCAAGCTGCGCGCTTTCTTCCAGATCACGGGGAATCGAGTTGAAAAAGTCGTACATGAGCCAGACGACGATGGGCATGTTGACCACCGCGTAAGTGATGATGATCGCGATGTGGGTGTCGAGCAGGCGCACGGTTTGGAACATCATATAGATCGGTACGACGACGACGATGGGCGCGAGGATACGCTGTGAAATGATCCAGAAGAGGATGTCGCCATTGTGCAGACGTACTTGGTACAGGTTGCCCACTGCACGGGCGAGAAAGAAGAAAAGAGCGACCGCCACCGCTGCCGCCAAGCGCCAATCCATGCCATAAAGGCCGACGGCAACACCTGTCATCGCAAGCAGGAACACGAAGAACAGGATGGTGATCAGGTTGGGGGCATATTCTACCCGGCTTAACGCGTAAGCTGCCATCGAGCCGATCAGGACAGAGAGGACCGTGGCCGACAACGCGATGATAATCGAATTGAAATAGGCGCGCAGCGTGTCGGCGTAGTCGGTAACGAAAAGCTCTTTCCACGCGTGCAGGCTGGGTTGAAAATCGACCCAGGGGATGAAGAAGGGCCCTTGGTTGACGCTTGCTGCGTCTTTGAACGACGTGATCAGCAACCAGTAAATCGGGAAAAGCACAAAGGCCGACCAGATCAGCAGCAGGGAATAAAGCACGATCTTGGTGGCCGTCGACATCTCGCCAATGCGCGGAGATTCGAACAGGCCGGGCTTTCTTGCAGGGGTCATCGTTGCTTCCTTACTCTGGCAAGCACCACGAGGTTAAAGAACGACACGCAGATCACCACGGTGACGAACAGCAGGATGTAGGCGATGGCCGAGGCCGAGCCGAGATCAAGCGACCGCCACGCATAATAGGCTTGTAATGAGACGGACTCGGTTGCGATGCCGGGGCCACCCGATGTCATGATGTTGGGCAGATCAACGATCTTGAACGCCTCGATCGCACGGATCAGCATGACAGTGGCGGCGATGGGCAGAACGTGCGGCCAGGTGATTTCGCGAAAGCTTTGCCACGGGCTTGCGCCATCCAGTTCGGCGGCCTCGGTAAAGTCGCGCGGCACGCTTTCAAACGCGGCCAGCATCATGATGAAAACAAACGGTATCCACTGCCAACTGTCTGCGACCACGATGAAAATACGCGCAGCCCACGGATCGGTGGCCCATGCGAAATTGCCAAGGCCGACCCATTGCCAGACCTCGGCAAAGGGCCCCTTGGTGGTGTCGGCCATCATGCGAAAGATATAGCCCACGCCAATTGGGGTGATCATCATCGGCACAAAGAAAATCACCCGAAAAGCCGTCTTGCCACGAATGCTTTGCGAACAGGCAAATGCCAGTGCTGTGCCGATCAGAAACTGAATGCCACATCCGATGAAAACGTAAAAGAGCGTGGTGCCGATGGTGCCGAACTGGTTGCCGCTCAGCAGCGTTCCGGAAAAAAGCCACGTCAGCCCAAGGCCCATGCCCAGCGTGAAAAGCCGGCCCGTAAAGCCAAACCACGTGAAAGGACCACTGACATATTTCCAGATCCACCACAGCAAAGCGGCGGTTGCCGCAAGGCCGAAAATCCAGCCCAAGATCGAGATTTGGGTGAAGGTGCCGACAAGGTGAAATTGCTCAGAGCCGAAGAACTGTTTTTCGAAATTGCGCCAGCCAACAAAGCGCACTTTGAAGCCGCCTGCGGAAAACCGGATGCGGGCAAAGGCCATGATCAGCGAAGCAACAAGTGGGAAAATCGAGAATATCAGGATCAGCGTCACAGCCGGTGCCAGAAACAGGCGACCCATGTGCCTGTCGAGCCATTCGTTCATGTGTCAGGCCTCCCGCGGCGCTGGTGCTGATGGGAATAGGCGCAGGCAAGCGGCGTGCCTGCCTACGCCAAGGGAGGTTAGTTCGTGATGCCAAGCGACAGCGAATAAATCGCCGCCTGATCTTCGCGACCGAAGTCGTCGGTGATCTCTTCCCAGCCTTCTTCGATATTGGCCAGCGCCTGATCAACGGTGATCTCACCTGCCAGATAGCGGGCCAACTCGCGGTCAAGAACCACGCCGGTGTATTGCTGGGCCCCCGGAATGCGGAAGTCTGACGCCATGTTGGGGTGGTTCAGGCTTTCCTTGATCGCACCGAGATAGTTCTCAGCTGCTTCCTGACTGAAGCCTGCTTCAATCCACGCTGTGGTGTCATTCAACTGCGAGTTCCGGTAGGGGTTATAGCCCGTCCAGCCCATGGTCACATCAATGTTCGATTGGGCCGCCTGATTCATGTAGCTCAGGAAATCGTACGCCGCTTGTTTGATGTTATCGTCAGAGGCTTTGCTGACCGCAGCCGTCCAGCCACCAAAGGCCGCGAAGGGCGCATAGTTCAGACCGTTGACAGCGTAAGGGCATGTCTCGGCGTTGCACTGCACAAGTTCACCGGTTGCAGTATCCAGCACTTCGGGCGATCCGGGCATGATGATCGCACCCACCTTGTCCTTGATCATGCTGCCTTCTTCGATGGAAAGCGGGCCAATATCGCCCCAGTCCACCATCAGACCACAACGACCGCCAACGACCAGACCACGGGTGTCACCGATGTCCTGGTTCAACTCGTCTGCAGGACCAAACTCGCCAGTTGCTTTGTAAAGCTCGAACGCGCGCTTCCAGGCAGCGTTGTTGATCTTTGGCTTCATCGTTTCGGGATCAAAGTAGATACCTTCGCTTGTGCCCTTTGATTGCACCATGCTGGCGGCAACCGACTGGATCACGAAGTAAGAC
>JABDJX010000109.1 GCA_013003245.1 Silicimonas sp. | reverse complement strand
CTGTCGCGCAAGGGTGGCGAAGGCGATGCGAACAAGGCCGTGATCGACAAACTGGCCGAGGTGGGCGGGCTGCTGGCGCGCGGCAAGGTCAAGCACTCTTACCCGCATTCGTGGCGCTCGAAGGCGCCTGTGATCTACCGCAACACGCCGCAATGGTTTGCCGCCATCGACAAAACGGTGGGCGACGGACAGGACCAGTTCGGCACCACCATCCGCGAGCGCGCGCTCACCGAGATCGACAACGTCAAATGGACGCCGAAATCAGGCCGCAACCGCCTGTATGCAATGATGGAAGCGCGGCCCGACTGGGTGCTGTCGCGCCAACGCGCGTGGGGTGTGCCGCTGACGTGTTTTGTCAAAAAAGGTGCACTGCCCACCGACGACGATTTCCTGTTGCGCAATGAGGCTGTGAACTCCCGTGTGCTGGAGGCCTTTGAGGCCGAAGGCGCGGACGCATGGTACAAAGACGGCGCGAAAGCGCGCTTCTTTGGCAACGATGTGAACGCTGACGACTATGACCAAGTGTTTGATATTTTGGATGTTTGGTTCGACTCAGGTTCCACCCACGCCTTTGTCTTGCGCGACCGGGAAGACGGCTCCGAAGATGGTATCGCTGATCTTTACCTCGAAGGCACCGACCAGCACCGCGGCTGGTTCCACTCGTCGCTTTTGCAATCCTGCGGCACCAATGGCCGCGCGCCCTATCGCGGTGTGTTGACCCACGGGTTCACGCTGGATGAGAAGGGCATGAAGATGTCCAAGAGCCTGGGCAACATCACGGCGCCCGCCGAGGTTGTCAAACAATACGGCGCGGATATCCTGCGGCTGTGGGTGGCGCAGACCGACTATACCAACGACCAGCGGATCGGGCCCGAAATCCTCAAAGGTGTGGCCGACAGCTATCGCCGCCTGCGCAACACCATGCGCTTCATGCTGGGCAATCTGGCCGCGTTTGACGACGCCGAACGCGTTGATCCTTCCGAGATGCCAGAGCTGGAACGCTGGGTGCTGCACTGCTTGGCTGAGTTGGATGAAAAGGTGCGCGACGGCTACACCGCCTATGACTTTCAGGGCGTCTTCCGCACGATCTTTGAGTTTGCCACACTGGATCTGTCGTCGTTCTATTTCGACATCCGCAAGGACGCGCTTTATTGCGACGCTGACGCAAGCCTAGAGCGGCGCGCGGCGCGCACGGTGCTCGATATCCTGTTCCACCGGCTGACCACATGGCTTGCGCCGGTGCTGGTCTTTACCATGGAAGAGGTCTGGCTGGAGCGGTTCCCGGGCGACGAAAGCTCGGTGCATCTGACTGACATTCCCGACACGCCCAGCGCTTGGAAAGACGAAGCGTTGGCAGAGAAATGGGCGCGCATCCGCCGCGTGCGCCGGGTGGTGACAGCCGCACTCGAGGTGCAACGGCAGGACAAGACCATCGGCTCTTCGCTAGAGGCAGCGCCGACCGTCTACGTCAACGACGCCGATACTCTGGCCGATTTGAAGTCGCTGCCGCTGGCAGATCTGTGCATCACCTCGGCAGTCACGCTGCAGGAGGACACGGCTCCGAGCGAGGCATTCACCCTGCCCGACATCGCAGATATCGGCGTGGTCTTTGCCAAAGCGAGTGGCGAAAAATGCCAACGCTGTTGGAAAATCCTGCCTGATGTCGGCACGCATGCCCATGCGCAAACCTGCGCGCGCTGCAATGATGCATTGAGCTAAGCAATGGCGCGGCGGCAAACCAAGCTGGCCGCGCCCTACTTGCGCAATGTGCGGGTCGCCGACCCGGATGCGACCTTCCCGGAAGGCTATCCCTTTACTTTGCCGTGGCTTACGCCAGATTTCGAGATGGCCTTTAACCAACCTGTCACAATTTTGATGGGGGAAAACGGCTCGGGTAAATCGACCTTGCTCGAAGCGCTTGCGGTGCTTGCAGGGTTTCACACATCCGGCGGTGGCGCGTGGTCGGGCGGCGCACTGTCGGATCAATCCGGCGATCCCAGCGCTCTTGCCGCCCGGTTTCGCGCCGGCTGGTTGCCCAAGGTCCAGCGCGGCTGGTTTCTCAAGGCGCAAAGCTTCGCCGCTGTTTCGGACGTCACTGCCAAGGATTACCTTGCCTTTTCGCACGGCGAGGGATTTGCAGAAGTCGTCACGGATCGGATGCAAGGCGATGGGGTATATTTTTTGGACGAGCCTGAGGCCGCCCTTTCCCCACGCCGCCAAGCCGAACTTTTGAAGTTCCTTGCAAGCATTCAAAACGACGGATCAGCTCAGGTGATCATGGCGACCCATTCACCCATTTTGATGGCCGTACCAGATGCTAGTCTTTTGCGCATCACACGCCACGGGATAGAAGAGACCAAGCTGCGTGACACCGATCATTTCCGCCTGTGGTCGGCTTTTGGCCACGACCCTGAAGGTTTCGTCGCCGCAGCCCTCTCTGGCGACCTTGAAAACCTGATCTGATGCCAATCGACGCCGACATTTCCGACACCCCCTTGCTCTCATCCGAACACGGCCCGGACAGACCTTTTGCCCGTCCCAGTTCAAGAAGTTCGCTATGACTGGGAAACTCGCATTTACCCGACAGAGCCTCCATTGCTTTTGCCTGCGCAACCCGTCACGCTCGCCTCATGCCCGCTCTGTCCGTCAAAAGCCCAATTGGCCCCTTCACCTTGATCGAGGAGGACGGCGCCCTCACCCGCCTGGTATGGGAAGACGGCCACACTGACACGACGCTTACGCTCGACTCCGCCGCAGCACAGCTAGAGCGCTACTTCGACCACGACCTCACAGCATTCGATCTGCCGCTAGCCCCCAAAGTAACGCCGTCGCAACTCCGTTTCCTTGATGCGCTGATCGCCATTCCTTTTGGGGAAACAAGAACCTATGGCCAGATGGCCAAGAGCCTGAGTATCTCTCCCCAAGGAGCCGGTCAGGCCTGTGGTGCCAATCCCATTGCCATTATTATCCCCTGTCACCGCGTGGTAGGCACGGGCAATCTGGGCGGGTTCTCCGCTGCAGGCGGGATCGAGACAAAGGTCGCTCTCTTAAAGCACGAAGGCGCGGCAAGCTTGTTGATTTAGCCCTGCACCTGCGTTGTCATCGCAGGATCAGAGCCGCTCGCTTTGGGCAGATCACCTTCGATCCCATAATAATCCCCCTTGGCGTCGCAATAGATATGCCCCGCCAACTGCAACCCTGTCGGAGCCTCTAACGTACCGGCAAATATCGACAAATTTACCCCCGGCCCATCCCAGAACAGGTTCGAGCCACAGGTGCCGCAGAACCCACGACGCGCTGTTTCGGATGATGCAAACCACGTGACGTCTCCACTGATCTCAACGTCGTCACGCCGAGCAGAGGTTGCCGCCACGTGGTGACCGCTGGTCTTGCGGCATTGCGTACAATGGCAGGCGATGACCGGGCGCAGCGGGCCGCTCACGGTGTACCGGACGCCGCCGCACAGGCATGATCCACGCACAATCATTCACTCGCCAATTCAAACTGCGCACCAAGGCCTGACATAAGGTCCTGAAATAAAGGGAAAGACGTCGCGATCGGGCCTGCGTCATCCACTGTCACCGGCTCTTTTGTCGCCATCCCCAAACAGGCAAACGACATCGCAATCCGGTGATCGAGACGTGCCTCGGCGCGGCATCCACCGGGCACGCCGTCCGGTCCGCGGCCCTCAACTTCCCACCAGTCTGGACCTTCCTCAACGGTGACACCGGCCGCGCGCAGACCTTGAGCCATGGCATCAATCCGATCGCTTTCCTTAACGCGCAACTCTTTGACACCACGCATTACTGTCCGCCCTTGGGCAAACGCCGCAACGACGGACAGGATGGGATACTCGTCGATCATCGACGCCGCACGGTCGGGTGGCACCTTTATACCCTTCATATCAGGCGAGAATTTGGCCCTCAGATCGGCAACGGGCTCGCCGCCCTCTTCGCGCGTGTTCTCATAGGTCAGATCAGCACCCATCTCGCGCAGGGTCTCGAACAGACCGGCGCGCGTGGGGTTCAAACCGATGTTGGGGACCAGAATGTCCGAGCCTTCGACGATCAGGGCGGCACAGACCGGGAAAGCCGCAGACGAAGGGTCACGCGGCACAGCGATGACCTGTGGCTTCAGCTCCGGATAGCCCGTGAGAGTAATCACGCGTCCCTCTGCGCTGTCTTCAACCGTGACATGCGCGCCAAAGCCACGCAACATCCGCTCGGTATGATCCCGCGTTGCTTCGGGCTCGATCACCACAGTCTCACCGGGCGCATTGAGGCCCGCCAACAGGACTGCCGACTTCACTTGCGCTGATGGCATCGGCAAGGTGTACCTGATCGCCACCGGGTCTTTCGCCCCGACCACTGTCATCGGCAAGCGCTCGCCGTCCCGTCCGTAAGACGCCGCGCCAAAAAGCGCCAAAGGATCAGTGACACGACCCATGGGGCGAGACCGCAGCGACGCATCACCGGTGAAGGTCGCCGTGATTGCGGTTGTTGCCATAGTGCCCATGATCAAGCGCACGCCCGTGCCTGCATTGCCGCAATCGATCACGGCTTCGGGCTCGGCAAATCCGCCAACGCCAACCCCTTGGATAACCCATGTGTCGCCCTCATGCGTCACGCCTGCACCAAAAGCCCGCATCGCGTCTGCGGTCGCCAGCACATCTTCGCCTTCCAAAAGCCCCGTCACGCGGGTTTCGCCCACAGCCAGTGCGCCAAGGATCAGCGAGCGGTGGCTGATCGATTTGTCGCCCGGAACAAGCGCTTCGCCACGAAGCGGCGATGCCTTTCGGGAAATCAACGGGCGGGGCGTGCCATGTCCTGACATGTGGTCTCCTCAAGGCAATTCGCGCCCGTGTTAGCGCAAGCGGATCGGGGCGTCCATGCACTCCTGCAGGATAGCGCGCTAGGCCAGGAGAGGGCCGCAGGGCCGCCGTTGATGCAGCAAAGTGCAGGCGCAAGCCGCCCCGGCTCAGCTGCGCCGGAAGGTCAGGTAGTGTGGCGTGCGGCCTTCGCGCAGAGCCTTTTGTTCATAACGGGTCGACAGCCAGTCTTCCCATGGATCGCGCCAGTCCGAAGCCTCTTCCGACACCGGTTCAAACCCGGCCCTCGGCACCTCTTCCATTGCTTGGCGCACATAATCGGGGATGTCAGTGGCCATTCGAAACTCTGCACCCGGTACCAGCACCTTATGCAAGGGGATCAAATGCTCTTGCGTCACGAACCGGCGTCGGTGATGTCGCGCTTTGGGCCATGGGTCGGGATAGAGAAGAAAGGCCTTTTCAACCGAACCTGCCGGCAAGACATCCATCAGATCGCGGGCGTCGCCTGCGTGAATACGGACGTTCTCGACCCCGGCCTTGCGCCGCTTACCCAAAGCGGTGGCGACCCCGTTCACGTAAGGCTCGGCACCAATGATCCCGACGTCCGGGTTTTCGCTTGCTTGATGGATCATGTGCTCGCCGCTGCCAAACCCGATCTCAAGCCAGACCGGCCGCCCTTCAAAGAGTGCTTTCAGATTCAGCGGATCGCGGTTTGGGTTGTTCTCCCAACTCACCCCGCCAAGACCTAGCACCTCCAGGTCCTCCATGTAGCGCTTTTGCGCATCGCGCAGTCCCTTACCATGGGTGCGACCATAGAAGTTGCGCCAAGGTGCGCTTTTGAGATGCTTTGATGTCATAGGCCTCCCCTGCCTTTCAGACGGCAGGCCGTCAAGACCAAGCAGCACATTGCCGATTGCACAAATTCTCACTTGAGAGGGTGTCTCTGGCCGCTTAGGAACGAAGCATGAACTCGGTTGATTTTGATTTTCAGGGTGAAACCCTGACTGCACGTCCATCAGGCGCGCTTTTTTGGAAGCGGCCGGGGCTTTTGGTGATTTCGGACCTCCACCTTGGCAAGTCCGAGCGCATTGCCCGCCGTGGTGGCCCGCTTTTGCCCCCCTACGAGACGAAAGACACTCTGGATCGGTTGAGCGCAGACATAGACGCGTTGCAGCCTGCCACGGTGCTGTGCCTTGGAGACAGTTTTGATGATCTGGCGGCCAGCCAGTCGCTGCCCTCTGAAGAGATTGACCACATTCGCCGCCTGCAAGCCGGAAGGCGCTGGTTGTGGCTGGAAGGCAATCATGATCCCGGTCCTTTGGATTTGGGGGGAGAGCACCTGGCTGAATGGGTGTCAGGTCCCCTGACCTTTCGACATATTGCAACCGCCGAGACTACGCCGGGAGAGATTTCGGGCCATTATCATCCTAAGGCCAAGGTGCGTTATACCTCGCGCCCTTGTTTCATGTGTGACGGTGCACGGCTGATCCTTCCGGCTTATGGGCGCTACACAGGGGGGTTGGACTGGACCACGCCGATCCTGCGGCGCCTTTTTGCCGACAAGGCGCTCGCATACCTGACCGGCCCGCGTGTGATTGCCGTTCCTGTGCCAAAGGCCGCCTGACTGCGGTTTGAGGTTTTGCGCCGCCTGTCGGCGTCGCGCGCGTGGCGAGGGGCTCTGCCCCTCGCGCTCCCCGCCATATTTTTGGACCGATGAAAGGCTAGGCGGTAAGACCCTCGGGCTCGTCCAGATCATTCGCGCGGCTGCAGGCTGTAACCGTGTTGGCCAGAAGGCAAGCAATGGTCATCGGCCCAACACCGCCAGGAACTGGCGTGATGGCGCCTGCCACCTCGCTTGCGCTTGCAAAGTTGACATCGCCAACAAGTCGGGTATTGCCTTCGCCGCGCTCCGGCGCGTCAAGCCGGTTGATGCCCACGTCAATCACAGTCGCTCCTGGTTTGATCCAATCGCCCGGAACCATTTCAGGGCGGCCCACAGCGGCCACCACGATGTCGGCGCGGCGCACGGTTTCGGCCAGATCCTTGGTGCGCGAGTGCGCGATGGTCACCGTGCAGCTGTCGCCCAGCAAAAGTTGGGCCATCGGTTTGCCAACGATGTTCGAGCGACCAATGACAACCGCATCCAAACCAGACAGCGAGCCATGTTGCTCGCGCAGCATCATCAGGCACCCAAGCGGCGTGCAGGGCACCATGGACTTTTGGCCCGTGCCCAGCAGGCCGACGTTCGAGATATGAAAACCGTCAACGTCCTTGGCCGGATTGATGGAATTGATGACGAGGTCTTCGTTCAGGTGATCCGGCAAAGGCAGTTGCACCAGGATGCCATGAATTGTGACATCGTTGTTCAGATCATCAATGAGCCGCAGCAGATCAGCCTCTGATGTGTCAGCCTCCAGCCGATGTTCAACCGACTTCATGCCAGCCTCGTTCGTGGCCTTGCCCTTTGAGCGAACATAAACCTCGGACGCCGGATCGCTGCCTACAAGCACAACAGCAAGACCCGGTGTAATACCGTGATCAGCCTTCAGACGGGCCACATGATCCGCCACTTTGCCCCGCACTTTCAGAGCAAAGGCTTTTCCGTCGATGATCGTGGCACTCATACGTCTAATCCTTCAGATTGATCACAACTTCGGTTTTGACCGAATTGGCAATAAAGCAGGCACGGTGCGCCTTTTCGTGCAACGCGCGGTGGTCGGCCTTGTCCGGCACTGCGTCATCAAAGTCCACCGAGATATTCAAATCGACGCGTGGGATCCACATCCGCCCGCCCTCAGAGACCAAGGCCCCTGTCGCTTGATCATGGTAAGCGGCGACGGAAAGGCCATTGCGTTTGGCGAGATCGAGAAACCAAAGCATGTGGCACGAGGACAAGGACGCGATATAGGCCTCCTCAGGGTCCACAGCGGCGGCCACCGAATAGGGTGCCGGCACCACGCTGGGAGAGGCCGAGCCCGGCACCTCCAGCCCACCGTCAAAGCGCCAGATATGACCACGAGAATAGGTGCCTTTGGCAAAGTCGCCCTCGCAGGTCCATATGACTTCGGCAGTGTGCACGCTTAGAACAGCCCTTCGATTTCGCCGCCGTCATTCAAACGGATGTTTTCCGCTGCAGGCACGCGTGGCAGGCCCGGCATCGTCATGATCTCGCCGCAGATCGCGACGATAAAGCCCGCACCCGCACTCAGCCGCACTTCGCGCACCGGCACCGAGTGGCCCACGGGCGCGCCGCGCAAGTTGGGGTCGGTTGAAAAGCTGTATTGTGTCTTGGCCATACAGACCGGCAGATTGCCGTAACCTGCCGCTTCCCAAGCCTTGAGTTGGTCGCGGATTTTTTTGTCGGCCAGAACCTCGTCAGCACGGTAAATGCGTTTGGCCACAGTTTCGATCTTCTCAAAGAGCGGCATGTCGTCTTTGTAGAGCGGCGAGAACTGGCTTTTGCCACTGTCGGCAACCTCGGCCACGCGGGTGGCCAGATCAGCCGAACCCTTTGATCCAAACTCCCAGTGCTTTGAGACGATCGCCTCGGACCCTTGGGTCTCGACGTAGTCCTTCACAGCCTGCACTTCGGCGTCGGTGTCGGTGACAAAGTGGTTTATCGCGACAACAACCGGCACGCCAAAGGATTTCAGGTTGCCGATGTGGCGGCCAAGGTTAGCGCAGCCTTCGTTTACTGCGTTCACGTTTTCTGCCCCAAGGT